>DCGD01000109.1:8513-8662 GCA_002315195.1 Prevotellaceae bacterium UBA1787 | reverse complement strand
CGTTGGATTATCGAAAGGAAACATCGTATCGGCGGAGATGGTCCGCAGCATGGCAGAACGCCCCATCATCTTTGCCTTGGCAAATCCCACACCTGAAATTTCATACGAAGAAGCCAAAGCGGCAAGGGGCGACGTCTTGATGAGTACCG
>DCGD01000109.1:0-8465 GCA_002315195.1 Prevotellaceae bacterium UBA1787 | reverse complement strand
ACAACGTCATCGGCTTCCCATACATTTTCCGCGGAGCCCTCGACACCGCCGCACGTAGTATCAATGAAGAAATGAAAATTGCTGCCGTAAAGTCCATTGCCGCACTTGCCAAGGAACCCGTTCCCGACATCGTCAACAGGATTTACCACGTCAACCAATTGTCGTTCGGTCCTGACTATTTCATTCCAAAGCCCGTAGACCCCCGTCTCATCATCCGCGTATCGTCCGCCGTAGCAAAAGCCGCGATTGAAAGTGGTGTCGCACGCAAAAAAATTACGGATTGGGCGGCTTATTCAGAATACCTGCGCGAGATGTTGGGCAAGGAGACTAAACTCAGTCGTACTTTGTTCGAAATAGCACGCACCAATCCTCAACGGGTCATTTTCGCAGAAGGTACGCATCCGAAAGTACTCCGTGCAGCCGTCATTGCCAAGGAAAATGGCATTTGTCAACCTATCTTATTGGGAAACGATGAATACATCAACCAAATTGCCAAAGATTTGGGCCTTGACATCACGGGCATCCAAATTGTCAACCTCAGACAGAACAACATGGCATCGAAACGTGAAGAATACGCTGACATTTTTTCCAAACGCAACCAACGCAACGGTTGTACGCCACAAATAGCCAATGACAAGATGTACGAGCGCAACTATTTCGGCATGATGATGGTGGAAACCGGCGAGGCGGACGCTTTCATCACGGGTCTTTATACCAAAGGGAGAAGTGCAATCAAGGTAGCCAAGGAAGTCATCGGCATACGCTCGCCATACAAACATTTCGGGGCCGTACACATCATAAACTCCAAACAGGGAACATTTTTCCTCGCGGACACGCTCATCAACAGAAACCCCGACGAAGAAACA
This sequence comes from Prevotellaceae bacterium UBA1787, assembly GCA_002315195.1. Next base: position 7,599 of record DCGD01000109.1, on the reverse strand, counting down.
CTCTATGACATCGCGCGACTCAGCGCAGACACCGTACGTTTCTTCAACCACGAACCTAACATAGCCATGCTCTCCTACTCCAACTTTGGCACTGACTCCGAAGGCAGTCCCTCTACCGTTCACAAAATCGTCGACCGGCTTCACACTGAGTACCCGGATCTTGTGGTAGATGGAGAAATGCAGGTAGGCTTTGCGCTCAACAATGAGTTAAGAGACGAGAAATACCCATTCACAAAACTTTTCGGAAAGAAAGTCAATACACTGGTCTTCCCTAACCTAAGTTCCGCCAACATTTGTTCACAAATGCTGAAAAGTCTCGGTGACGATGCGGAAATCATCGGCCCTATCCAAATGGGATTGAACAAACCCATCCACTTCACCGAAACAGAAAGTTCCGTACGCGACATCCTAAACATTACTTCCGTAGCCGTAATTGACGCCATCGTTCAAAAAAACATCGGTAAATAAGTCAAGTACACTTGAAAACTTACCATTGTAATGCCATGTAGTCAGTCGGACATTGATGAACACAACAAAATTTCCCTCATGGACGTGGAAACTCTGTGGTGAAACGCGGATTTTGATAAAAAACAGTTGTTAAATTTTGCTGAAACATAAAAAGTTGCTAATTTTGCACTCGCTTAATTGAAAGCACTATAATTAACTCAATCAAACCATAAAGTACAATGTATTTAGATTCTTCCAAGAAGACAGAAATCTTTGGACAATACGGAAAGTCTAACACGGATACTGGTTCTCCTGAAAGCCAGATTGCCTTGTTCTCCTACCGTATTTCCCATTTGACGGAGCACATGAAGGCCAACCGTAAAGATAATACGACAGAAAGGGCCTTGACCAAGTTGGTAGGTAAGCGCCGTGCGCTTCTCAACTATTTGAAGCGCAATGACATTGAACGTTACCGCGCCATCATCGCCAAGTTAGGTTTGCGTAAATAACAACTTGTCAAAGAAAGAAAATGAAGCAGGAACAAAAAATTCCTGCTTCATTATTTTGTTTTAGCCGGAACAAACACTAAATTTGCGTCATTCTACAACAACGACATGAATAATTTTTGTATCATTTTGGCAGGCGGCATCGGCAGCCGCCTGTGGCCTTACAGCCGCGAAAAACAGCCCAAGCAATTCCTGGATTTGTTGGGTATAGGGCGAACCATGCTACAACTCACTTTCGACCGCTTCAACAACTTTCTCCCTTCTGAAAACATTTATGTAAGCACTTTCGAGGATTACAAAGACTTGGTGTTGGAGCAACTCCCGGAAATCAACCCGGAACATGTGATTGCAGAACCAGTTCAGTTGGGTACAGCACCCGCCACAACACTGACGCTCTGCTACATCATGCAAGAAAATCCTGATGCAAACGTCATAGTTTCACCCGCTGACCAAATCGTCATTCGCGACGATGATTTTAGGCAGAAAGTGAAAAACGGCTTCACATTCGTCGAAAACAACGACACATTTTTGGTGTTGGGCGTCAAAGCCACATCACCGGACACTTTGTATGGTTATCTGCAAGCCGGCGAACAAACCAAAGATGGCTTTTCCGTGTTAAAGAGTTTTACTGAAAAACCCCCTCTTGATTTCGCACGTTTTTTCGTGGATAGCGGCGAGTTTTACTGGTCAACGGGATTGTTTATGGGAAACGTCAAAACATTCCTTGATTTACTTATCAAGACATATCCCGACGCAAAGGGTTTCAGCGCCATTCTTAATGGAGAGAAATCCAAAAAAGAAATTGACGCATACGTACAAGATAATTTCCCGCGCAACCGATTCCAATCACTTGACTTGGTCATTTTGGAACAAAACTCAAATGTCTGCATCTGTCCATGTTCGTTTGGATGGAGAGACATGGGCAGTTGGGAAGGATATTACCTTATTTCTCAAAAAGACGGTCATGGCAACGTCGTAAAGAACGCACGGACTACCTTTTACAATTCTCATAACAACGTCATCATGACATCACCCGGAAAAATCGTACTGGCAAGCGACATTGACAATTTCCTAATCATTGAAAATGGAGACATCATCATGATTTGCAAACGTGACGACATGGCGCAAGTGAGACACATGATGACTGACAGCAAAATGAAATATGGAGAGACTGTTTCTTGATTCAAGCACGGCACCCATTCTTTGTTATTCAGCTTTGAGCATCATTTAGACCCGTAAATTTCAAAATATTCGTAACTTTGCATCTTAATTATATCGATACTTACACACGTTATTTATTATGAGCAACACAACCATCAAGGCGGACGAACTTTTCAGTTCATTGCCTTACAAAGTAGCAGATATTTCGCTCGCGGATTTCGGACGCGAGGAAATCAGGGTAGCAGAACACGAAATGCCGGGCTTGATGGCATTGCGTAAACAATATGGTGAAAGCAAGCCATTGAAAGGCGCGCGCATCATGGGCTCACTTCACATGACCATTCAAACTGCCGTATTAATTGAAACATTGGTGACATTGGGCGCGGAAGTCAGATGGAGTTCCTGCAACATTTACTCAACCCAGGACCATGCCGCCGCCGCCATTGCAAAAGCCGGAATTCCCGTGTTTGCATGGAAGGGTGAAACACAAGAAGAATACTGGTGGTGCGCTTTGCAGGCAATGAATTTTCCAAATGGACAACTGCCCAACATGATAGTCGATGACGGTGGCGATGCGACCTTGATCGTTCATCTTGGGGTGGCTGCGGAAAACAATCCTGAGATGCTTGACACACCTTCCGGAAGCGATGACGAGGCGGCTTTGAAGAATATGCTGAAGCAAGTTCTGTCCGCTGACAAAGGACGCTGGCAGCGCACGGCGGCAACTATAAAGGGCGTTAGCGAGGAAACGACAACAGGAGTTCATCGCTTGTATGTCATGCAACAAAAAGGCGAACTGCTATTCCCTGCATTCAACGTGAACGACTCCGTCACGAAAAGCAAGTTCGACAATCTATATGGTTGCAGAGAATCTCTGCTTGATGGCATACGCCGAGCTACGGATGTCATGATTGCCGGAAAAGTTTGCGTTGTATGCGGATACGGAGATGTAGGAAAAGGCTGCGCTCAAAGTTTACGTTCCTGCGGCGCGCGCGTTCTCATCACCGAAGTTGATCCCATCTGCGCCCTACAAGCAGCCATGGAAGGCTACGAGGTTGTCACCATGGACGAAGCAGCTCCCAGAGGCAACATCTTTGTCACCGCGACCGGCAACATCGACGTCATCACGTTGGAACACCTACAACAAATGCCCGATGAGGCCATTGTCTGCAACATCGGACACTTTGACGGAGAAATACAAATTGAGAAACTCCACAAGATGAAAGACGTTGTACGCACTAACATAAAACCACAAGTTGACAGCTATCTGTTCCCAAGCGGAAAACGCATTACGGTTTTGGCGGACGGTCGTCTGGTGAATTTAGGTTGCGCCACCGGACACCCGAGTTTTGTCATGAGCAATTCTTTCACCAACCAAACATTGGCACAGATTGAACTTTTCACAAACGACTACAAGACGGGGGTCTATGTACTTCCGAAAAAATTGGATGAAGAAGTGGCGCGTCTGCACCTTGAAAGCGTCGGCGCACACCTTACCGAACTGACAGAAGAACAGGCGGCTTATATTGGCGTCAAGAAAGACGGCCCGTTCAAGGCTGAAAATTATAGATATTAATACGCACTACTATGATGACTTTCCTAAAAAAAGTATCTGGAGACATTTATGCCATTCTCTTCTTTCTGTGTCTCTCGCTGACGTATTTCTTTACACCTGCAACACAGGGATTGGTCTTGTCGGGAGACGACAACACCGGCGGAATCGGAGCAGGCCAGGAAATTGGCAGCCACTTGCAGAAAACGGGAGAAGTCACCCGCTGGACGAATTCACTGTTCAGTGGAATGCCGACTTACCAAATCTCTCCAAGTTATGGTTCACGTTCTTTGCTGGACACCTTCAGAAACATCTATGAACTCGGTTTAGGCGGAGCAATGATGTATGTATTCATTCTTCTACTCGGCTTTTACATTTTGATGAGGGCTTTGCAGCAAAAGCCACTCATATCCGTGGTCGGCGCCATTTTATGGACTTTCTCCTCTTATTTCTTCATCATCATCGCCGCCGGTCATATTTGGAAAGTGCTTACATTGGCTTTCATTCCTCCCACCATCGCAGGCATGATACTGTGCTACCGCGGAAAATATTTGTTGGGCGGCGCAGTGACGGCCTTGTTCCTTGCTTTCCAAATTTTGTCCAACCACCTGCAAATGACCTATTATTTCATGGCGGTAATGGCATTCATGTTCATCGCTTACCTGATTGAAGCGGCAAGAAAGCATACTTGGGCGCAATTTTCAAAAGCGACCCTGACCATGGCCATCGCTGCCGTCCTTGCCTGCGCCGCAAATTTGTCCAATCTTTACCACACATACGAATACAGCAAGCAATCCATGCGTGGAGACGTTGCATTGCCAACAAATAACGGGGAACAGAAAGGCGGTCTAAGCAAAAGCTACATCACGCAATGGAGTTACGGGATAGGCGAAACATGGACTTTGCTGGTACCAAACACTAAAGGTGGGGCTTCAATTCCCATATCGGCAAACGAAACCGCCATGAAGAAAGCCAACCCTCAGTTCGGGCAATTGTACAACCAATTTGGACAATACTGGGGAGAACAGCCAGGCACTTCAGGTCCCGTATATGTTGGCGCTTTCGTTATGTTCCTCTTCATATTAGGATTGTTCGTCATAAAAGGTCCGATGAAATGGTGTCTTTTCTTGGTCACCGTCCTGTCCATTCTGTTGTCATGGGGACACAATTTCATGCCGTTCACGGATTTCTTCATTGACAACGTGCCGATGTACAACAAATTCAGAACCGTCGCATCCATACTCGTAATCGCGGAATTTACCATTCCACTTTTGGCGATAATGGCTTTGGCAAAAATCATGCAAGAACCCAAAACGCTTACAACACATCCATGGAAATTATATGTGAGTTTGGCTTTGACCGGTGGAATCGCACTTTTGTTCGCCTTGCTACCAACTTCTTTCTTCACATCGTTCATATCCAGCACCGAAAATACACAAATCCGAAAGGCTTTAAGTGACAACCCTGATTTTGCCAACGCCATTCTTGCCAATCTTTCAGAAATGCGAGTGGCAATTTTCACAGCGGATGCATGGAGAAGTTTCTTCATCGTTTTGATTGGCTTTGTCCTCATCATGGCCTACCGTTTCAAAAAACTGAAAGCCACACCGACTGTTTTCATGATTGGCTTGCTTTGCTTGATTGACATGTACGATGTAAATAAGCGTTACTTGAACGACAACAATTTTGTAGAACCCGAAATGAACCATAACGGTTTCGTAAAGACAGCCGCTGATGAATACATTCTGCAAGACAAGTCGCTTGACTATCGTGTGCTTAACCTTTCACGCAACACTTTCAATGAAAATGAAACATCATATTGGCACAAGAGCATAGGCGGTTACCATGCAGCAAAACTCGGACGATACCAGGACTTGATAAATGCCTGCATTTCACCTGAAATAGGCGTTTTCACAACTGCATTGCAAAATACGGAAGGTCAATTTACACAAACGGAATTGGACAGCATCTGCCCCGTCTTGAACATGCTTAATACCAAGTATTTCATCCTACCAACACAAAAAGAACCCATTCCGCTTGAGAATAAGGCTGCAATGGGAAACGCTTGGTTTGTTGACAATGTTGAATTTGTTGACAATGCCAACACCGAAATTCAATCACTCCATAGGATAAACTTGCATAAGACCGCTGTGGCCGATGCGGCTTACAAAGACCTATTCGCCAAAGCAGAAAATACGGAAGTGGATACTACCCGAAACATCCAACTAATCAAGTACGATGCCAATGAATTGCATTACAGCGCTTCAAGTAAAAAAGGTGGCTTAGTCGTCTTCTCTGAAATCTATTATCCAGGCTGGTCGATAGAGATTGATGGACAGCCCTCACAAATGGGGCGCGCCAACTATACCTTGAGGGCGGCCTATATTCCAGCGGGAGAACACCAAATCGTCTTGACGTTCAAACCGAAAAGTATCGACATCACCGAAGCAATCGCATATTGCGCCATTGTCTTACTCATTTTATGCATCATTGGCGTTGCTTTGTTCAATATCAGAAAAAAACAAAAATAATTTCAATCATGGCTTCAAAACCCGGCATACCAAAAGGAACGCGCGATTTCTCTCCGTTGGAAATGGCTAAGCGAAACTATATATTCAATACCATACGCGAAGTTTTCTCTCTTTACGGCTTCCAACAGATTGAAACTCCATCCATGGAGAACCTATCTACACTGATGGGAAAATATGGTGAGGAAGGTGACAAACTGTTATTCAAAGTCCTCAATTCCGGTGATTTTAAAAATTCCATTTCATCTGATGAATGGCGGGAACAAAGCGCTCCGAAATTGGCGGCGCGACTATGCGAAAAAGGTCTGCGCTATGATTTGACCGTACCTTTCGCGCGTTTCGTTGTCCAGCATCGCGAAGAACTTCAACTTCCATTCAAGCGTTACCAAATTCAACCTGTTTGGCGCGCGGACAGACCACAGAAAGGACGCTACCGCGAGTTCTATCAATGCGACGCGGACGTGGTCGGTTCCAACTCACTGCTTAATGAAGTTGAACTTATGCAGATTGTAGATACCGTATTTGCAAAATTTGGCATACGCGTCTGCATTAAGATAAACAACAGAAAAATTCTTGCCGGCATCTGCAATTATATTGGCGAACCGGACAAAATGACAACCATTGTCACAGCCATCGACAAATTGGACAAGATAGGAGCAGACGGCGTATGCGCTGAACTAAGAGAAGCCGGCATTTCGCCCGATTCCATCGAAAAACTCTCGCCCTTGTTTACTCTAAACGGTGACAACGACGAGCGTTTGGCCACCATACGGACAATGCTGCAAAATGATGAAACAGGAAAAACCGGTATTGAGGAATGTTCCTTCGTCATCGGCAATCTTGAGAAATTGGGACTTGCCAATTCCGTTGAATTTGATTTGACATTGGCTCGTGGACTCAACTATTATACCGGCTGCATTTTTGAGGTTAAGGCCTTGGATGTCGCCATTGGGTCAATCACGGGCGGGGGACGTTATGACAACCTCACGGGCATTTTCGGCTTGCCAGGCTTGAGCGGTGTTGGTTTCTCGTTTGGTGCCGACCGTATCTTCGACGTACTCAACCAACTAAACCTCTACCCTGCCGACGTGCTGACGGGAGTACAACTTCTCTTCATCAATTTTGGAGAAAATGAGGCTCTTCAATGCGTCCGACTGGCAGCCCAAATGCGATCAGCAGGCATCCGCACGGAAGTATACCCCGATTCTGCGAAAATGAAAAAACAGATGAGCTATGCGAACGCTCGCAACATTCCTTTCGTGGCATTGGTTGGCGAGGACGAGATCAAGACGCAAACCATCAGTTTGAAGAACATGATTACCGGAGAACAGAAACGTCTCACACCAGAAGAAGGGATTACGGAAATCAAGGGTAAGCTTCTGTTAGATGATATTTGTAAATAATT
>DCGD01000108.1:5439-5625 GCA_002315195.1 Prevotellaceae bacterium UBA1787 | reverse complement strand
GACCGATGCGGAAAATGATTTCGTTCATCGTAATCTCCTTTTCCTCCAAGCCGCAGACGTGCATTATGGCTTGCAATCCTACGCTCGGGTTGGTGTTTAAACGCTTCAGCCCATGATATGCCAGTATGCGGTTTTCACCCATGATGGGCACAATGTCGGCGCCGATGCTGATGGCGCAGAGTTCGT
>DCGD01000108.1:4934-5377 GCA_002315195.1 Prevotellaceae bacterium UBA1787 | reverse complement strand
AAAGCCTGCATCAACTTGAAGCCGAGGCCGCATCCGGAGAGGTCGTGATAAGGATAGGTTTCATCGTCTCTCTTGGGGTCAAGAATGGCATGCGCGGCGGGCAGTTCTTTGTCTGGTATGTGATGGTCGCATATAATGAAATCTATGCCTTTGCTGTTGGCGTAGTTGATTTCTTGGATGGCCTTGATACCGCAATCCAAGATGATGATCAACTTGACGCCCATGGAAGCCGCGCGGTCGATGTTGTGGAACGTAATGCCATAGCCATCTTCGTATCTGTCTGGGACATAGTAATCTACATTCGAATAGAAACGATATAGAAATTTGTAAACCAAAGCAACAGCAGTGCAACCATCCACATCATAGTCACCATAGATGAGTATTTTCTCCTTTAATCCCATGGCCTCGTTGATTCGCCTGACGGCTTTGTCCATGTCTTTCAT
>DCGD01000108.1:4197-4918 GCA_002315195.1 Prevotellaceae bacterium UBA1787 | reverse complement strand
CCGGTCATGGAGATCCGACAGTTGCGGACGGAAAAATCTTTTCGCGTCGTGTGCGGTGACAATCCCCCGTTGTAGAAGAAGAAGACCGAGCAGACTACTGATTCCCATCTCCGCAGACAACTTTTTGGCAGTCTCCATCTTTTCAGGAGTAAGAGTCCGATATGTCCATTTGTGGTCCATTATTTATTTTTTTTATTTTCTAAACATGTGGCCAACGCCCTGCGCCGGCACTGAAAAGAGAAAAGGCAACAAACGTATGGCGTCAGTCAATACCACACGAAAGTACCCCAGCATATGTAACATGTGAGGCGCGTAGAGATGCTATTTTCTCTATTAAGTGTAAAAATACAACTTTTTTGCATTTTGTTCGTGAGAATTTTAGATTATTATTTGCTACATTCATGCCAATGAACCGCAAATACTTGTAAAATCGTGATTTATGTATTTTTTTTTTGCAGTCGTGTTTGCATTTTTCAACCATTTTTCAGCAAATCCGACAGGTCGGGCGAATAATTCTTACACATGTGAAATGCCCAAATGCGGTTCACGCCGCTTCAAGGTATATCCGCAATCAGAATACTCCTGAATTTGCAACCTTTACCCTTCCTTTAGGGAACATCCACAATAAAATTTTATTATACGCCATTCCTCATAAGATACGAAAAAGGCGATGGTCATGAACCATCACCCTTCTTGGTCGGAAAGAGGCGACTCGAACGCC
>DCGD01000108.1:992-4155 GCA_002315195.1 Prevotellaceae bacterium UBA1787 | reverse complement strand
CTACCAACTGCGCTACTTTCCGATGCCGACAATTCCTGTTAGCGAGTGCAAAATTACAACTATTTTTTAACTTGAACAACTTTTTTGCAAAATAAGAAAGCAAAAGAAGAATAAAAAACATTTCAATAGCGTCGGAAACGAATTTTCGCGTGATTTCAACCCTTCCGAAGCATTAAATGCTTAATTTTGCCGCGTTTTTAATAAAGGATATGGAAATAACATTCATTGCAATAGGATTTGTCATAGGCATCGTCATAGGCATGCTCTTCGTCAAAATCAAGATGAGCACGTTGGCGACAAGACTTGAACTGAAGGAAGAAGAGGCGAACCGCCTGAAACAGGAAAACATTTCTTTTCGTACGGATGTCGAAGCGCTCACGAAAGAGAAAAACGAGCTTCTACATGAGAGAAACATGTTTGACGTTGAGTTGAAATCATTGCGTGAGTCACACAAGAATGCCTTGTCCCAAATCAAGGAAGAAAGGGAAAGGGACAGGGAGGAAGAAAAAGACCATGACCAAAAAATCCACGATGCCTACGCGGCGAGGATTGACGAACTAAAAACACATTACGAAAACACCATCAACGATCTCAAGAACGATTTCGCTCACCAAAAGGCAGAGATAAAGGAACAATTCCAAAAAGTCATCGACGAGGGAAACGAAGCCCATCGAAAGACAATGGATGAACAGGAGAAAAGACATCGGGAAGCCGTCGGGAACATGCAGATGCGTTTCAATGAAACCATGGAAAAACTCACCGCGCAAATGAAAGCGGCCACTTCCGACATGTTGAAGGAGCGCCAACGCGAATTTGAGGAAAGCAGCCACACCAACCTCGGGCGAATTGTCAATCCCCTCCGCGAAACCATTGCCAACATGAAGAAAGCCATGGAAGACAACGCCACACAACAAGCCAACTTGTCAGGCGAAATGAAAACAAACATCGAACACATGCTCAACCAAAGCCGGGCGGCAAAGGAAAGCACGGATGAACTGACACGCGTGTTCAAGCACACCGGAAAAGTGCAAGGCGACTGGGGCGAAACCATATTGGATGAACTCCTGAAATCCCAAGGACTCACGAAAGGCATACAATATGACACACAAGCCACCATCAGGGATGCTTCGGGCAACAACGTAAAAAGCGACGAGGGAAACATCATGAGACCCGACGTCATCGTTCACCTCGACCAACGCCGGGAACTCATCATCGATTCCAAGGTCTCCCTGTCGGCCTACATGGACTACGTGAATGCCGAGGACGAAAAAGAACGTCAAAAATTCCTCAAAGCACACATTGAAAGCATCCAGAAACATGTAAATGAACTTTCCAAAAAGGACTATTCTTCCTATATTCAACCGCCCAAAGTCAAGATGTACTATGTCATTATGTTCGTTCCGCATACAGGCGCATTATGGACGGCATTGAACGCACAGCCGGATTTGTGGCGCAAGGCGATGGAAAAAAACGTATTCATCGCCGATGAACAAACATTGTATGCCGCCCTGAAAATCATCAACCTCACCTGGACGCAGATTATCCAAAAGGAAAACCATGAAAAGGTATATTCCCTGGCCGACGAAATGCTGAAACGCGTGGGCCAATTTTGGAAAGAATATGAAGCCATGGGCAAGGCGCTCGCTTCCTTGACCGCTGCATACGAAAGCGGAAGGAAGAAAATCACCGAAGGAGGCTACAGCATCAACACCACAGCCAACCTGCTCATCAAACTGGGCGCCAAGCAAAACAGCAAAAACCCCATACCCAAATTGCTTGACGACGAGAGCGACCCCTCTACAATGGAAAACTGAACATCCGGCCCCGACTGTAAACCATAGTAAACGGACACGTTATTGGAATGGCAAAACAGAAAGAATGTTTGCAATATCCAACAAATTACATAGAGAGGCAAGTTTTCACTTGCCTCTCTATTCGTGCTTGAGCCGAAACCCGGACTCGAACCGGGGACCTATTCATTACGAATGAATTGCTCTACCAACTGAGCCATTTCGGCTTTTTTCCCAATTGCGGTGCAAAGGTAACAACTTTTTTGGAAACCACAAAATCTTCATCCTTTTTTTTGATGCTTCCAGTGCCATTTCGTAAAAAAAACGAAATAACCACGATCACAGCCGTTCAATACGCCTTCAGAACTTCACCTTTTTGGTAGCGATTGAATTCATTTTCCAAGTGAGGACGCGAATAATCGAAACCATCGGCATAGTTCTGCTCGGACGGGGTGGAAGATGTTTTGCCATCATGCGCCGTTGTCTTGACGGTACGTTTATATACCTTGCCATCCACCGAGCGGGCATACAGCCAACCATCCGCCAACCAAACCGCATCCGCCGGGGCATCCTGCGGCAAGGGCAAAATGATGTCGGTAAGACCAAAGGAACATATAGACTGAACGCCCAATTCCGTGGCGACGAAAACGCGGTCATCACTGCTCACGCACAAGTCCTTGCCGCCTATGTTCCTGCAGTCATGCGGAAGATGCAGCGGTGCGAGCGCGTATTTGGAAACGGGTAGTCCGAAACTGTCAAGCGAGTAAGCATAGATGAAACGACGCGACACATCCGCCACGTACAACCTCCATAAATCAGACGAAAACGCAATGGAGGAAACATTATCCAAATCCAGGACCTGTGTTTTTCGATTCACCAATGACTTGATTTTCAGTTTCCCACGCTTCATTTCATATACAGCCCGCGAGTTGCGCGAAACGGTATGGATGGGAAGATTCACCAAGCCCGCATCTTGCCAAACGGACCCATCGGGAACAAGAGATGAAAATCGCACGGAACGCCTCGGCACGACGACTTTCTCTGGTTCAAACACCCATTTCATCACCTTTCTCCATGTTTCCGCATCGTATCGGTTGAAGCAATGCGTCCCCTGTGCGTACAATTCAAATTCTACGTCATAGCCGGCATAGTGCAATGCATCCGCCGCATTGCAAGCTACATAATAGGAGTCGCCGAAAAAATAGTCGGGTTCAATGGTGCCTGATGTGATGTAAGCCCGAATGGGACGCGGTTCCGTCTTGCGAACCAGCACCATAGGTTCCTCTCCGCCTCTCATGGCGCTGAATGTGGGGCTGGACAAAAAACCGCGATGGAAAAAGTCATTGCGGTACCACAACGCGTTCCATGTGAGC
>DCGD01000108.1:668-983 GCA_002315195.1 Prevotellaceae bacterium UBA1787 | reverse complement strand
GAGCCACCATGAATGAAATGGCGGTCCGGGTTTCGTGAAACGACAATTCCGGCTTCGGCGGCCGCCGAAGGCAGAATTTCTTCCACGATGAGGTTCACGAATTCCGGTCCGTTCTGATCAAACTCTTCCGCACGGAGCCAACGCTTCTGTTCCGGGTTTCCACTCATAGTGGAATACAATGTCCCCAGGTAAACATACCGCACAATCCCCTCCGGTATGACCTTTTCCTTGAACAGCGGTTCCAGTACGGACGAAAAATTCACGTCCAGTTCCAACAGAACGTAAACGGCGCAACTGTCGGCCCTGGCGCCCGGT
>DCGD01000108.1:0-642 GCA_002315195.1 Prevotellaceae bacterium UBA1787 | reverse complement strand
GTAGGGCACGATGGTTCCCTTCTCATATTTCATCCCCTTATGCTGCAATTGGGGGGACACCGTCCCATCCAACGCACTTACATTCAAACTGATGCACAAAAAAAACAAAACTATTACAAAGTATCTCATTTTCCGCTTGTTATGATAATTCGCCATATACGCGCTAACGGTCATGTTCCGTCAAGAAGCCAATGTCACGGGTAATGTTCAGCAGTCCCGTAATGGCAACGTGCGCGTTCTCTCCCTCAATCATCACCATTACCTGCTGTTTTCCGAAATGGGCGCAATACCATTTGTCCTCCTCATTGTAAAAACAATGTTTATGTCGGTTCACCCAAACGGTATCCTGCCCATACATGAACGTCACACAATCTTCATTCAAGTTTTTCCATCGGTCGTTCATGTATGAAAATTCATCGGGCATACTTTTTTTGCTATCGTTGCAAAAAAACAAGTTCCAGTCATATCCCTTAACGCCATGCGCCTTTTTGTAACGTGTTTTCAAACATTTCAAAAAACCGCGCGAGCAATGCTTTTTGTGTGCCTGCTCAAAGGTCTCGAAGTCCATCTCCGACAAATCCGTGTAAAATTTTTGCAAAAAGGACATTCTGTCATTGACCGATTTGATAAACTTATAAAATT
>DCGD01000080.1:16342-18629 GCA_002315195.1 Prevotellaceae bacterium UBA1787 | reverse complement strand
CATGGATTGTGTGCTGAAAATCAATTCAGGCGCCGGGGGAACGGAAAGCCAGGATTGGGCTTCCATGTTGATGCGCATGTATATCCGCTACGCTGAAGAACAAGGCTACAAATGCACCATCAGCAATCTGCAGGATGGTGACGAGGCGGGCATCAAGACTGTAACCATGGAAATCGAGGGTGACAGTGCGTATGGATATTTGAAGTCCGAGAATGGTGTGCATCGCCTTGTGCGTGTTTCACCTTTCAACGCGCAGGGAAAACGCATGACCTCATTTGCAAGTGTGTTTGTGACACCGTTGGTGGACGACACCATAGAGGTGGCAGTCGATCCGTCCAAGATTTCTTGGGACCTGTTCCGTTCCGGCGGTGCCGGTGGACAGAATGTCAACAAGGTGGAGACCGGCGTGCGCTTGCGCTACCAATATACCGACCCTGAAACGGGAGAGGAGGAGGAAATCCTCATTGAAAATACCGAAAGCCGCAAACAATTGGAAAACCGCGAGAATGCCATGCGCTTGCTTCGCAGCCAATTGTATGATCGCGAACTGCAACGCCGCCGCGCCGCGCAGGCCAAGATTGAGGCGGGCAAGAAAAAAATAGAGTGGGGAAGTCAAATACGCAGTTACGTTTTCGATGACAGACGCGTGAAGGACCACAGGACCGGTTTTCAGACGAGCGATGTGGGGGGCGTGATGGATGGCAAAATTGACGGTTTCATCAAGGCCTACCTGATGACTTATTCCGGAAACATGAATGAATGACAATTTTCAAGAATAACATATTAAATACAACAATTATGAGTCAACGTAGTAAAATAGCAGCAAAGAGAAGAGAACAAAATCAGGAACGCCAGGCCAAGAAAGTGGTAAATGGTATTTTCATAGGTCTTATCGTCTTGATGGCAGCCTTGCTCATCGTGTATGCTGTCTCCATGGCATAAGGATTGCTGAAAGTGGCAGAAGAGATTGAACGCAAGTTTCTTGTGTGCGGAGAATACAGGAAAAGTTCCGTTTCGCATGCACGCATCGTACAAGGTTACATTGTTGCCGACAAGAGCCGCACGGTTCGCGTGCGAAGGTACGGCGAGAGGGCTTATCTTACGATAAAGGGACCTTCATCGGAAGATGGTTTGTCCCGCATGGAAATTGAGAAGGAAATAACGACAAGTGAGGCCGAGGTGTTGTTTCCCATCTGTCTCCCCGGCATCATTGACAAAATCCGTTATTTGGTCCCGTGCGGTTCCAAACAATTCGAGGTGGATGAGTTTCATGGTGACAATGAGGGACTTGTCGTGGCGGAAATAGAGTTGATGTCACCTGATGAGCCATTCGACAAACCCACGTTTTTGGGTAGGGAAGTGACCGGTGATGTCCGTTATTACAATTCTTATCTCAGTCGGCATCCATTTGTGGATTGGGACAAATGACGTGTCGGACGGAAATTGGCGTTAAGTTGAGGAACAGGCAATTGCCCGTGTGAAGGGAAAGGAACACTTTCATGGCGGTAACTTGCGACAAGAGGTTACAAACTTGAAATAACTCCATAATCTTACCTTAAAATGGAAGACGCATTTTATATGTCCAAGGCATTGGCGGAAGCAAGGCTGGCATTCGAGGAAGGTGAGATACCCGTTGGGGCGGTTATTGTGTGCCAGGGACGCATCCTGGCGAGGGCGCACAACCTTACGGAACGGCTTAATGACGTGACTGCCCATGCGGAGATGCAGGCCATCACTGCCGCCGCGCAGGCTTTGGGAGGCAAATATCTTACGGATTGTGTCCTTTATGTTACCGTGGAGCCTTGTGCCATGTGCGCAGGCGCCATTGCGTGGGCGCAGATCCGAAGGTTGGTTTATGCGGCATCGGATGCCAAGAGAGGATATTCGCAGTTCGCCCCTTACATTTTGCATCCAAAGACTCAGGTGACATCGGGCGTTATGGAGGAGGAATCCCGACAACTCATGCAGGACTTTTTTCGTAACCTGAGAACCAAAAGATAATAACATATAGTTAGAGAAGCATATTAGACGTTGATAGTTTATGAAAAGCGGTTTTATATTTAATGCATTGTTAGTTTCTGTGGTACTGAATGCGTCAAATGTTGTGGCGTCGGATAAAATCATGGATGAAACTCAGATATATCAGACTTTGAAAAATGGTTTCCAACACACCGACAACCCATCACTTACCAAGCACAAAGGCAAATTGAAATGGTCGGAGGTTGGAGAGGTCAGGAACAAGGTATGGAACTTATGGAAAAAAATGTTGGCTGAGGCTGATGACCAG
>DCGD01000080.1:16109-16289 GCA_002315195.1 Prevotellaceae bacterium UBA1787 | reverse complement strand
AAGCCAATGGAAACTGCCTGAAGAACTTGAGGCGAATGCCGTGATGCCATACGTCTATGGCAGCAAGGGCGCGCGTCCATACGAAGGCTACCCTCTTTTCCTCTATCTCCATGGTTCCGGTCCAAAGTTCATTGAATGGAGCATAGGTTACAGGTTGGCGTGTGGTTTTGTGGACGGACC
>DCGD01000080.1:15302-16054 GCA_002315195.1 Prevotellaceae bacterium UBA1787 | reverse complement strand
CGTTGGTATCAGCGTGCCAAACAATATGCCTGGGAGAAATTGTTGCGCCTTGCTTTTGCTTCAGGGGAGTTGGATCCATATCGCTTTTACATGTTTGGTATCAGCGAGGGAGGTTACGGCAGTCAGCGCCTTGCTTCGTTCTATGCCGATTATTTTGCCGCTTTCGGTCCAATGGCGGGAGGGGAGCCTCTGAAGAACGCCCCGGCCGAGAACCTGGGCAACGTGGCGTTCTCACTCCGCACCGGTGAAAAGGATTTCAGTTTCTATCGCAACGAATTGACGCAAGTTACAAAAAGGGCGCTCGACAGTCTTCAGAAAAGCTATCCTGAGGAATTTCGCCATGAAGTGACCTTGGTGGAGAACTGTGGACATGGCATCCCGTACGGTGTCACGCCTACTTGGCTGCGCAGTTTCAAACGCAATCCTTATCCCAAGCATTTCCTATGGGAGGATTTCGACATGGACGGTATGCATAGGAAAGGATTCTATAACATCGCCGTTCACGAAGCACAGAATTTCGACACCGCCTTGCGCACGCGCTATGAGGTGACGATGAAGGACAATGTGGTCACCATCCAGGTGCAGGACATCAAATATACATGTACGGAGGTTGACCCACAATTCGGCATTGAGAAACGTTTTGCAAGAACTTACGCCACACCTGCCAGGAAGATTGGGCTTACCTTGTATTTGTGTGAGGAATTGGTGGATTTTGGCAAGTCGGTAACGGTTGTCCTGAATGGAAAGCGGGT
>DCGD01000080.1:4494-15272 GCA_002315195.1 Prevotellaceae bacterium UBA1787 | reverse complement strand
GCCATGACAAGCAGCTTGCTTTGTTGGGGCGACCCTCTGCGCATTTTTCCCGCCGCCATTGAGTTGGGATTATAGAGGGATATATTAAAAAATTGAAAAAAACAAGCAAATATATTAGGGACATATTGTATATATGTGTATCTTTGCCCCATAAATCAGTTTTGTCGTAACTTAAAACAAATGCCTATAAGATAAATGTTACTCTAATTTAATATAAAGAAGTAATGACAACATTTCATGGCCTTTCCGACGATACGTTGGTAAAGATGTACGCCGAAGGCAACAATGAGGCGTTTGACGCTTTGCTTGAGCGTCATAAAGACAAATTGTATAACTATATCCTTTTTCTTGTGCATAATGAAAGCCTTGCGGATGATTTTTTCCAGGAAACTTTCGTAAAGATTATATGCCGCATCCAAAATGGGAGTTATCATGCAGAAGGAAAATTCGTTTCATGGATGGTACGCATTGCGCACAACCTGATACTTGACTACCACCGCCAGCGTTCGGCTGTGTTGGAAGTGTCAACGGAGGATTCCGAACATGAAATAGTGGGAGATTGTGTCTTCATGGACGACTGCTACGAAAATCAAATTGTATATCAACAGACGATGGCCGATATTGAACGGATAGCGAAGATGCTTCCCGACAACCAAAGCGAGATTATCCGCATGCGTTATTATTCCAACATGAGTTTTCGCGAGATTGCCGACGCGTTGGGAATAAGCATAAATACCGCCCTCGGGAGGGTGCGTTACGCCATCATCAACATGCGAAAGATTGCGCAGGAACACAACATCTCGCTGGTGATGCCTTGACTTGAACGGCTTCTTTCTTGTAGGAAAATGGTTTTTCAAACAATTCATGCAATAAAAAATGCAAATCTGCGTTTTAAGTACGAGTTTACTAAAATGCAGATTGCCTATGAATGATTCTACACCTTCCAATCTTTCTCCCAAAGCGGAGACTATCAATTTTATCAAAATGTTGGCACGCGCATTGCAGCAGGGTACGCCTAATGTCGCGCGTGCATAAAAATAGATGCAGATGGTTGCGCCTTCATTACTTTCCGCTGATTTTGGTCATCTTGCAGCCGACATAGAACGTCTCAATACAAGCACGGCGCATTGGTTTCATCTCGATGTCATGGACGGAATGTTCGTACCTAACATCAGTTTCGGTTTTCCCGTGATGGAAGCCATAGCGAAACATGCCCGTAAACCGCTGGACGTTCACTTGATGGTGGAAAAACCGGAACGCTATGTCGGCAGGGTTCGTGACCTTGGCGCTCATGTGATGAGCATACACCAGGAGGCTTGCGTGCATCTTCACCGCACCCTGCAGGAAATACGCCATGCCGGAATGTTGTCGGGTGTGGTTCTCAATCCCTCAACATCTCTTTCCACCTTGGATGACATTCTTGAAGAAGCCGACGTGGTCATGCTCATGTCGGTCAATCCCGGCTTTGGAGGGCAGAAATTCATTGAACGGACCTATACGCGCCTGCGTCGGCTCAAACAGCGTATAAGGCAGGAAGGGTGTCGGACAAGAATTGAAGTCGACGGTGGTGTTTCGCGTGCAAATGCCGCGGAATTGTACAGGGCCGGGGCGGATATTCTTGTAGCGGGCAGTGCCGTCTTCCGCGCTGACAATCCCATTGAGGAAATACGACTTATTGAGAGTCAGAGAAACATCTGTCAGTGAGTTTTTTTATGAAACTGCCTTGTTCAGGCATCATGACCCGGGCACCTTTGCTATTGGTGGCAGTGGCATTGATATGTGGCATCCTGATAGGTGGTTGTGTCTTGTCTTTCCCTTCGTCAGATTTCTTTTTGTTCGGGACGGGGTTGCTTGTCGGTCTTTTTATCTTGCTGCTGTTGGCTTGGAAATATCGGGCTTTGGTGTCCGGTTTGCTTTGTTTTCTGCCTTTTGTAGGAATAGGCTGGTTGGCGAGTGTGCTGCACCAACCGCCTGAACAGCAGGCCTGGCCCTCGTCAGACAAGGTTTACCGAGGGATTGTTACGGAGATGTCGTTGCGCCAAAAGGGCGTGAATTGTATCATTTTCGTTACATCCATGAAAAAGGAAGACAAATGGGTATCCGTGAACAGGCGGGTGAGCGCTTCTATTTCTTTTTTTGGTCTTCAGGATGTCAAAGTTGGAAATGCGCTGTTGTTCAAGGCTAAAATCAAGCGATTGGACAATGGTGGGAAAAAGTATGAGGGTTATGTGCGTTGGTTGAAAAGAAAGGGTGTCGAGGGTTCGGCGTTTCTCAAGCATTGCTTGGTTTTGCCCGAAGAAGTCGCGGAGTCCGACATCCGTCAAATGTCCCTTTCGCGGCGCCTTGTCCTGACCGGTCTGCGCATCCGCACCCAACTTTCGCATTATTACGATTTCCTTGACCTTTCGGAGGAGGATGATGCCGCCGTCATGCGGGCATTGACTTTGGGTGACAAATCCGAACTGTCGCCTGATCTTAAGAAAACGTATGCCTTGACAGGTTGCAGTCATGTCCTTGCGCTTTCAGGTTTGCATCTTGGCGTATTGGAGGGCATTTTTTTGATCGTCCTCTACCGTCTTAGGAGAAATCGGAAGATCATGCGTGCGGGTGCTTTGTTCTCCATTGCATTTATTTGGGGGTTCGTATGGATGACGGGTTGGAGCATTTCTCTGCAACGCGCCGCATGGATGAGTACGTTGTGGACGTTGGGCATGATGCGGCGATGCCAAACCAATTCTTTGTCAAATTTGGGAGGGGCGGCGTGTCTGTTGCTCATCATTGATCCCAATTGTGTGGAAGACATCGGTTTCCAATTGTCTTTCCTTTCGGTTGTTTCCATACTGTTGATAGTGCCGCCATTGCATGGATATATGTTGAAAGTGCCCAAACTGCTTCGTTGGGTGGTGGATTTGTGTGCTGTCAGTTTGGCGGCGCAAATTGGAACTTTGCCGTTGGTGGTCTATTATTTCGGGAACATTGCGGTCTATGGCATGTTTTCCAGCCTTGTAGCCATCCCTTGCGCCTATCTGCTGTTGGGTGGTGGTTGGTTGTTCATCTTAGCAAACGTAATAGGTGTGTCCGTTGCATGTTTGGGGAAATTGTTGGGTGTTACCGTCCATGTCATGAATCAAACCTTGGGAGTTTTGTCTCAATATCCTTGTTCGGTCATTCAAATCACGTCTCTCGCATGGTGGGAGGTGGTGTTGGTCTATGTGTGCATAGGTTTTGTTTACGCTGTGGTCAGTGCGAAGTTGCAAGGTCGTCGTCTCCTTGGCTGAAAATTGTCGGAGTCTTTCATCTTTTCAGTGCGAGTGTGGACGTTTCTATTTTGCGTTCGAGGACGGAAATTGTCTGCCATGTGTCATCGGGGATTTTGTCTCAGCTTGTGGCAATATTCGCAAGGTCTTGGACCTTCAGTCTTACGCCGTTTGTGCTTTTTTTGTAATTTTGCATTTTAATTCATTTAGCAAGTCGATTATGGAGATATGTCTTAAAGAATATTTAAACAAAGATAAAAAGGTAGAATGGGACGAATTGATAGGGATGGCGGAGCGTGTCGTGCTGCTTGGTCACGTGTCGCCTGATGGTGATGCCTTAGGTTCCACCTTGGGTATGGCTTCATATTTGAAGCATATTGGTAAGAATACCCACATCATCGTGCCAAATCTTCCTCCCGACACTTTGAAATGGCTTCCCGGGGCGGAAGAAATCATCATTGACGAGTTCCAACCTGAAAAATCGGAAAAGTATCTTGAAAAGGCGGATGTGGTGATGCTGCTTGATTTCAACGACCCCTTACGTTTGGACAATTTGGGAGAACGGGTCATTGCTGCCCGAAAGCCGTGGATTGTCATAGACCACCACTTGCGTGCAAGGGCGGATGGTGTGGATTTGCTGATTTCGGACCCTTGCGCGTCTTCAACTTGTGAAATGGTGTTCAGTCTGTTGTGGCAGTTGGGTGTGTGGGAAGAGATGAGCAAGGAATGTGCCGAGGCTCTCTATTGTGGAATGATGACGGATACGGGAGCCTTTACCTACAATTCCAATAGTCCGGAACTTTTTTTCATCATTAGTCAGTTGCTCTACAAGCACATTGACAAGGACGAGATATTTCGCAAGGTCTATTATACATACAGCATGGATTGCCTGCGGTTGAGGAGTTATGCCATATGCAACAATATCCATTTCTTCGAGGAAGGCAAAGTGTCCGTCTATACGCTGACGCGTGAGGAACTGTTGCGCTACAATTTCAAGAGAGGTGACTTGGAAGGACTTGTCAACATGCCCTTGCATGTGAAGGATACGGTTCTTTCCATTTCCCTGCGTGAGGATTTGGAGCAGGATGTTGTCCGTGTGTCGCTTCGTTCCATAGGAGATGTTCCCTGCAATTTAATCAGTGAGCGATTCTTTAATGGCGGCGGTCATGCGAATGCGTCAGGTGGAAAATTGTACGGCATGACTTGCGAACAAGCCTTGGAGGTGGCGAAAGAGGCCATAGCGTATTTCCGGGATTATATTTAGGGAAAAGATTTTCGTAAAGAGTCCATGTCCAAGAGATAGTGGACGGATGGCAAGAGGAAGTCCGCAATCTGCAATTTGTTGAAACATAAAGCGGCCCGGACATTCTGTATTCTTGAAGGACTGTATTTCCATTCGTGAAACAACCAAGGGAAATATCGGAAAATCAATCATCAAAGTTGATTTTTTATGAATATCGTCACGACTCACAATAAATGGTTAAAATTCAGTGTTTTATTTGGGATATATACAAACATTCACTACCTTTGCACATACCAAAAACATTTTTGTAAAGAGAGTGTTTCCAAAACGTCACCGAGAGGTGGAAGCCCGCGTTTATCTTAAATGATTAACCGCCTTATAGTAGGCATAAATAATAGGAATTATGAAAAAGTATGTTGTTCTGTTTTTCATTGTGTTGGCAGCCTTTTTGTGGGGTTGCAGCAGCGATGGTGGAGATTCCGGAGGCAGTTCCAATCCGCCTCCCATTGAGGGAACTCATGTGCTGACTGAAGAAAATCGTGTTGTTAAGGAGGGCGATGTTACGATTATCATGCCCATTAGTGCCATAGGGGAAAAAGCCGAATTGACTGTCAAGAAAACCACCGCTACCACACCCATCATGGGCGTTGAACAGAAGGGGACCATGCTTGACATCTCGATGGGAAGCCAGCATGACATCAACGGAACGGTTGAGATAAAAGTTCCATACAAGGTTGGCGATGCGTCAAGCCAACTGGCGGTAGGGTACTACAACGAGAGTACCAAGGAATGGGAATCTGTCGACTGGGAGTACACCAATGGAAATGTTGTCATCAATTCCGATCATTTCTCAAGATACGGCATTTTTGAAATCAAGTACGAGAATACGGCTTCCGCCAATTTCGTTTCTTTTTGCGAAACGACTTCTTTGTTCGGAAATGAAGTGTTCTTGACAACATTGCCCATGCAGGCTTTCGTGAAATTGTCGCAATGCGATGGCAAGACATCAAAAGTCCTTGATACCTTGGCTGATGTATATGGAACGGGAAACCAATTTGTCAATGATTTAGGGTATGCAAGCGTCAAAGCCCTCGGCTTTAATACGGCAATTGATGGTTGGATGGATAAGTATGGTCAAAATTTCAGTTATGTGGGTTTTGCCTTTACCATGTGGCAGGTGTCGCGCCAGGTTCATGAGGGGAAAAACAAAGAGGCGTTTGCTTCAATCATAGATGCGGCTTCTACGAACTCCATTGGGATTTTGGGTGGTATCTTCGGTGCTTCCTTCGGTGTAGTGGGTTTGAGTGCCTACCTTGCAACCAAGTATGTCATCAACAGTTTCTTTACCGGAGTCATTACGGGGCGCAAGGACGAATATGTGCAGGCATATAACCTGTATATAAAGGAAAACGGACGTTATTATAAAGATTGGTACAACCTTATCTATCCCATTGTGACCAATGAAGACTATAATGATGCGGAAAAGTCAGAGGCGATTGACAAATTGGTGACGGACTATTGCTATGCATTTTGGAAAGACTATACCATGGTATGTGCTTATTATGAGGAAGCGACGGGCAAATCCATGGGCGCTGGCATGGCGGATACGGAAGTGTACAAGAATATGCAGAAGGAGATTTCCGAGAATCGACGCGGAGAGATTTACAACAACACCATTCCGCAAATCATGACGGAGATCAACGGCAAGATGCGGGCGCAGAATTTCAATACATTCAAGAAACATTTCATGAATTTCAGGGATATGCTGAACAAACCGTTCACCTTGAATTTCGTAGATGCGGATGCGAAGGAAGGAAAGTCCAAGCTGGAAGGATACAAGGTGAAATTCTCAGAACTTCCGAAGAGTATTGAGGATTCAAAGAATTGGGAATGTACGCTTGACAAGGACGGAAAAGGAAGCATTAAACTTACCGTTTTTGCTTACTTGAAGAACAAGATGAAGGCAGAGATGATACTTGTTGACAAGAATGGCAAAACGGTGAAAAAAGTGGAGTTTACACCTAATCCACCAACCAATACCATCACATTCAATGGGAGTGAGATTCAGGAACCTGAGGATGCGGACATTGCGAATTTCAAGAAGGAGTTGGTAGGTGACTGGCTTTACAATGAATATTTTGATGAAGATGAAATTTACAGTTATAATGCTTTGAATACCATCAATACAACAATTGTAAGTGTCAGGTTTAATGCGGATGGGACCTATCAGGAAATTGAAAGTGCTGGTTTGAGGGATAATGCTTGCCTGAACCTTTCCTGTACAAGGCAGAAAACCAATGGTGTGACCAACGCGGGTAAATATACGGTATATAAAGATACTCAAAGAGACCTGCTCCACATCAAGTTCGAGAGTACCATGTCTGATAAAAATCTGTTCGGTCAGACCATTTCCGACTACATTGTGCCGAATGACCTTGAAAAAGTATCCAATCCCGTTCTCCGAAAGAACTATGTACATCAATGTACCGTGACAAAGTTGTCTTTGTCAACCATATCGCTCTATAAAGGTATATGGAACTTAAAGGAGATAAAGCCGAAGTTACCCTCACGGATTGGTGTTCTTGCTTCTTGCAATTGTCGCTTCAAGGGAAATGAAACCTATTCGTCCGGGAAAACTGACCAATTTGTGAAAGATGTGTACCATTCGCTGAGTTTCGATGCCGAAAACATTGTGATGAGCAAGAACGGTGATGATTGCCAAATTGTCGCTACCAACGCTGAGAAGGGAGCGGTCTTGACGTTCACCCTCGCATTGAAACAGGATGAGACTGGAATTTATACATATTACCTTACCAATTATAACCTCGATATACAAAATAATGACACTCAGAAATGGGTGGTTGAAAACTTGGATGCCAAATTGAACAGTTCCGGTGTGGTCAAGAATTTGATGTTCAAATCAGCGAAGGAAGACGGTATGTCGATGTATTGTACTTATAGCAAAGATGGCGAACCAAGTTATGCAGGCTCATTGGATCCAGACAAGGATTATGGTTTGAGCATTATCATTGACGCTGAATAAAAGTGCATGATTATGGTTTTGCGTTTGATGCAAAACACATGGAAACTCCGTTACCTGCTCAAAGGTACCGGAGTTTTTTCGTATTATTGTTAAGAAAACATAAAAAGCGAATATTATTTTTGTGTTATCCCTTTACTTATAGTACCTTTGCAGTCGTTATGAATAGAATATTTAGTTATATATGCTTATCCATGCTCATGACGTTCAGTATGGGCATGTTTGTTTCGTGCGATGATGACGAAACCTATGCCGACCAAAAACGCCATGAGAGCGAAGCCATCAATTCTTTTATTAAGAATGGCGCTTTGGAGACGTTGGATGATGATACGATACTTTATGTTCCGCCAATCAAAGTCATCAGTCAGAAAGTGTTTGAGGCTCAGGACAGTGTTACAGATGTGTCGAAAAATGAATACGTTCTTTTGAGTTCGACCGGTGTCTATATGCAGATTGTCAACAAGGGAGTGGGCGAAAAGTTGAAGCATGGCCAGACAGTGAGCATCTTGAACCGCTATATTGAGTACAACATCATGGGTGACTCCATTTTTTCACTGAATGACAAGGTTAATGGATATGTTGCCAATAATGACAAGATGACGGTGACAAACACTTACGGTGTCTTTTCAGGTTCCTTTGTTTCGGGCGTCATGATGACCATGCATGGCTATTCTTACATTCCGGAAGGTTGGCTTATCCCACTTGCATATATTAATCTAACCAGGGATTTGGCGAACATAGCGAAAGTGCGTCTTATCGTGCCGCATACCTCCGGCACGTCCGATGCGTCTTCCAATGTGATACCTTTTTTCTATGAAATCAGTTATCAATTGGGAAGAAATTGAAAGGCCATTGTCTTAGCAACGGAAGAGGGAACTCATGATTCCGTCCGATACGAATATTCCGCTTCTTGAGAGGCGGATTTTTTTATGGTAGTCGCACATTAAGAGTTCTCCCGTCTCAATGTAGGGCGCAGCGTTCCGCAACAGTTCCTGAAGTGCGGTATTTCCGAATCGATTGGCGAACGCTTCAAGGTGGAGTCCCTCGGACGTGCGGAGGCGCTTCATGATGGTTTCGTTGTGGAGCATGTCTTCAGTAAGAAATTCTTCTTCGTAAAGATGCAGGCTGTCGGTCCTGCCATTTGACTGAATGTAGGCTTCAAGGTTGGCGGAGTTCCATCTTCTGGTGGTGCCGTTGAAGGAATGTGCGCCGGGGCCCAGGCCAAGGTAGGGCTTGTCTTTCCAGTAACCGCTGTTGTGCCTTGAATGTTTTTCGGGAAGGGCGAAATTTGATATTTCGTAATGTTCAAAGCCATTTTCCGAAGCCGTTTCCATCAATTTCATGAACATTTCAAGACTTGTTTCCTCATCTGTTTCCCTTACGGTGCCTTGCGCTTTCATTTTTCCGAGCAGGGTGCTTTCTTCAAAGATGAGCGAATAAGCTGAGAGATGTGCAATGGGTAGTGAAAAGGCTTTCATGAGATCTTTTTCCCAATCGGGAAGGCTTTGTCCGGGCAACCCATATATAAGGTCGATGCTGATGTTGTGCAAGCCGTTTTCATTGAGAAGCGTCACTGCTTTATCGACTTGTCGGGCGGTGTGGCGTCGGTTCAGGAATTTCAGTAGGCGGTCGTTGAAGGTTTGCACCCCGAGGCTGATGCGGTTTATGGGGAGTTGACTGAGTTCTTTCACATAGTTTGGTGTAATGTCGTCCGGATTGGCTTCTATGGTGATTTCAGCGTCGGGTGCAAGTGTGAAAAGTTCAAGGATGCCATCGAAAATTTTTTCCAGGTCGGCAATGTTCAATAGCGAGGGCGTCCCGCCGCCGAAATAGATGGTTTCCAGTTGTGAAATGTCCAGGTAATGTGACCGTTCACGAATTTCGTTGCACAATGCCTGTACATACTTGTCTTTTTGGGCAAGAAACGTGGTGGAGTAGAAATCGCAATACACGCATCGCGTCTTGCAAAATGGAACATGAATGTATATCATCTTTTAGTCTTTCTTGGTGCAAAATTACGTCAAACAAATGTTTTGGGACTTTTTTTTTGGTTTAAGTAATATTTTTTACTGAATGTGTGACGAGAAGTGATGTTTTCGCGGTTGGCAGCCATTTTTTTTGAGTGGATTGTTGCCATAAAATGGAATATATAATATACTTAATAGAATACGACAGCATGACAAACGTGTTTTTTTATGGAATTTGACAACGAATGAGTGAAAAACAACAGTCATTGGTTGGTTAATTCAAAAATTATGAATATATTGCAACGATTTTTGAATAATAGAATATTAATATATACTATTTAAACGTATGAAAGTATACCAAACCAATGAAATCAAGAACATTGCCTTGCTTGGTAGCGCCGGCTCCGGTAAAACCACGCTTACGGAGTCGATCTTGTTCGAAAGCGGTCTCATACAACGCAGAGGCCGTGTTGCGCAGAAGAATACAGTGAGTGACTATTTCCCCGTTGAGCAGGAATATGGCTATTCCGTCTTTTCAACGGTGTTTCATTCTGAATTCAACGGCAAGAAGTTGAATTTCATCGATTGCCCAGGTTCTGACGACTTTGTAGGCGCGGCGATTACTGCCCTGAACGTCACGGACACGGCTTGTATTGTTATCAATGGACAGCATGGTGTGGAAGTCGGAACGCAGAACCATTTCCGCTACACCGACAAACTGAACAAGCCCGTCATTTTCCTGCTCAACCAGTTGGACGATGAAAAGTGTGATTTTGATTCAGTAATCGAAAAATTGACGGAGGTATATGGTCCAAAGGTAATTCCCGTTCAATATCCCGTAAGCACAGGTCCTGATTTCAGCAGCATCATCGATGTTCTCACCATGAAGCAGTACACCTATCCCGCAGGCGGAGGCAAGGCTAAAATTACGGACATTCCGGCTTTCGAAATGGATAAGGCGAGTGAGATGAACAAGGTTCTCATTGAGGCTGCCGCTGAGCACGATGAGTCTTTGATGGAGAAATTCTTTGAAAGTGAATCCCTGACGCAGGACGAAATGAGAGAAGGTATCCGCAAGGGACTCGCCTCCCGCGGTATGTTCCCCGTATTCTGCGTTTGTGCCCGTGACGACAAGGGTATCGATCGTCTGCTTGAATTCTTGGGCAATGTGGTTCCTTTTGTGAATGAAATGCCTAAGATCTCCAATACCAATGGTGAAGAGATTACACCATCTTCCGAAGGTCCTACTTCTTTGTTCTTCTTCAAGACAG
>DCGD01000080.1:4094-4460 GCA_002315195.1 Prevotellaceae bacterium UBA1787 | reverse complement strand
TACAGTATTTCAAGGTAATGAGCGGCAAGGTTCACGAAGGTGACGATTTGCAGAATGCAGACCGCAATTCCAAGGAGCGCTTGTCACAGTTGTTCGTATGCGCCGGCGCCAACCGTACCAAAGTAGAGGAACTCAGGGCGGGCGATATAGGTTGTACCGTCAAGTTGAAAGACGTAAAGACCGGCAACACCCTGAACTCAAAGGATTGCGACAACCGTTTCGATTTCATCAAATATCCAAACGCCAAGTGTACGCGTGCCATCAAGCCGTTGAATGTCAGCGAAATGGAGAAGATGATGAGCGCCATCAACCGTATGGCGGAAGAAGACCCGACATGGGTAGTTGAGCAGAGCAAGGAATTGCGTC
>DCGD01000080.1:3882-4046 GCA_002315195.1 Prevotellaceae bacterium UBA1787 | reverse complement strand
TACCTTGAAATGGCGTCTTGAGAATTTGGACAAGATTCAGATTGAACTCTATCCGCAGCGCATTCCATATCGCGAGACCATTACCAAGAATGCCCGTTCAGACTATCGCCACAAGAAGCAGAGTGGAGGTGCGGGACAATTTGGTGAAGTTCACTTGATTGTAG
>DCGD01000080.1:0-3847 GCA_002315195.1 Prevotellaceae bacterium UBA1787 | reverse complement strand
GATCCAAGTTTGTATAGATTCAATGGCCAGGAATTCAAGATTACGCCGCGCAGCACGGATGAAATTTCTTTGGATTGGGGCGGAAAGGTGGTATTCATCAATTCCGTTGTTGGTGGCGCCATTGATACGCGTTTCATGCCGGCGATCTTGAAGGGTATCATGGAACGTATGGAACGTGGACCTTTGACCGGTTCTTATGCGCGTGATGTCCGCGTCATCGTTTACGATGGAAAGATGCACCCGGTTGACTCAAATGAAATTTCCTTCATGATTGCGGGTCGTACGGCGTTCAGCCAGGCTTTCAAGGCTGCCGGACCGAAGATTTTGGAACCTATATATGATGTGGAGGTTTATGTGCCGTCAGAATTCATGGGTGATGTCATGAGTGATTTGCAAGGTCGCCGTGGACTTATCATGGGCATGGATTCCGAAAATGGTTATCAGAACCTGAAGGCTAAGGTGCCTTTGAAGGAATTGTCCAATTTCTCCACTTCTCTCAGTTCCATCACGGCCGGTAGTGCGTCGTTCAATATGAAGTTTGCAAGTTATGAACTTGTTCCGGCCGAAGTACAGGATCTCCTCATCAAGGAACACGAAGCGGAACAGGCTGAAGAAGCATAAGGCAAACCCACTGATTTTGTTCGAGGTGATGTAAGGATTTTGAATTGTCTCGAACCCACAAGAAAGTGCAAAACAGAAAGAGCGTGTAGTTTTCTACATGCTCTTTTGTTTTTTTGTTGTCAACCTTTCATTGTGTTGGCTGTCAGTGTTCTGTTGTCCGTTTGTGTTGGTTGTCAGTTGTGGAACTTTCAGGAATACTTTTGCCAACGCCAAAAAACAAATGACAACATTGAATGGCTTTGCTTCAATCTTGTGAAAACGATGTGAAATGACTTGGTGATGGTGGTTTATCATGTTATTTTAGTGTTTAACAACGAAAATTTCAAAAAAGATATGGATTGGATTTTTATTACATCAACTAAAAAAGGAATGGAGGAGTATGGCACCATCGCTGCTCGTGTCCGCAGCAATGGAATGGAGTATCAATACGCCATTGGTTTTTGCATCAAGGAGCAGGATTGGAAAAATATATGTGCCATGAGTTATGTCGCCAACAATGTGCTTGCCGGTGTCGGCATGACTTATTCCATGTTTGTCAGCATGCTTGGCCGGATAAGGAAAGTCATTGAAGACGATGCTACGGAGCCGCACCTCATTCCCGTTCTCATACGGAGTGTAAAGGATGATATTCTCAAGAGTGATGGTAAATCGCATTCAGCCGCCAAGGGCAAGATTCTCCTGTCCGAATGTATGGCGCGCTACCGTGACGACATGATTTCAGGAAAACGTCTTAAGCGAGGAAAGGCTGTCAAGGTTTCCACGGGCTATGTAATCAACATTGAAAAAGCGCTCAAAGTGTTGTTGAAATATGAGGAATTTTCTCACCGTAAGACATGCCTCGATAAGGTGACCATGGATTTTCAGCGTTCCTTTGTGGCTTTCATGAGAAACCAAGGACTTAGGCAGAATACCATCTATACCAGGATGAGTGTGGTACGTGTCGTCATGCAGGCTGCCTATATGGACCGGCTCACGCGCAAGGATGATTTCAGAAATTCCGAGTTTGTTCCGCCACAGGAAAAAGTCGATTCGGTTTGGTTTACTACAGAACAGATAGAGGAACTCCGAACCTTGAACCTCTCCAACGTGGCGGTGGTAAAGGAACTTTACACAAAGGTGGAACTTTCGCGGAAGGCACCGGTGGATTTCCCGCGTCCCGATAGGAAATTGGTCAGGTATCTCGCCTATGCCCGCGATGTCTTTGTGGTCGGATGCCTCACTGGACAGCGTTACAGTGATTACAAACGTATCTGCAAAGACATGGTTGTAAAGATTGACGGACAGGAATTCTACTCCCTCCGTCAGGTCAAGACGCAAAACATGGTGCTGATACCCGTTGATGTGCGTGTCGGTGAGATACTTGACAGATACGGTGGTCGTCTTCCCGACATATCCCAAACTACTTTTGGCAAGCATATAAAGTTGTTGGCGGAACTTCTTGGTTGGACGCACATTCCCGAATTTGACCGACAGGGGGAAGACGTTCCCAAGAAAAGATTCTGCGACATGGTTACCACCCATACTTGCAGGCGCAGTTTTGCCACCAATGCTTATGCTGCCGGCATTCCTTTGTGCAGCATCATGGCACTTACGGGGCATACATCGGAGAAGAACCTGCGGCGCTACCTCAAACTGCAGGCGGAAGACAAGGCCCTCATTGCGGCCAAGGATTTTGATGGCTTCATTCAGTCCAAGCCGTAGCATGATGTCAAACACACAAAATGATTGGACGACATGGAATACATTACGGTAAAATCAAACAAAAAGGGTAGGGAAAACTATTGTTCCGTGTATGCACGTGTGCGAGATGCTGGAATTAACAGGAAATATTCCTTGGGCTTTCTTCTCCTTCAGTCGGAATGGAACGTCTATATTGGTGGCACGTTCGACACCAAGACGGTAATGCAGAGTATGGCTGCGACCTATGGAACCTTTTCCAACGCCCTTGAAAAGATTAGGCGGTATTTTGACGAAGATTTCAATCAGGATGAAGCGGATGCGGCTATCAGGCGCATTCTTGACTCTGTGGTCAAATTCGTTTCATTTGATGAACGCGCATCAGGTGTTGGCGGACATGGTATTCTTCTTGCGGACTATTTGGAACAATACCTATGGGAACTGAAAACCGGGCAGAGGCTGAAACATAGGCAGTCGGTCCCGCTTTCCAAGTCACACATCCATGTGATTGCCGCCGTACGAAACAATGTGGTCAAATATGAAGAAACTGTAAAGAGGCGTTTTGCGCTGAATGATGTGGACATGGATTTTCAAAGGGGCTACGTTGGATGGAACATTGCGAGAGGGCTTTCCGCCAACACGCTCAACGACTACATGCACACGATAAGACTTGTCATGCAGGCCGCCTACAACAGCAAACTTACAAAGAACGATGCTTTCAGAAATCCATGCTTCGTTCCTCAGCCGAAGAAAGTGGACAATGTCGTCATTTCTGTCGGGCAGGTTGAACAAATGTTGGCTTTCGATCTCACCACCCCTGATATCGCCCTAAAGGTCAAGGCCATCAGAATGAGGGACCATGGAAACATACGTTTGCCTGATGTCCAACTTGCCGTCTTGATGAAGCAACTCATCATTTCAAGAGATGCTTTTGCCGTTGGTTGTCTTACCGGACAGAGGTATTCTGATTATGGCAGAATTACAAAGGATATGCTCGTCACGCTGAAAGATGTGAGTTTCATCAAACTCTACCAACGAAAGACTGGGAAAAAAGTGTTCATACCATTGGATTATCGCGTCCTGGAAATCTTGAATCGTTATGGAGGTGAGATACCCTATCAAAGCCGCAATATCTTCAACCGCAACATACGCATCATCGGCGAATTGTTGGGTTGGACCGGCAAGGTTGAACTGAACGGAAAGGAACGTCTTTTCTATGAGTGCCTTTCCTCCCATACGGCAAGACGTTCCTTTGCTACCAATGCATTCATTGCCGGAATCCCCATTTCAAGTATTCTTGCCGTGACGGGACATTCGCGTGAGGAACATTTGCGCCGTTATCTGCAATTGGACATCAAGGAACGGGGAATGATGGCCGCGAGGGACATGCAGGTTTTCATGAAATTGAAATAGGGTAGCATACGCATAGCCGTGTCGGAAACAAAAATACGATGCGGCTTTTTCTGTCCATATATCCAAAATCAGCCATCACCAGCCACCAATCATTCCCGATTACTTTAATATCCTACCCCGTCAATGCGATGGGGAT
>DCGD01000003.1:2205-2544 GCA_002315195.1 Prevotellaceae bacterium UBA1787 | reverse complement strand
GCCTGGGCTTGGTAAGCACAGGCACCCTGAGCCACGACCTCAATCGATTCTGGCAGACCAAGATCTTACGCCGCGAAGACCCCTACCTGAAAGTAGGCGAAACCAACGATCGCGCCAGCAAAGGCAACAGCGATTACGTGTGGGCCCTGAAGGACATCAACTTCAAAATTGAGCAAGGCGACGTAGTAAGCATCATCGGCCGCAACGGCGCAGGAAAGAGCACCCTGCTCAAGCTTCTCTCCCGGGTTACCGCCCCCACCACAGGCATCATCCGCGCCAAGGGCCGTATCGCAAGTCTTCTGGAAGTAGGCACCGGATTCCATCCCGAAATGACCGGCC
>DCGD01000003.1:0-2124 GCA_002315195.1 Prevotellaceae bacterium UBA1787 | reverse complement strand
TCCGAAATCACCCGCAAGCTGGATGAAATCGTAGACTTCAGCGGCTGCGAACGCTACCTGGACACCCCCGTCAAGCGCTACTCCAGCGGCATGACCGTGCGCCTGGGCTTCGCCATCGCAGCCCACCTAGAACCCGAAATCCTCGTAGTAGACGAAGTCCTTGCCGTAGGCGACGCCGAATTTCAAAAGAAAGCCATCGGCAAAATGCAAGACGTAAGCAAAGGTGAAGGCAGGACCGTGCTATTTGTTAGCCATAATATGGGAACAATCAAATCCCTCTGTACATCTGGATTACTTTTAGAAAACGGAGCGATCCAATTTTCCGGATCCGCTCAAGATACTGTCAACAAATATTTGTCTGGATCATCAATTGATACCGATAGCATTATAGACACGATTGTTCATAGAAACCGAATGAAAGGTATGAAATCCGTCATTCAACGCGTAGAGCTATTAAACAAATTCGGCTCTCATACAAATACATTCTGCCAAGACGACGATATATACATTCGAGTCACCTATGATGCAACAAAAGAAACTGAATTAGCAGGTTGTGGGTATATCATATACACAGAAGATGAAATTAGAGTTGGAGGAGGAAATACATATATGGCTTTCCCTCCGCCTCATCATATTCCACAAAAGGGTAAAATTGAATTTCATATATCTCCAGAGCAATTTAATCCGGGAGGCTATAACATTTCTGTTTCCGTGGGGCCTCATCAATCGCAACTTTTGGACAAAATTGAGCACTGCATTTCGTTCAACATACAAGCAAGTGACATTTACGGAAATGGTTATGTGTTAAAACAGGATGATGGATGCAGTTTCATTCACTTTGATGCGAAAGTTCTTGAATGAACAATATTTGAGGATTTTGCAACATTATGATTCAAAAAGTCAAGAACATCGTCAAAAAGGCATTTTCAATCTATACTTCAAGAAAAGCTTCTAAATATGCTGAAGAAAAACGCCTTGAACAATTCATTGCAAAGTACGGTATTATCAATTATTTCAATTTTGATTTTACCAATCAAAAACAAAAGACACTATCTTTTGTCAACAAGATGGCAAGTCCACAAACACCCGTTTATAAATACGCTCCTTCAACAAACAAGCCAAATATATATGCAAGCACATACGCAGTCCTTCTTCTCTCCTTATATGGAGAAATAGACAAGCTATCTGAAAAAGAAAAAAATAATTGGGCATCCTATTTTGATTCATTCCAAAACAATGACGGTTTTTTCTACGATGAATCGATTCGCAATGAAATCTACGATAATACCGATTGGTGGGGAAGAAGGCACCTTTTGCCCCACATTATAATGGCATATACAGCACTAGGAGCAATGCCCAAGTTCGAATTCAAATGGCTAAAGGATTATTACAACAACGACGCTATAGACAATCTGCTAAAAAATGTAAATTGGGACGACGCCATCATGGACGACACCGATATCGACAATAAAATTATGAATATCGGTGTTTGCTTGCAATACCAAAGAGATTTTAGAAACGATAAAGATGCCGGAATGGCAATAGCCTACCTTAAAAAGCGACTTTTAGAAAAGATTAACCCGTCGACCGGTTTTTGGGGCAGCTACAATCTTAGCAAACGAAATGAACTTGCAAGAATGATCCAATTTTCATATCATTTGCAAAGATTATTTTTCTACGACAAGTACCAATTCTCACATATAGAACGAATGATCGATCTCATTCTTGAATCTCAAAATGAGTATGGCGGGTTTGCAGTTCAGCTCAATTCTAGTGCCTGTGCGGATATAGATGCGATAGAACCTTTAATTTACTTTTCTAGACTTACCAATTATCGTAAATCAGACGTCAGGATCGCTTTGCAACGAGCATTCATCTTTATTATGTCAAATCAGAACGAAGATGGAGGCTTTGTATTTATGAGAGATGCTCCTTTTTTCTATGGTACAAATGAAATGAGCAGCGGAAAGAATGAGAGCGCCATGTTTCCCACTTGGTTTAGAACTCTTTGCATTGCGTACATTTGTAAGCATCTCGATTTAGGAGATTTTAACATAACAAAGTGTCCTGGCTACTAAGAAAACTAAACATATGCAAGAAATCCTATTATCCGTAATCATACCA
>DCGD01000089.1:5880-6192 GCA_002315195.1 Prevotellaceae bacterium UBA1787 | reverse complement strand
AGCTTACACTTCGTACGTTCCACGCGGGTGGCGTAGCCGGAAACGCCGAAGCCAATGCTACCATTACTGCACGTCACAAGGCGCGCATTGAATTCGATGAACTGCGTACGGTTGATGTCATTAACAATGATGGCTCACTGGGAATGATTGTCGTAGGTCGTTTGGCGGAAGTACGCCAAACGGACGAAAACACGGATATCGTCCTCTCCACGCAGAATGTACCCTATGGTTCACAATTGTTCGTGCATGACGGTGATATCGTTGAACCGGGTACAATGATAGCAAAATGGGATCCATTCAATGCCGTTATCG
>DCGD01000089.1:5224-5801 GCA_002315195.1 Prevotellaceae bacterium UBA1787 | reverse complement strand
AGGATGAGGCGACAGGTCTCCGCGAAGTTATTGTAACAGAATCCAAGGAGCGTTCCAAAGTGCCCATGGTGCATATCTTGGACGAACGCGGCGCAACCATTCGTACATACAACTTCCCTATTGGTGGTCACATCTCCATAACCGATGGTCAGAAGCTTAATGCCGGTGAAGTTATCGTCAAGATACCTCGAGCAGTCGGCAAGGCAGGTGACATCACCGGAGGTCTTCCCCGTGTCACGGAACTGTTCGAAGCGCGTAATCCTTTCAATCCAGCCATTGTTTCAGAAATCGATGGTGAGATTACGATGGGCAACATCAAGAGAGGCAATCGTGAAATCATCGTCACGCCAAAGGTGGGTGAAGTCAAGAAATATCTTGTACCTCTGTCTTCTCAGATACTTGTTCAGGAAAATGATTTCGTACGCGCCGGAACCCCGTTGAGTGATGGTTCCATTACGCCCGCCGACATTCTTGCCATCAAGGGTCCCACCGCCGTACAGGAATACATAGTCAATGAAATTCAGGATGTTTATCGTCTGCAAGGTGTAAAAATCAATGACAAGCACTTTGAAGTCAT
>DCGD01000089.1:4945-5208 GCA_002315195.1 Prevotellaceae bacterium UBA1787 | reverse complement strand
TGTGCGTCAGATGATGCGCAAGGTTAAAATCGTTGAACCGGGCGATACGAATTTCTTGGAAGAGGAAATAGTTGACAAGATTGAATTTGCGGAAGAAAACGACCGCATCTGGAGCAAGAAGGTGGTTACCGATGCCGGTGACAGTGAATACATGAAGGTGGGTATGGTAGTCACTCCGCACAAATTGCGCGATGAGAATTCCCAACTGAAGCGTCGCGACCTTCGTCTTGTCAAGGTGCGTGATGCTGTCCCCGCCACTTCAA
>DCGD01000089.1:0-4916 GCA_002315195.1 Prevotellaceae bacterium UBA1787 | reverse complement strand
AGCAGGGTATAACTCGTGCGGCTTTGCAAACGAGCAGCTTCATGTCGGCAGCCTCCTTCCAGGAAACGACGAAGGTACTCAATGACGCAGCCATCCGCGGACGTGTAGATTATTTGGAAGGCATGAAAGAGAATGTAATTACGGGTCACCTTATCCCGGCAGGAACGGGCTTGCGTGAATATCGCAACGTCATTGTTGGAAGCAAAGATGATTTTGCCATGGTGAATGGCGACAACATGTAATTCACAACGCATTCAAGAAATAAATGGAAAATCGGGAAGTTTCATACGAAACTCCCGATTTTCGTTAAAAAGGCGGTTCTAACATTTCGTCGGCATTAGAAATTATCGGAAAAAGTTTCCAAAGTAATGTGGGTTAAAAGTTAGGGTGTTAAGTTTATCTTTTTTAATGATCAGCAAAATCGGTATCAAACCGCATAGTTTGACCATATAGCAGAGAATACTTCGATGTGTTGAAACTGAGTTGAAAAAGTTCACATTTCATTGAATATTAATTGAATGACTCTATTTCAGATCATTATTCTTTTGAAACTTTGGTACCATATGTTACACTGCTATGGCAAAGAAAAATCAACTCACGGAGGCAGAATTTGCTTCGCCGCAAGAAGAAAACAAGAGGTTGCGTAACAAAACCCACAACTTCGATTGCAAGAACAAGAGGTTGATGGAATGTAAGGCTGCCAACAAAGCCGAGCCGTAGAAGGCGCGGGAGGAACGAAGAAACGGACTGAAGAGGTCACGAGAGAAAGCATGGACTAAATTAAAAAACACTTGTGACTGAGGGGATGAATGACAGGGTGTCGGAAGTGATGGTTCGGGCAATGTCAGGAGATAACGACACAGGAAAGAAATAGTCAAGGTGGAGATAATTCTGTACACCTACGGTGGCAACAGTTTTAGACGCAACCGATAAAATCCGTGGGGGCACAAATTGCAAGTTGAAATAAAAACACCTGAAAACAAATGACACACATTACTCACACATTGCAACGTGGGCAAAGCACAACATCAAAACATGGTCAACAAGGTTTCAGGTAGAATGACATTGTCTGCATCGTCTTTTGATTTTGTTTTAAGAAAGAGAACTGGAATGATATCCTTGTAATTTTTGGAGAATGGTAACAACTTTATTATTGCGCTTGTCCTTCCGTAAAGGGGGGCGGTGGAATCGAGGAATGTTCCGTACATCATGGTCTGTGAGGAACCACAAAAAATCAGATTGTAACGAAGTGATTTCTTGTCAATTAGTTTTTGGAATACCGATGGAAGTTCCGGAGATAATTCTACCATGTAAGGAAATTCGTCCAAACACACAGTTATATGTTGTTGTACTCTATAATTGATAGCACGGAATAGAGTTTCCCAGCAGGGTATTCCACCTTGTCAAAGTCCGGAATTGACTGCGCAATAACCTTTGAGAGCAGTTCACGTTGATGACCTCCTTCTGAACGATCCGCCAGGAAATAAACATCATCATCCTTAAGGACTCTTTTTATCAACACTGATTTACCCAAACGTCTGCGCCCATAAACAACAACAACGGCTTTATCGCGGGATAAAACCGTCTTCAAACGGTGTGACTCTTCTATTCTATCTACGAAATTTCATTTCTTTCAAAATTTATTATGCTTTCAAAACATTATGTTAAAAGAGCATAAATTTTTTCACAAATGCAAAAGTACTTATTTAATTACAATTGACTTACTCTCACTCCTAAGAAATAAGAGTATGCCGAATATTGAATTTTGCATTTGACAATCATACGACACTTGTCCCGTAGGTTTGAAAAGCACGTTTAGATGCTTGTTGCCGTTAATGGCAGACTCCATCGACCATCTTCATTGTGTCCTTAGTTTCATTATCGCTTCGTGCGCCATGTTGTTTGTTTTTGCAGTTGGTGGTACTTTATGGAGGGGAACAAGCTTTGTTGAGACAGTGTTGTGCCTATCCTTTACCTTTATGCGCACTTGAATGAGATCAGCGTTTGCCGACTTGTCCGTTGGCTCTTGTTCCAATTCCGTTGGATGTATGAATCATTGGTCAGGAAGACAATCTGCGATTCTTTCGGGACCAATCTCCAAGGTATGGCGCATGACTGTGAGAATCATGCGGAATTCATTTGTATGGTCCTTTGAGACAACGTAGGTTTCAATGACGTTGTCGTTTAACATTATCAAATACGCACACCGCTGCAACGCTTCTCGTGTCCGTAGTCACATGAACCGGCTACCCAAACGTAATACACATTGGGAGTTGTTCGCAGTTGATATTCCTTTGGTCGCTTCATTGAGTATGATGTTGATGTTAACGTACCAATCCGAAAACGAAGTTCAATATCAATTTCCTAAAACAATAAAAATTTGGTAAACAGCAGAAATGGACACATAGTTGTATATATTTTCGTTTTCATGCCTATTTTTTTCAAAATGTAAGATGAAATATTTATTTTTGCAGAACAAATCATGGAAATTGGATTATTGTCTTCATCATGCGATATGAATTCTTGTCAATCAAAGGTTCTTGTGGTTTGTAGTCTATGTTTCATTTTCTGTCGGATTGAGGCATACGTCAGCAAAGGTCTTTCAGCGGCCAAGGCGCGTAGGAAGTGGGAATTGTATAATGGTGATGAGCGTTTCACTGTTCAGAATGAAAGGCATGTCAAGGACGCATCAAGACAATGCAGCATCAAGGAATTGGAATGTTCCCATGCAGAACAATGTACCTAACTGTTCGTTTCTTCCAGTCCAACGAGATGAATTTAGGCATTCCATAGATGAAGCAATTAGGAGTAATGGGTGTAATAATACGATGGTAAAGAGAATTTTCTTATCGATACTTATGTTTGGCGCAGTTGTCCTCAGAACTATTGCGAGTGTTACGGTTGAAGGAAGCAAGTTCAGTGACAATTGGTCGTTAGGATTGGCAGGTGGAGTATATGCGCCGTTGAAGCATCACGCTTTCATAGGAAGTCTGCGGCCTACGGTCAACTTGACTTTGGCAAAACAGTTGACCCCCATTTTTGGAATGGGATTGGAAGGTGCCGCATATTTCAATACCGCCACCTTGACGGGAATACACAGTAGAAACGCTTTTGACATGCTCAACGTTCATCTGCTTGGAATGTTTAATGTCAGCAATTTTTTCGGGGGTTACAAGGGAGAACCGAGATTGGTGGAACTTGTCGCGGTCTATGGATTAGGTTGGGGACATCTGTTCATGACGGAGTTCAGAGACAAAAATTTCGCCACATCCAAGGTTGGTTTGCATTTCAATGTCAATATGGGTAAAACCAAGGCATGGCAGTTGAACATCATGCCTTCCGTACTATGGAATTTGGAGGGTGGGCATTGTTTCGGTACTATTGAACAAGAAAACAACAATGTAAAATACAATGCAAACCATGCAGCCTTTGAACTTACAATTGGTATGACATATAAATTTGCCAACAGCTATGGAAAACACAATTTCAAACCGGCCCGGTTGTACGATCAGAGTGAAGTGGATGGATTGAATGCGAAAATCAATGATTTGCGTTCCCAAGTCTATCGCTTGAATGATTCCATCCAATCAAAAGAACAAGCCATCAAGAAACTGAATGTTCAGTTGGATGCTTGTAAAAGCAAATATTCACAGCCTGTCCTTATGGCTGAAACAGGTATGGAAAAGAAATTGGAGTCGGTTGTAACCTTTCGCAAAGGAAAGTCCGTGGTAGAAAAATCACAGTTTCCGAATGTAGAAAGAATAGCCGCATACTTGAAGAACCATCCCCTTTCGCGCGTTGCAATCAGGGGTTATGCGTCCCCTGAAGGCAACGCAGCGGTCAATGCGAAACTTGCAATGGATCGTACCGAAGCAGTCAGGTGTATGCTTGTCCAAAAGTATCATATAGAAATTGGCCGCATCGATGTCAAAGGCCAGGGTGTCGGTGACGTGTTTACAGAACCAGATTGGAATCGCGTCAGCATTTCAACCATTCAACCATAAGCGTTTTCATCAAATTACACAAAATATGAATCAAAAAACTATTCTTGCTCTTTTTGCGGTGTCGGAGGAAAAGTTCGACATTAAGATACCAGGTTACAAAGTCGTTCATGTTGAAATAGGCATAGCAAAAGCGAGTGCCGCCATGAACACCATGAAAGCAATCATGACCTATAAGCCAGACTACGTGATGCTGATAGGCAGTTCAGGCAGCAAGACGTTGAGTATCGGGGATATTGTTGTTTCCACTCATTTCATAGACAGAAATTTTGAGAGTACCCACTTTCCCGGGTTGGTTTGTGATGTCAGGGCACTCGAGGGTTTCCCAATTCATTTGCCTTCTTTTGTCAAGGGAACGCTTTGCGAAGATTATATTGTAAACACGGGTGATGATTTTGTGACGGATGATAAACCATTTACGGGCCATGTATGCGACATGGAGACTTTTGCCGTCAATATGGTGTGTCTTGCAGAGCATTTGCCTTTTGTGGCCGTACGATACGTTACGGACATCATTGGGCAGAATTCCGTCAAGTTGTGGCAAGAAAAATTGTCGGAAATGCGAGAGGCAATGAAAACCTATTTTGATGAAGTCGTTGTAGGTGGCAACAAGGCGCAATAACATTTGAGCATTTCCGTAAGAAGGAAATACGTATTTTCCATGCGTTGTTTCCATGACAACATACGCTCGTGTAGAATTTGGTTAATGACCAAACGCCATAATGTGCATGGAGGACAGGATGAAACGCTGTCCTGTATTGTACATTGACGAATGACTGCGGAAACTGCATATCCAACTTGATGTTGAATTGACGGCTGCTGAAAGACGGCTGTCAATTTTT
Source organism: Prevotellaceae bacterium UBA1787 (assembly GCA_002315195.1). The sequence goes on along the minus strand of DCGD01000089.1, from coordinate 73 downwards.
GAGTAACTATAAAAATACTGCAAATAGTAGCAGTGTTTCAGAATTATCTAGTCGAACCTTAAAAAGAAGTTAA
>DCGD01000084.1 GCA_002315195.1 Prevotellaceae bacterium UBA1787 | reverse complement strand
GGCCCGGCAGGCATGGGGAGATTATTGGGCATGGGATTCCAAGGAAAACTGGGCGGCGGTGACGTGGTTTGTAACGCTGATGTTCCTTCATTTCCGAAACAATGGCGGTTGGCGAGGCTTTGCGCTGCTGGTCGTTGCCTTTCTGGCGCTGCAGATTACTTGGTACGGTGTCAACTATCTTCCAGCGGCTGCAGACAGCCTTCATACTTACAACAACTGATTAATTATTATATGATGTCTTAATTTAACTCATTTCGCTTATGAAAAAAATTATTTTTACTGTCATCGGAGCATGCTTAGCCCTTGCGGTTGTCACCGCTATCTACCGCTTTGCTTTCCGCAAATCCATACCCGACGCACCGGTGCCTGAACAAGTGGCTGCCATACTGGTACAGAACGGGTGCTATGAGTGTCACAACAGCGCTCCGGAGAAACCTTTCTACGCCAGCCTGCCCGTCGTTGGTTCTATGCTTAACACGCACATCGACCATGGCACCAAGTTTGTTGACCTGAAAAAAGCAGACCTCGCCAATCCATCGGAAGTGTTGCTCTCCATGCTTGAATATTCCGTGAAATATGACAACATGCCCATCATGGAATACAAGATGGCACACTGGGGAACCGGTTTCAACAGGGAAGAGAAAAGCGTATTGACCAAGTGGATCCTGGAAGAACGCGCCGCACGCTATGCTACCAACAACGCAGCCGAACTTGCCAATGAGCCTGTCCAGGCGCTTCCCGATTCACTCGATACGAATCCCGCCAAGGTGGCTTTGGGAAAGAAGATGTACTACGACACCCGCATCTCACTGGACAACACCATTTCATGCGCCTCCTGTCATGTTCTTAAAAATGGCGGTGCAAGCGATGCGGCGCACAGAACCAGCGAAGGCATCAATGGCCAATTTGGCGGTGTGAATGCACCTACGGTGTTCAATGCTTATTTCAATGTGGAGCAATTCTGGAACGGACGCGCCCACACACTTGCCGACCAAGCCGCCGGTCCCCCCGAAAACCCGGTTGAGATGGGTGACCAAACTTGGGATCAAATTGTGGAACGCTTGAGCAAGGATGCCGCACTCGTCGCTGAGTTCAAGACACTCTATCCTGAGGATGGCTTGACCAAGGCTACCGTTACCGATGCCATTGCGGAATTTGAGAAAACCCTCATCACCCCGAACGACAAACTCGATCTCTATCTCAAGGGTGACCAAAACGCTTTGAACGCAGAGGAATTGGCCGGCTACCAGGCTTTCAAGGATAACAGTTGCGCTACCTGCCATGTCGGCAAGACTTTGGGCGGACAATCTTTTGAATTCCTGGGTATTTTTGAAGATTACTTTGCCGCCCGCGCACAGAGCAATCCCGACATCGCCTATAATGATGACGACAAGGGACTTTACGGTTTCACCGGAAAGAACGAAGACCTCCACAAATTCAAGGTGCCCAACCTCCGCATCATTTCAAAGACCGCGCCTTACTATCATGACGGAAGCCAGCAGACCATTGAGGATGCCGTTCGCGGCATGTTCCGCTTTGAACTGGGCAAGGCCGCCGGCGACGATCAGGTGAACTGCATCACTGCTTTCCTAAAAGCCCTGGACGGAGAAAACGAATATTTCAAGCAATAGTTTCACGATGTCCGACACTGATTGTCGTAATGTAGTTTTCAACAGATTCAGACATTGAAATCTTGATACTTTACAACGGGTTGTGCCATTCATGCACAGCCCGTTGTTACTGAAATTCCGTGAATTACAGATACTTTTGGCTTTTTTTGCTTGCAATTGTCTCTGCCGATTTTTCGCTTGCGAAAATCGGGTGAATGAGTTTAATTCTTGAGTCCACTATAAAAAATGTATTTTTGTAAAAAATGAGTATTGATAATCAATATGTTACAACTACAAAAATCAAAAAAATCGACTTTTTCAAGGAGATTCATACATTCTTTGATGCATCATATTTTGAATTAGTACAAGATATGATAGAAACATCAATGGAGTGTTCCACAGTATTTGCCGGGTATTGTTCCTATGTAGATAGGAAATCAAGTTGATGAACCACCAATAATTTTTGAAGAGACCTTACAACATGCCACATCATCACAGGAGGGACTGCATTTCCAATTGCCTTATATTGACGAATCTGAGAAACAACATCTAATTTGAAAGTATCCGGGAATGACTGAATTCTGGCTGCTTCTCTTGCAGAAAATCTACGAAATCTTCCATCTACCTTAAAAACTGGATCCGTACTGTTAAGACTCACTTTAGCAAGATGAGCGCTGACTGTATTGCAAGGTTCGTCCAATTTCATGACTCGACCTTTATTCATTTTATCTCTGACCGCCATCATGCCTGCAACCGCTCTTTCACTAAAGAATAGAGATTCGTTTTCATTATCTCCTGGAATGATGACATCACCGAGGACTTTTCTATCCTCGATTTTTACTTTTGAAGGATAGTGGAAAGCGCGATGGTCTTCTTCGTTACGGAAACCCATGATGATGACACGTTCTCGTTTCTGAGGCACACCATAGTCAAAAGCATTTAATAACTCATACGTGACATGGTAACCTGCCTCCTTGAATTCGTTAATTATCATAGGAAATGCCTTGCCTTTATTGGCTGACATTATGCCTTTTACATTTTCTGCAATGAAAAATCTTGGCTGTCGTTCTTTCAAAATTTTTACCATCTCGAAAAATAACATGCCGCGTTCATCTTTATAACCAAGTCTTGGTGGGTTTTGAGCCGAAATAGAGAATGACTGGCATGGGAAACCGCCTATCAACATGTCAAATTGTGGTAACTCATCAATGATGATGTCACGAACATCCTTAACTATGCATTTATGATTGAAGTTTTCATTGTATATTTTGGTACAATATTCATCAAAATCAACAGAATAAACAATATCAAATGGATTATCTTTATATTCCTTGCCAAGGAAAGAAAAACCACCGATTACACCTAAGTCCATTCCACCACACCCACAAAAGAGTGAAGCGACTTTTATCTTTTCCATGAAAGTAATGTTGTTGGTTCAAATTTGTCTGTTGTAAATGAAATCTCGATTCCATCTCGTAACTCAGCGTCAATTTTGTCAGTCTTGTAGAGTCTTACGGGATCTCGAAGAATGAATAATGTCTTATCCTTCTCACTGAGCATTAAGCGGTATACGCAATAATGTTCTTTTATTGTTCCCGCTACTCTCCATTCATTAGGTGACATATGAAAACCATACGTCTGTATCTTTTGTTTGCTAATTGTTGTTTTGACTTCAATATATCTGTGATCTTCAGTACCATCAGCTTCATAACTATCGATATCAAAACCTGGGTGATACGAGGGACTATCTACTATCTGAACCAAACGAACAAATTCTTCATAACCATGAATTTTCAAACGCATTTTTTCATGACCACATATCAATGCTTCTCCAAGATTACCAATATCCTTTGTCGTCATGTTGTCAGACGCTAAAACGTCATGTATTCTAACATCAAATGCTTCTTCTTTCTCAGCGGTATCACTTGGAGAAAGTGTATTATCAAAGATAACATCTATATCATCTTCAGCGGATAAGAGCGTACGAATATCGGTTTTGAACAAGTCTGGGCGCATTGAACGGTTCACATAATCAAACCATAACGGTTCTATTTTTGATATATCAGAGGTATCGATATTTCGATTGTTGTACAATCGTTCATAGCCGGTAAAGAAAGTGTTGTCTTCTGAAAATGCTTTGATAGATGCTGATTCGTTTCCCTTTAGAGCAAAGTAACCATTATGGCTTACAAGCAAGTTGGCTAACTCCATATAGTCAAGAATGTCACCCGCATATCTTGTTATGTCACCTTTTGTTCTTGGTTTGCCTGTTTGCGACATCACTTTTGAATCCTTAGGGTTATAATACTTGATTCTATCTTTTCGGTTGGTAAGTATTGTTTTAGCCACCTGTGCAGGAGTTGTCTTACCACTTGTAACACGTTTGTCATTGAATATGCAATAGGTTGCTTCTTCCGCGGATATGGACATCTCCTTAATCCTATCTTGTTCTGATAATATTTCGTTACCGGCCATTAATACTTGTATAATTGTTTTTGCCGGCTTAAAACGGATATTTTTTGCTATAATTTCCTTCAAGTCTTGAGGCTTCATATGACCACCAGGAAATTGGAACGAAAACAAAAATAGTTTCATGAACTGGGTAAGATCTTGGTTTTCATGCAAGAACTTGGCCATTTCAGAAGTTTTTGTAACATCTATATCCTTATCTTCATTGTAAAATCCAAACAAAGCCGGTATCTCAGTTCTCCAGTTATGAAGCGTTTTATCCGCCATATCAATATTTCCGGGAAACATTTTGATTGCATTGAAATAGCGGTTACTGTATTCTTCACACGAACAAGAAGGAATGCGGCAACACTCATTTGCCATATATAGTAATACGTTTTCTATATTACTTTTGAATCGAGGGCGAACAAAATGAATTCTATACCAATCATTGTCAGATATTTGGTAGAATTGTGTTATTTTTTTAGCCATAAGTTTTTTTTTAGATGTTCAGCTATTGCTTTTGCCATTAAGGGGGGCACTGCATTACCAACTTGTTTATATTGACTTGTTCTACTGCACAGGAAAACAAAATCATCAGGAAATGATTGAATCCTTGCACTTTCACGAACGGTTGGAACTCTATTCCATTTATAGTGAAAATGATGTCTATGTCCGGTGTCTATTGTGATGCTGGGTTTTTGACTGTTCAAGCGTGTCCAAGCTATATGAACCTTTCTTGTTCCTTGTAATTCTTCAGGTAAGTCCTTGTAATTACCTCCGTCCGGCACCATCGAAATTATCTCAATTGTTTGATGATTGTGAGTGGTAACTTCGTGATTATTGACTTCATGGGTATTGCAACGCATTAGACTTTGATAATCACTATTGGGTTCTAATGTGTATGGGGCTCCGTTTGGAACAGTACCTTCGGGCAAATCTGATAAAGCTTCTCCTGTCGTAACTTTATGTTCTACAACAGGAATGTTGAAATCAAAGGATTCGTCTTTTATACCGACAAATATCGCCCTTCGCCTATTTTGAGGTACTCCATAGTCTGATGCTATAAGAACCTTTGAAACTACATTATAACCAAGATCTGAGAATTCTTTTATTATTGCATCCCTAACGATGCCTTCACCGATGGAAAGGATATTGGGCACATTTTCAAGAACAAATGCTTTTGGCTTGAAATGTGCAACCATTCGAACAAAACTTTTATATAGTTTATTTCTATCATCATCAAGTATTCGCTTTCCCGCGATTGAAAAGCCTTGGCATGGAGGTCCGCCGATGATAACGGCAACTTTTTCGTGATTTATTGCTTTGTCTACTTCTTCCGTGGAAAGACTTGCCAAGTCTGCACACATGGTGGTTCCATTTTTATGGTTGTGTTCAAATGTTTTAAGGGCATCTTTCCACATGTCTATCCCAAGCAAGATATTATATCCCGCTTGTTCAAAACCAAGAGAAAGTCCTCCGCATCCACAAAAAAGATCAATTACAGTGATTTTGTTATGCATATTTTTTGCTATTGGCAGTTATTTCTCAGTTGGATTTAATAATTCTTTAACGTCCACTTCTTTATAGTTTGGCAATTTGGCATAACGTGTTCAAGTCTGGCTGAACAGAATTGCTACACCATTTGCTTATTGCAGTTTGATTTTCCTAATTGCTCAGATAACCGTTTGCCTGTTTTCCTGTGTTCAACAAGTACAACTTTTAGTCTATTGATATTTGCCATGCGGGTATAATGTTATTATTCTTGAGCAAAGTTATATATTTTTTGAACAAAAAACATGTTTTCCTCCAAAGACATTAATGAAACTCTTATTTGACTCGACTTTCGCAAGTGTGTCAACAGGTCATGAGGATTTCGTATTCCTTCGCGAATACTCTGTTGACATGCCATCGCCTTGAATTATGCATGCGGATGCAACTTTCACGCAGGCGGAGACTGTCCATGATGCCGGAAATGTTGCTTGTTGCCATATTGGAAACGTCTTGTCGGAAACATTCCCGCGGTTCCGGGAATATGGTTTCGCTTGCACATGGCTGAATATTTTCGGTATTATATGTTTCGTACTGAAGAAGCTACAGAAATTCCGTGAATTACAGATACTTTTGGCTTTTTTTGCTTGCAATTGTCACTATCGATTTTTCGCTTGCGAAAGTTGGGTAATACATTGCCTACAGCAACAAATTACAGATTTGACAACAATAGAAAGTTTTCCACATTCAGCGGTGAACCACAGCGCTTCAGAAGCCATGCACTACAATCGTAACGCATAGAACACCGCCCGTCTTCATCAGACGGACGGTGTTCCTATTATTCCACCGTGCAGCAAGGGGGGGGCTGATTCACATTAGAAGATTTCTTTCAGGCATGGCATATTCTGTTCTATTTTTTCGCATTTTGAAAATTACCTTGAGCAAAGGCGCTGCCGCTTCACTGAGGGGGCGAGAAAGCGGCAGCACCCATGCCATACAGAAATCTGCCTTATTTTTGATTTATTCCGGCTTGCTCCGCTTACGAGGGTGCTATGCTTCGCAAAAAACAAAATCTAAGGCTTACTACACTCCTGCACCAAACGAAGCGAGTAGCCGTTACCGCGGTCTTCGGCAGACGGTGTGCAATAACTCGAAGCAAATTCAAGGTAATAGGCCCATTCTTCGTTTTCGTGCAGCGTGGAAGACCAATATTTGCCGTAAGTAAATTCTTCGATGGTCGTACCATAGCGATAACCAGAAGGGGGCAGACAAACCAAGCCCGATGCTTCGGCCGATGACCATTCTTCTGCATTGTATTCGGTTTTTATTGTTCCCTCATAGCCGTCCGGGGCGATGACAAGACAACCGTCCTTTCCTGCTACATTTACACCTGACTTAAAGAGGTTCACTGCGTCGGTTCGGTACGCGAGGAGATAATACCAATCACTTGCTGAGAGTGCATAGAGGGCGGAGGTGCCTTCTACTTCCATCTTGTTCTCCTCGCCGCAGAAGAACTTGTCGGATGAAAGTTGTGTACTGTAACTGTAACTGGAAGACCATGGTTCGTAGCCTGGCGTCTGACAGTCGGTACTGCTTGACCAGAAGAAATGACCTACATGATTGCTGTTCCACGTTGTTGGATTGTCATACTGCCTCGCTTCGAACTTGTAGGCAGTGCCGTTCCAGTAGAGGTTGCTTCTGGTAATCTTCACTTTCTTACTGACATTTACAGAGAACTCTCCTGGAAGAAGGTTGATGTCTGTGCTGCCGCCTAACTTTTTATAGTTCTCTATAAACGTAATTTCATAGATGCTGTTTCTTGCGATTTCCACGCCATCCTGCTTTGTGGTGTGCATGATTTTGATGTTGCTGCCGTCAGATATCTTGATGGTGACGGGGTAGTAAGTCTTTGCGGGGACGGGTATGTAGAATGTGCTGCCGCCCTCCACACCTGAGCCACAGT
>DCGD01000048.1 GCA_002315195.1 Prevotellaceae bacterium UBA1787 | reverse complement strand
AAGAGGCGTGGCGGGTTCTGTCGATACAAAGGTAAGCATAAAATGTGATTCAACCAAACTTTTTCGTCGGAAATTGCAGTTTTGGATGTTGTTTTCAACGAATATTGAAGAAATTTGGGGTGGAAATTGCAGTTTGCATACTTCTCCCAACTATGGCAGTCACATCTCTCAAACAGATTCATTGTGGGCGCTTATTGTCAATCAGACGCAGGAAGTACAACAGGCTCTATCAGATCGACTGATCAAGCTATGTAGAAGTAGAGAGGAAGAGAATGGTCATTCTGTTGATTACACATCATTCCCATGTTAGTATACAGATGAGGAGTTTGATGAAGTTATACGCCATGCCGAGAAAGAGGAGCCTCTGTCATTGGCAGAAACTCAAGCGTTCCATCAAAAATGGAATCTCGGGTTGTAGAATGGTTGCCACTATTTATTCGATTACGTTCTCGAAAATTTGGTGTGTACCTGGCAACAGGGTTGTTATAGACATGCAAACTGTCATTTTTGCGTGTCTCATCACGGTTTGCGCATAAAGAATTAAGCAAACAAGCAAAAAAAGCGTCAAGATTTTGTAATCTCAATTCTTTTTTGTTACTTCGCATTCGATACAAGCACCCGAGAGAGGGAATCATGCTTGTTCCAAATAGAAAACGAAGAGCGTTTACGATATTATCCTGTTATTGAAGCTGGACAATTCAAAATGTGCTAGGATGATAGCAAGACGCTCACGTTAGATGTCTATATATCCGCCCTCGTAGGTGGCCATATATTCGTTTAGCGTGGGCTTTGCTTTATTACCAGCACAAGGTTTGTCCAGAACCCAGTAACAGTAATGAGTAAAGTACCCACGATTTTTCATAACATTCCTGTGCTGAATTTGGAGGGACTGTTGTGCGCTGAAGCTCTTTTTTTCTCTTGCCAAAGTCAATTGGGGGTGTTTTTCATGTCATTATAGTATCAGTATTGTATTTTTTGGTATCTTTGCGTTCATCAATTATTATAAGAAATGAATAACAAGATTAAGAATCTCATTTTCGATTTTGGGGGTGTCATCATGACCATTGATTATGACAAGGCAGTTGCTGCTTTCGAAAGCGTAGGACTTAAGGATGCCCACCGTTGGTTGGATGCCAGTACCCAGGGCGGTATCTTTGGTGAACTTGAGCGTGGCGACATATCCGCGGAGACTTTTCAAAACAAACTTGGCGAGATAATCGGGCATGCCGTTAGCAAGGAAGAATGTAAGAAAGGTTGGATGGGTTATTTCAAGGAAATACCTCAACGCAATCTTGACGCATTGAGATTTCTGCGTGGGAAAGGTTATCGTCTCATCATGCTTTCAAACACCAATCCTTTTATGATGGGTTGGGCGGGATCCAAGGAGTTTGACGGAAACGGTCATTCCGTTTATGATTATTTCGATGCTGTGTATGTGAGTTACCAATGTCATTACCTCAAGCCGGACGTGAATTTTTTCAGGCATGTTCTTGAACAGGAAAAAGTCAAAGTGGAGGAAACCGTGCTTATCGATGACGGGCCACGCAATGTCGCATCGGCGGCGGAATTGGGAGTACAAACTATATGTCCAAAAAATGGAGAGGACTGGAGAGAAGAGTTGTACAGTTTCATTGGATTGAAAAATGAATAATTGAAAGTCCCATTCTTATTTTTGAAGAATGGGGCGTTTGTTTGTGTGTTTATTTTTCGGCTTTCAGCGTGATTTCCAATCCATCGTAGGCGGCGCGCAAAGGAGATGGAAGACTTTCGTTCAGGTTTTCTTGAGTGAGGTTGCCATGGAGAGATGGTGCCATGTGGGTGAGGTAAACTGGTTGTCCTTTTGGGGGAAGGTAGCGTTTGGTGGCTGTCAGCATGTTTGCGGTGCGGAGTACGGTATGCACACTGCTATGGTTGAAGATGCGGAAATCTTCATCGTGTCCGATGCCCATGGTCGCTTCCATGATGAGCGCCGTTATGGCTCGTCCATTTGCTACGTGAGAATCTATGCCGGAAATCTTACCCGCCAATCCCATTATTCCTCCGGTGTCGGTGGCGTAAAGAAGACGAACGCCCAAAGTTGTTTCAGTGGTGCCTTTTTCGATTAAGTAGATGAGCGTCTGTTCGTTTAAGTACGATGTGGCATGGTTGGCGGGAAGCGGCGTGATTTTCAGTCCATGCTCCGTGACACATTCCCCAATTTTCAATGGTATCAATTCAGGGACAGGCAGTTTGGTTTTATCGGCCGTTTCAGCGAAATCCTTTTTCGCCCGTTCCACCCATGTTTCTGACACGTAGATGCGTTTCACTCCCGAACGGAGTGCGCTCTCCGTTTGGTAGTGGTCATTGTGGGAATGTGTGATGAATAGGCATCTTGGATGAATGTCCGCGGGTATCATGTCTTCCACGCTTTTCGTAAAGTCAATGAGAACCTTGTCGTCCAATAGAATGCTGCTGTTGCGTCTCATGCCGCCCGGACTCCAGCCTGCGGCACCCGTTCCCAAAAAACGTACTTTGATGTCCTCCGCTTCTGCTTTGATGTTTTCGCAAGTGACCTCTAATGTCTCTTTTACCGTTTCAACATCAACGGTAGTTTTCTTTCTTTTGGCAAATACATCATGATGTGATAATTTCAGCATGGCAAGCACTGCCAAACTTCTTTGAATGAAACTTCGTCTGTCCATATTAATGCTTGAATGTGCTGCAAAGATAGTGCGAAAAAAATAGTGCGCCAAAGAATGACGCACTAAAGTTGGTATTTGACTAACCGGTTAGAGGTTTGGATTGATTTTGTTCCACTCGGAAACTGCGGGTACGATGTTCAATGTTACAAGTTCATCGCGCATCTTGCAGAGGTGTTGGTATGAGGCATCCAATTTCGCCATTTCTTCGGGGGTACCCGTAGGCATTTCATAGGTGCAGCCGTTCTCGTCAAGCGTTGTGTCCATTGCCATCATGATGTCCTGGTATTTTTCGTTCTTGACGAAAGTGCCTGCCGGCCAACGGAATTTTTCGCCTCCCATGACTGAGCGAATCATTTCAACGGCGCAATATGCAGGGCTTTGCCAAGAACTGCGTCCGCGAAGTTCGATGATTTTTGCGCCACCCTTGGTTACGTCAACCTTGAGTTGTTCCCATTCTTCAACTGTGAAATTCTCCGTTCCGATGAGTTCATTCAGTGGCTTTCCTGCAACTTTGACGGCGCTTCCAAAAACTGCCATCTGCTCTCCGTGGCCTCCGTAAGTGGCGCAGCCTGTCACCTCATACTGCTTTACACCGAATTTCTTTGCCAATGCGGACTGAAGACGGGTGGAGTCAAGCGCTGCAAGCGTTGTAACTTGGTTTGGTTTCAATCCAGAGTACAGCAGAGCAACAAGTCCCGTAAGGTCAGCCGGGTTGAAAATGACGGTGAGATGCTTCAAGTCTGGGCAATATTGTTTGATGTTTTCGCCAAGTTCCTTTGCGATGGCGCAGTTGCCTGCGAGAAGATCTTCGCGTGTCATTCCCGCCTTGCGCGGAGCACCACCTGAAGAAATGATGTACTTTGCATCCTTAAATGCTTCTGCAACATCTGTCGTAGCCGTGAGATTGACACCATCATAGCCGCAGTGGAACATTTCTTCCATTACGCCTATCATTCCAGGGGCGTAAACATCATAGAGACATACGTTAGGCGTCAGTTTCATGGTGAGTGCAGTCTGGACCATAGTAGAGCCAATGGCGCCGCCCGCGCCTACGATAACAAGTTTGTCGTTTGTTAAGAAATTCATAATATGTGTGGTTTATTATTGAATGAAATTTCAGGTTTTCAGTGCAAAAGTAATAAAAGTTTGCAAGAGATGCACTCCATTTCAGTTAGAATGTAATAAATAAATATGAGTGAGCAATAATATTTCCGTATTATGCTCAGATTTGTAACGGAAAGTTTGTAAATTGCGCCGCATTCTGATTAATCCTAAATTGAACTATGAAAATAAAGAGTTTATTGTCGCTTGTCTGCATGGTATTGTTGCTGTTGTTGTCGTATGCTTGTGGAAATAAAACCGAAATTTCCTTGCGTACGGCGGAGGATACTGTAATTGTGTCGATAGATAATCCTAAGGGATACCTTCTTGTTCCCGTGGAATACGACCAACCGGCGTGTGAGGTCGAGTTGGAAACCGGCGCAGGGCATTCGTTTGTAGGCAATATATGTGTGGCTCAGAATAAGATTGACGATTATGTTCCCATTGCTTTGGTTTCAAATTCTTCGCATGAACGTCTGCTTATCTTCAATACGATGCCTAATGCGTGTTTTGCGGATAGCATAAAGGTTGTGGACGTATTGAGCGACAATTTTTTTAGACGGAAAAAACCTTCCTATCATTATTTCATTCCGTACGGCCGAATGGGTGTTCCAGCCGCCGCCTTTTTTGATGGAAACAGATACCATTTGTATTTTCAAAGTGACATGTATGGCATCAGGCAGGATAATGTATGCTGGGGACATGCCGTAAGTGATAATTTGACGGACTGGGACACGCTTCCCATCGCACTTGAGGGTGACTCGATAGGTGAAACACTTGGAGGTACTTGCGTATTGGATACTTACAACTCTTTTGGAGCCGGCAAAAATTCAATTGTTTGTCTTTACACCGCGACGCGAGGTGAGGGTGGTGAGCGACGACAGGAACAATGCATTGCATACGCGGGCTGTCCCGATGCTACACTTCAGAAATTCGCGACAAATCCCGTGCTGAGAACATACGATGACATTCCCGATTTCAGATTTCCTTCCGTGGTCCGTTACAAACGCGAGAACATGTGGGATGTGGTAATAGCATGTGGCGATCATTGGCGGATATACAGTTCCAGTGACTTGGCAAATTGGAATTTGGAGAGCAGATTGGGGCAAGGTTGGTTTGAAAAAGATGGGCAATATGAAAGAGCAAGCCTCATGGAAATTGAGCGTCCTGATGGGTCTTCGTGTTGGTTGTTGTTGTGTAATGTGCAACAGATTGAAAATAATGCTTTCTGCAATCGTGTCGTTGCATATTTGGGAGATTTCGATGGCAAAACATTCAGACCGCAGTCGGAAACTCCCGTCATCCTCGATTATGGACAGGGTTCGGGTATTTTGAAATATGAAAATGTGTCAGGTCGTGTCCTGCTGGCCGGACTCCTTTACAATGCGGATGGTTTTTACGATGAGCGATATTGCAACATGATGGCATTGCCTCGCGAAATGTCCTTAATCAAGACTGATGATGGTGAGGTGCCCATTCTGCAACCCTCCAAAGAGGTGGATAATTTCAGAAAGGAAGAGAGCAAATACGAGGATATGTTGGTCAAGGGAGAGAAAGAAATGCATGATTTGTTCAAGGAATATAACGGTGCATTTGAAATGGATTTGATTTCTCAGGCAAAGAACAATTCTGGTTTCTCATTGTATAACGATTCCGTATCCATCATGTTCTATTTGAAAGAAAGAAATGGTGGGCATGTTCTTGTGGTGGATAAAAGCGAATGTTGCGGAGAGAAAAACAACACGGAAATACCTCTTCGGGCAACTGGAGAACATCAGTATCGGCTTTTTGTGGACAATTCCGCCATCGAATTGTTCATCGACAGCGGACGTGCCGTTTTCTCCGAACTACTACCAATCCAAACACCTTTGACAAGCATCAAGTTCTTTGCCGAGGAAGGAGAAATGAAAGTAAAGGATTTCTTTGGCTATTCGATGGCCGTCAAGGATTAGCAGCCTGTCGATACACAGGATAGTCGCGCTTTGTCCTAGCACACTTAATTTTCCTCCGGGAACGTGTTGTGTATGTATAAAAAATGTTTAAAAAAGTTAAATTTCTATTTTTTCGGCCCAAGATTGAAATAAAAGGCGGTCGAAATGGTCTGCTTTTGGATAAAAAAGTGTAATTTTGCACCCCAAATGGGCGGAGTGTACCCATGTATAAAGTAGAATTTAACATAAATAACATAATATTAAAAGATTAAACAATGCCAACTATTCAACAGTTAGTAAGAAAAGGCAGAGCTGTTCTTGAAGACAAGAGCAAGTCACCGGCTTTGGACTCATGCCCCCAGCGCCGTGGTGTCTGTGTTCGCGTATATACGACAACTCCTAAGAAGCCTAATTCAG
>DCGD01000083.1:12918-13120 GCA_002315195.1 Prevotellaceae bacterium UBA1787 | reverse complement strand
TGGCACATGCCCACGCCGTGTCCCCAACCGGCGCCGCGGATTACGAAGCGTCCGGGCACACCGTCCGTCATGTCGTGTTTCTTCACGACAAACGCCGAACTATACAGATGCGAAACCGACAACGCACGGCGTATCTCCAGTTCCTTTCCAATGGTCAGCGAACGTTTCGTTCCTTCTATGCACATTCGGATGATTCTGCCGG
>DCGD01000083.1:3808-12858 GCA_002315195.1 Prevotellaceae bacterium UBA1787 | reverse complement strand
CCAGTATCTCTCCGAAATCTACGCCCGTCTTGCAACGGACAAGTTCCGAAAGTTCTTTTTGCGTATATTCCACTTTCCAACGATAAAAGTCGTGCGTCTCGCGGTCATAGTCGTTCAGCACCTCGCGCAGTACCGTCTCATCGTCTGTGTTGCAAAATGCCTCGGGCGATGAAAGAATCCATTTTTCCGCTTCTTCCTCCTTTGTCAAGTCGGGCAGCGGCTCCTCTTTTTCCGTGTCGCGCACGGCGGTCAGATACGGAACGTCCTTATCTTCCCAACAGGTGCTGAATTCCTCGTTCGCACCGCCGCAGCACTTATGGAAACGCGCGTCGCAGATGTTGTCGTCATACGTCAGCACCATGCCGCAAGTTTCGGTCACCGCTTTGACGGCGGCCTCGTTGCTCACCTTCGTCACGCCCTGATAGCGCTGACAATGGTCGTCGGCGCAGACGTCGAAAAGCAGGTGCGCCTCCCTGTCGGTCCAGCGTATCACCTCGTCCGCCTCTCTGCCGCCTTTCGCAGCGTCGTTGCCGCAGTCCTCGTCCTTCTGCCTCATTTCTATCTGTGACAACAGCCAGCTGCGGCTGATTATGGCGGAAGCCTTCAGAAATTCAGGCGCCGAATCCGCATGCATCTCGCTGCTCACCACACTCACCAAATAGTCCTCCACCCTGACGACATTCACCGCCATGATGCGACCGTTCGCCACCAAGAGCTTCAGCGCACCCTTGAACGTCTGGTTCTCTAACCTTTCCCAATGGTAATGGATACCAATCGTAACACCCAGCAGCGTGAAAGTGGACTCTTCGTTCTGCGGCACGAAAGTCACCTCACCGTAGGTCTTTCCATTCCAAACGATGCCGCCTTCGCCACATTCCACCGTCTGCCTGTCCGTCAACGTTCTTCCCTTCGCCCAAAAATTGCCATTCAGTACAAAGTCCACCTTTTCCGCTTCCATGATACCCACCATCAACCGCGGATTCTTTTTCCAACGAAACTGTGTCTTGCCGTCCGCGGACGTTTTCAGACGATAGCTCATGCGTCCGTGCATACGGTTGATAACCAATGATATCGCCTCGTTTGAAAGCGTCACTTCCTTCAGTATGGCTACCGCTTTCTCCGCAGTCAGGCGTTCAAAGTCCTCGCGACGGGGCGATATAATCAAACCGCCCATATCCACACAGCCCGGACTGATGATGAATTGTTCCTCGCCCTCCTTGAAATAGCAGTCGGGACGTTGTTTGCTTCGTGGAATCACCGCCACCGTGAGCGCATCCTTTTCCTCCTCCGATTTTCTGTCATTCCAAGCAAGGAGGTTATATCTCGGTTCCGGTTCATCGTCCACCACGGGCAGGGCGGACATCATGCTGTCGAAAATACTTTCGTCCACCGCGCCTCCCGTCAGTTTCATCACGAACATCGGATATACAAAACTCGTCAGCAAATAGATGCCCACGCCCCCGGTCACAGCCTCAGCGCCAAGTGTACGCTCCTCTGACGAAGAAAGCGGGAAAACTTTCACCAAATCCTTCTCATACCGCCCGAAATCACGCTGCAGCGGAATGACTCCCTTCGCCCCTATCTGCAGATGGGCATGGTCGGGTGCCGACGCCCCGCAATAAGCACCGTTGTAGAACACCACGGAGTCCGTCAGCGCAAGCGCCGTTTGGCAGAGCGCACCGAACATCGGTCTTCCCAATTGCGGCTCATGGTGGCGTGAAGGCAAGGTGTAATGATAAGGAAGAATGGGAAAAGGATTGATGCACAGTTCATAGTCACTGAACACAGGGAGCGAAATCTGCTCTTTCGGCCTGTTCCGTGAACAGAGAAAACATGGACGCTTGGCTATTGAGGCCTTATCGACTTTCGCCCCCGTCGAAACCATGCGTGCGGGGTTGAACTGGACGTCCAGCTTCACGCCGCCGGCGGTCATTTCCTTGACCTCCACACGCTCCAGCTCACGGCAACGCTGATCGGCGGCGGGCCATTGCGCCCTCTGCAAGTCAAAGAAATCGCGGGCTTCGGCTGTCGTCAGTTTTTTTTTTCTGGACGCAATCAGTCGCTGGCGCGCACTCAGTTCCAATGTGCGTATGCGGTCTTTGTATAAATTGTTCTTGTTCTGTTTCTCAATGGAAAGCGCCGCATCCGAATTGCCCTCCCAACGGCGGCACAGGTACAACACGTCATAGATGCGTCCGATGCGGTAGCAGCGACTCACGGCAAGGCCCACGGCGTAGTCTTCACCATAACTCGTGTTCGGGAAACCAATCCGACGCAACAGCGGCGTATAGAAAGCGCGCGGAGCTCCCAGACCGTTGATGCGCAGCGCGTTGTTGCGACCGTTCTCCAGAGTCCATTCGCGGTGGTCTATCTTGCCCGGCGGCAACGTATTCAAGTCCATGTCAACCAGTTCGTAACTGCCCACTATCATCGGGGCGCGCTGCTCGCGGAACGCATCCACAATGCGCTGCAAAGTGTCCGTACCGCTGTATATGTCATCGGAATCCAATTGGATGGCAAAGCGTCCGCAATGTGCACTGCAGACGGCATAGTCCCAACAACCGCCAATGCCGAGATCGTTGCGCCCCGGTATCAAGTGAACCACGCGGGCGTCATCGGCGAACTGCTCTATCTGTTCGCCCGTTCCATCGGTCGAATGGTTGTTTACCACAATCACGTTGAAATCAAAATCCGCCTCCTGCGACAAGACGCTTCTGATGGCTTCCGCAATCGTCCGTTCGCGGTTTCGGACAGGTATGATGACCGATGCTTCGCACACGAAACCTTCGGCGTCGAAATTAACATCCTCAAAGTCTTTCGGTGAAAGCCAGCCGTCTATTTTCTTCAAGTGTTCCGTGCAAATGGCCTCCATTTCCTTCTGCACGGCGGCCTGCGCGGGATTTACGTAATCAAACTGCTTCTCGCCACTCTTGCGGCAATCACTCTCTTCCTCTGTGTAGAGCATCTCGTCCAAATGAAACAAATCCCCCATGCGCGAGCAGAACAACCGCAACTGATAGAAGCCGCCATAGCGACAATCCATCAGACCGATTTCGGCGGCATACGCCTTCAACACCTCCGTGCGTACCAAAATCAACGAACCAAAGTCAAAATCATTGCGCAGACTGCCTTTTTGATAGTCAATGAGAGGATGGGGCGACGTCTTGCCCTGAACCACAGACCAATGGTCGGCATAAACCAAGGAAGCGCCCGTTGCCTCCGCCGCCATCACCATGCGTTCCAACGCACGGGGACCGAAAAGCATCGGTGAAGCCTTGAGCGTAAAAGCCACATAAGGCGATGATGCTTTTTCCGCCATCATCTTATAAACGGACGAAGCGGAAGAACACTCCGCGGTGAGTACATCCACACCAGAAGGAAGACCATCCGTCGCGCTATCGGAAGAAGCCAGCATGGTAATTCCATTCACCACCTTCTGCAAACGAAGGCTCTCTAACGTGTTTAAGGAATCATTCAATGAGCCGTGAAGCTGGAAACAATCAACATATCTTGTCTGCATAATCAATGAAATCTAATTATCGTGCAAAAATAACGAAAAAATAGCAGCATTGTAATAATATGAGACTTTTTTTGACAAGAAAGACCGATTCAATCCATCTTTCGTCACGTTCGAGGTTACCGACCTTCTTCTTCGTATAGACGCTGAGTGTAACGCGACTTTGTTATTTTTATTGTGCCATGATTGTATGATAAACCTTATCCATAAATTCTTCGTAATCATTCAAAATTACCGATTTATCGAAATTATCGTACCTATTCCTTGAAATTGTGACTTGCGGTTTTATCGCGCGGTAATAAGAAGTATATTCCTCCGCTGTTCCTAAAAGCGCATTATCGGGCACATGTACAACATATAACAATGTCTTGTTTGGTGTGTGAAAGAATACATCAACATTATCCTTTGACAGTACAACATATTTGCTGATATTATGATCTGTAATCGACTCCCACCTTTGAATCGTTTTATCATTTTTATAATATGGCAATGTGTCTAATATTATAAATATTTGGAAGTAAGGGCAACGGTTGGCGCGGATGTTTGCTGTTTCACCTAACATGTTCTCAAAATAATTATTTGAATTTTGAGAATAGTTTTGCATAACAAACTTTACTGCTATTCCACCAACTGCGCGACCTTCTTTTTGAATCGTAATATCTACCCTCTTGTCAAGATAACGACCCTTAATCGTTGCTTCTTTGTCTTCGCCATAACCTTGCGACACAACATTATAACCATATCCTAAACGTGTCGCAATATCACGCGCAATTGCACCATGTAAGGGTTTAAGTTTCTGTGTACTTCTCGATGTACCCGAATCAATAAACTTCATAAACGAATTCGAAATAACTCTGAGAAACTCTTGATTGTTCATCTTGGTTTGTGCTTAGTTTGTAGTTGATAAATTGTTCTACGTCCTTTGTGTTAAATGTGTAATAACCTCCACTTTTATATTTCTTAATGCACTTGACATATTCTACAAATTCATCTGTTTGCAAAATATTTTTTATTGTGTCAATATCAACATTACCGATAATATATAATCCGCTATAAACACCTTGCCCTTCCTTGACCTCATGTATTTTCATATCACTTGGTTTGCGTACAAGTGAATTAATGGCAATTTTGTATTTATATACATCAACCAATGCTTGTGTCCTTCCATACAACCACCATCCTTCAAATTCTTCTTTCCCTTTTAACAAATTTGTTTTTTCCTTTTCAAAATGTTCTTTGATTTGAGGGAATGAGAAAATATATTCTTTTGATAACGCCTTTCCTTGTTTGTCATACGGAAATATTCCCTTTGTCCATTTTGCCGTTGAACCCTTGATAATGGGAATTGTTATTGGTGAATCAGGTATGTGCTCACCAATGAAACAACTGTCAGCAAGAGTGGCAAAACCGTTTTTAACGCTTACGAACTTCCTGAACATCATTGTTTTTATATTCTTCAATGACATTAAATTTTTGCGTTCGGAAAGATAAAAGTATGAATCAATCCACACATCAGAATAAGATAATGTATCGACAAAATCTCTACCATGTGTCTCTCCATTGAATGCATAGTATTCGAATTTGTCATTATATACATTTTTCCCGAATAAAGAGATTATGGTGTATGCCGTCGCACCCTTAAATGGTTGAAAATGTCCCAAATCAGTTAAAGAAATAATATTTTTCTTGTTTACAAGATAAGAACGCATGTTTGTTGCAGCAACGCTATTGGTCCATGAACTTGGTGTGATGTAACACATCTTTCCTGTTTCATTGAGCATATTGAAACCTATCTCAAAAAATACAAGATATAAATCCGTCATGCCACCATTTGCAAATTTAAATTGCTTCACCTCGTCATACGTTTCATCCAAATTATGTACACGCACATACGGTGGATTTCCGACCACGAAATCCATTTTTCCGTTGTATGATTTTTCTTTCAATGTATTCTTGCAATGAATATCCCATTCAACATTATGTATGCCAAACGATGCGCAGATTTCATTCAATGAATTGTAGCATTCTTCAAGTGCAATATTGTCTGTATCTAAACCATGAATGTGCGTACTTAAATGCTCTTTGATTGTTTCTGTCGACAATCCTTTTGACAATGCCGCATCAACATATCTTGAAACAACTACCCTCAAAAACGCGCCGTCACCACAACTGTTATCAATGATATGTTTTTCCAATATTGCGTTTCCGAAATATCCTATGTAATCCAACATTTCCGTCACGATATATTCGGGTGTGAAAACTTGTCCAATGTGCTTATGTTGTTTATCTGTTGCCATGTTTATGATTATTTTGAAATCAATGTTTTATCGTTAGTATTGCAAAAATACTCTTTTTTTTTTGAGAAATACAATGTAACTGCATTTTTTAAGTTACTATTTGCATCATATTACAATATTGAACACGAAAACAGAAAAAACGATGCACATAAACATCGTGTGCATCGTTATTCATGTATATTAAGCAAAAAACATAATATTCTTCACCTTCATGTTTCTCATGCCAAACAGCGCAATCAATAATTTGTACTCATAACTTGCTGATTTCCAACATCAACATCCGTCAAAACCGAGAAGCATTGCAAAGAACTCCTGAAAAACTGTCCTAAATGTTGGCCACGCGCATGATGTCCGCGAATACGCCGGCCGCCGTCACGTCGGCTCCCGCTCCGTAGCCCTGAATGATCATCGGGGACTTGTGGTAGCGTTTGGTGGTCAGCAGCACCACATTGTTGGAACCTTCAAGGTTGAAGAATGGACTGTCCTTGTCCACCTCCCTCAAGGAAATGGAGGCCTTGCCGTCCCTCCATCTTGCAATGAAACGGAGTCGCATGCCCTTTTCCTGGGTCTTTCGGCGCAGTTCCTCAAATTCGGCGTCGAGTGCTTTCACGTTTTCCATAAAACTGCTGACTCCCCCCTCAAAATAGGATTGAGGAATGAACGTCTTCAAGTCCACGTCTTCCTGGTTGATGGCATAGCCGGATTCACGCACCAGGATTACCAGTTTGCGCAAGACATCCTTGCCGCACAAGTCAATTCTCGGGTCAGGTTCGCTGATATGCGCTTCACGGGCCATTTTGATGACTTTGCTCAGAGGGCAGTCCTTTGACAGCTGGTTGAAAAGAAAATTGAGCGTACCGCTCAGCACGGCTTGGATTTCAAGGATTTCATCACCGCTTGCACAAAGGTCGTCAATTGTCTTGATGATGGGCAGTCCGGCGCCGACATTGGTTTCATAAAGATACTTGACGCCGTGGTTGAGAGCCAGTTTCTTCAAGCGCTTGTAATCGGCGTATGGAGCTGAGGCTGCTATCTTGTTGGCGGCCACCACCGAAATGTTGTGCGTCAGCAACGATGCATACAGTGTCGCCACGTCCGCGCTTGCCGTGCAATCCACAAAAACGGCATTGTACAAATTCATGCCGATGATTTTTCGGCACAGTTTCTCACCGCTGCATGGTTCGGCGTTTCTCAACTGCTGCTTGTAGTTCGTCAGTTCAAGTCCCTCGGGATTGAAGATGGCATTCTTGCTGTTGGCCAATCCCACCACATTGAGTTTCAAATGGCGCTGACGCATCAGCATTTCCTTCTGTTCCTGCAACTGTCCAAGCAAACTCGATCCAACTGCGCCAACACCGCAAAGGAACAAGTTGATTACTTGGAAATCGCTCAGGAAGAAACTGTCGTGAATGACGCTTGCGGCCTTTTGCAAATGCTTTTTTTCTATGATTACGGAAACGTTGGTTTCCGAGGCTCCCTGTGCCATCGCAATCACGTTGATGCCGTTGCATCCCAGTGCGCCGAAGAGTTTTCCGGCGAGATTGGGACTTTGCTTCATGTGTTCTCCCACTATCGCAATCGTCGCCAAGTCGGTTATGCGCTGCATGGGGTTCATGGCTCCCGTCTCTATTTCCTTGGCGAATTCCTCGTCAAGCAAATGACAGGCGCGAATGGCATCGTCGTCCGTCATGCAAATGCTGGTGCTTGTTTCCGAAGAGGTTTGCGCCACCATGAATACACTGATGCCACCCGTCGCCAGTGTGGAAAAGATTCGGCGGTTGACGCCAATCACACCCACCATCGCCATGCCGGAAACATTCACGATGGAAGTGTCTTTGATGGCTGACAATCCGCGTACCGTCTGATTGTCAGAGGCTTCGTTCTTGATGACGCTGCCCGGAAATTCAGGATGAAAGGTATTCCTTATATAAATAGGTATGTTCTTCGCCCTGACCGGGTAGATGGTAGGTGGATACACCACCTTGGCACCGAAGTTGCAGAGTTCCATGGCTTCGTCATACGACAAGGAAGGAATGGAGTAGGCGGAAGAAACGATTTTAGGGTCAGCGGTCATGAACCCATCCACGTCCGTCCAAATTTCAAGTACATCGGCGTTCAATGCGGCGGCGATGACTGCCGCGGTATAGTCCGAACCACCGCGGCCAAGCGTGGTCGTCACCCCGGTTTCGCAATCGGACGCAATGAATCCCGGAACCACATATACCATTCCCTTTTCAGCGAAATTTTCGCGTATCAGGGCATTGGTCACTGCATAATTCACGGCTGCCTTGTCGTTCTTTTTTTCCGTCTTGATGAATTTCCTGGAATCCTTGACTACCGCATCGTCAATCAACTTTCCGACCAAGATAGACGAACAGCGTTCTCCGTAACTTAAAATGACATCCGAAATTTTAGGTGTCACGTCCTTGATAAGACAAACGCCATGAAGAATGTTCGCAAGTTCCGACAGCAGTTTTTCAATGTTGCACATCACTTCCATTCGCATTGTTTCAGTCGGCAGCACGGCGTTTGTCAAATTTCTGTGCGCCTCTACGATGTCGTTGAACACTTGCTTGTAAGCTTCATTTCCCTCCTTGGCCAACTGCGTCGCTTCGAGCAGTTTGTCTGTCACTTTGGTAAGAGCGGAAACCACGATGATGGTCGTGTCTTCCTGCGAGAGCGCTATCTTCTTCAGATTCAGCAGTCCCTCTACCTTTCCGACAGAAGTTCCTCCAAATTTTAAAACTTTCATAATTACGAATAGAAATTTTTACATGTGTACACTTTGCACAAAAGTGCAAAATTAAGCATTTATTTTTCCCTTACGTTTATTTTTGTTCTAAAACTACATTTCAAAGAGGCTTTTTATTGAAAAATAACCTCAAAAAGCAAAATTTGAACGATAATAAAGTATACAATACATTGGAAAAACGTAATTTCGCAGCAACAATAATAATTTCACCAATTAAATAAGCGATATACAAATATGTTTTCTGGTATCATTGAAGGAATGGCAACCGTCGTTGCCATGGAACGCGATCGGGAGAATGTTGTTTTCACGATGCAGTGTCCATTCGGGAGTAGTCTGAAACCGGCTGAGAGTTTGGCGCACAACGGAGTATGCCTTACCATTACGTCCGTCAATGGAAACACCTACACCACAACCGCCATGAAGGAAACGCTTGACCGAACAAACCTCGGGCAGCTCGCCATTGGCAGCGAAGTCAACATTGAAC
>DCGD01000083.1:1603-3801 GCA_002315195.1 Prevotellaceae bacterium UBA1787 | reverse complement strand
CCCGCTTGCCGTCAATGCCCGTCTGGATGGGCACATCGTTCAGGGGCATGTTGACGAGACCGCCGTTTGTACGCGCATAGACGATGCGGAAGGCAGTTACACCTTTACTTTTGAATACCCTTTCG
This sequence comes from Prevotellaceae bacterium UBA1787, assembly GCA_002315195.1. Next base: position 3,676 of record DCGD01000083.1, on the reverse strand, counting down.
ACAAGGAAATGGCTCGCCACGGTTACTTCACCGTAGACAAAGGCTCCGTCACCGTCAACGGCGTCAGTCTCACCGTATGCAATCCCACTGACAATACGTTTCAGGTGAACATCATACCTTATACTTTTGAACACACCAATTTCCATGCCATCCAGGTGGGAACTTGCGTCAATATTGAGTTTGACATACTCGGCAAGATTGTCAGTCGGCTGTCTCATTTTACCTCACTTTGATGAGGGGATGAGAGTCAAATGAGTCAAGGGTCAAGAATCAAGGATTTCGTCACGCTTATATTGTCAATGGTTTCTGTTTCATTCGGGAAAGTTCTGGTTTGTGCATCTTGCATGATGTCGCTGGTGATGTTGTTTGGTGTGAATAACAAAGCCAACGGTAGCGGTGTTTCTAATGACAAGTGCTTTCCTGTCAGTCATGTTTCCATTATTCCGCAGCCTCAAAGCGTTGTGTATGGAAAAGAAAATGTTCCGATAATGGCGGTCAGCCGACACAAGGATGCTTCCTTGGCGGAAGAGGCATACAAACTCGACATTTCCAATCAGGGCATCCACATTTCATACGCAACAGACAAGGGATTCAAATGGGCTCAGCGGACGTTGGAACAAATTCTTCTTCAACAGACCGAGGTGGATGGTGTCAAGACCATCCCATCCCTGTCAATATCCGATGCACCGCATTACGCATGGCGCAGTTTCCATTTGGACGTTTCCCGTCACATGTACCATATCGACTACTTGAAGAAACTCATTGACTGTCTGGCTTTCTACAAAATCAATCACCTTCATCTCCATCTCACCGATGACCAAGGTTGGAGAATTGAAATCAAGAAATACCCGAAACTCACCCAGGCGGGCGCCTGGCGCGCGTTCGATGAGTATGACTACCGATGTCTGCGCAGGGCGGAGAAGGACAAGTCTTTTGAAATAGATCCTCAATTCGTGCGCTATGGTTGTTTGTATGGTGGATATTACACGCAAAGGCAGATGAAGCAACTCGTCAAATACGCCGCTGAAAAAGGCATCAACATCATTCCGGAAATCGACATGCCCGGTCATTTGTCCGCCGCCATCAGGTGCTATCCTGATTTGCAATGCCACAAGACCACTGGTTGGGGCAAGGAGTTCTCTTTCCCCATTTGCGTCGGAAGAGAGGAGAACTACAAGATGATGAAGCACATCCTTGATGAAATCATGCAGATTTTTCCCGGACCCTACATTCACATCGGCGCCGACGAAGTCAACAAGGAACCATGGGAACATTGCGAAAAATGTCAGGCGATGATGCGCGCCCACCAACTCAAGGATGAGGAAGCTCTATGCAATTATTTTGTCGGACAGTTGGCAGACTATGTGAAATCAAAGGGTAGGACGGTGGTGGCGTGGGATGATGCATACTATGCGCCCGACCCGCATGATTTCATCTACGCCTATTGGCGCGATTGGCTTCCCAAGTCCGCCGCCACCATCACCGGCGATGGCAAGAAAATGGTCTTTACGGAATGGGGCCATTTCTATTTCAGCGGAAGACAAAGCGACAGACAACTCAAGACACTGTACAACTATGAACCCGATGAAAAATTCCCGGGAATCGTAAGCGACAACATGCTCGGCTATCAGGCATGCGTATGGACGGAAACCATACCGAACGAAATTGTTCTCGGCCATCATGTGTTCCCTTCTCTCCAAGCTTTTGCGGAACTCGCCTGGTCCAAGCAACGTGATTGGGATTCTTTCATCAACCGTCTTCCCTGGCATATCCGCTGGATCGAGAAAAAAGGCATGTCCGTCAGGGAAACTCAGTACCGATGATTTTGAGTCTAAGGGTCAAGGGTTGAGGGTCAAAAATTCTAATTTCCAAGAAAAATTTTGACTTTGGCCAAAGACAACTCCACCAAAGCCAAAGCCAACAATGCTATTTTTTACTTGCATGGCAAAAAAAAGAAAACGGAAATGGCATTGTATTGAATTTTTTGCTAATTTTGTAGAAAATATCATATACATAGCATGATGCAGCAAGCAGATAGTATTATCATAATTCCTACTTATAACGAGAAGGAAA
>DCGD01000083.1:0-1576 GCA_002315195.1 Prevotellaceae bacterium UBA1787 | reverse complement strand
GATTATCCAGGCTATTTTCGCCTTGCCGGATGCTTTTGACATTCTTGTGGTTGATGACAATTCGCCCGACGGGACCGCAACCATCGTCAAGCAGATGATGGAGCAGGATCCTTTCCGCGACCACCTTTTCATAGTTGAACGCAAAGGAAAGCTGGGGCTTGGCACCGCTTACATCGCAGGATTCAAATGGGCGCTTGAAAGACCTCAATATGAGTATGTTTTTGAAATGGATGCCGATTTCAGCCACTCTCCAGACGATGTGCCTCGCCTTTATGCCGTCTGCAAGGAAGATGGTTACGATGTTGCCATTGGTTCGCGATACGTCAGCGGAGTCAACGTGGTCAACTGGCCCATGGGGCGCGTGCTCATGAGCTACTTTGCTTCCAAGTATGTACGTTTGATTACGGGAGTACCCATTCATGACACAACCGCCGGTTTCAAATGCTATCGGCGTTGCGTCCTGGAAGCCATCGACCTCGACAACATCCGCTTCAAGGGTTATGCATTTCAGATAGAAATGAAATTCACAGCCTATCAATTGGGCTTTTCCATAAAGGAGGTTTCCGTCATCTTCGTCAACCGCCAACTTGGCACCAGCAAGATGAGCGGAAGCATCTTTAGCGAAGCCGTGTGGGGGGTCATTCGTCTACGCATTGACAGCATGCTCGGTAAATTCAAGAAAGTCAAAGCATAGCAAGTAGCCTTTTCTGCATGTGCGGTGGAAACTCAATCTGCCATGAAAACACTCATAAAGAATGCAACCATCATAAATGAAGGCATTTCCCGAAAAGGAAGTGTCTTGATGGAAGAAGACCTCATCGTTGGAATTTTCAGCGATGATGCAACCGATTTTGGAACCGTCGATTTGTCCATTGATGCCGATGACTGTATTCTTCTGCCCGGTGTCATCGATGAGCATGTCCATTTCCGTGAGCCGGGCATGACCTCCAAGGCCGACATACAGTCCGAAAGCCGCGCCGCGGCAGCAGGTGGTGTCACCACCTATTTCGACATGCCCAACTGCCGTCCGACAACGACCACACTTGAGGCTTGGCAGGACAAAATGAGAAGGGCTGAGGAATACAGTGCCGTCAACTACAGTTTTTTCTTCGGGGCGACCAATGACAATACGCATCTCTTGGCACAATTGGACTTGCGCCACACCTGCGGCATCAAACTGTTCATGGGGAGCAGCACGGGAAACATGCTCGTGAATGACGAAACGGCACTCCGTGCGCTTTTTCACAACGCCGCCCTGCCCATCATGGCGCACTGCGAAGACTCAACGGTCATAAGCCGCAACGAGGCCCTCGTTCGTTCACGCCATGGTGACGACCCCGACATCATCTTCCATCCCACCATCCGCTCAGAAGAGGCATGTGTCAACTCAACGGAGCTTGCCATACGGTTGGCCTCGGAAACAGGGGCGCGGCTTCACATTGCCCACATCTCGACCGCCGCGGAACTCGCAATGATAGATGAAGCCCCCGAAAACATAACGGGTGAGGTATGCCTGAGCCATCTTCTGTTTTGCGATGAAGACTATGCGAGACTTGGAACGCGCATCAAGTGCAAT
>DCGD01000074.1 GCA_002315195.1 Prevotellaceae bacterium UBA1787 | reverse complement strand
AAAGGGATGCATGGACCTCATTCACAACTCGGACTGGGGATGCCGGTACGCCAGCGAGAAGTACGTCGCCATGCTGAAGGAGCATGGCATCCAGACAAGCATGACCGAGAGTGGGGATCCAAAGGATAACGCCCAGGCGGTGCGACTGAACAATACGATGAAGAACGAACTGCTGAGGGGAATGACATGTTTTCACCAAAACCCGAAAAAACGAAACTATACATATTTGGATATTTTTTGGATGCTTACAGAAATTTTCATATTAAACAATGTGATTCCAAAAATTATTCGTAGTTTTGCACTGGTTAACAAATTATTAAAATTGTAATGAAAAATTTATTTCTCTTTTTGTTGCCTCTACTGACATTCGGGTTCGCAAGTTGTAGCAGTGACAGCGATAGCGGTTCAGATCACGTTGTTACTGACTACTATCAAATCAGCATGGGTATGAGTTATGGAGGAACTACCCAAGCACCCGGCGGTCTGAGTGATGCCATCAAGAATATTTACTTGCAAAAATTGAGTCAGGTTTGCAAATCAACAAAAAACGGCTACACCACAACCAAAAGCGAATCAGAAGTTGTAGCTACAATTGCAACAGCCGAAACAGCCGCCCAAACTGAACGCAACAAATACGATTGGAAAGGCGAGATAACAGTAACACTCATCCACGTTACCAAGTCAGACCAAACAAAACCCTACACCCATTCGTTCAGCCAAGAAAGCACCACAATGTTCACTCTCACCAAAAAAATTGAAGTTGTTGACACCCTCTGCTGCGCCCTCAGTACACAGCAACTAACTACTTTCCACACACAATTCGACTGCAACAGCACGGTTAAGGTAAAGGGAGAAGACGCTGTTTCAAATTATTTCCATTCCGTTCGTGACAGCATCAAGCAAGTATTGATAGGTCTGACAAAGAGTTTCAATGACAACCAAAGCATTGTCGTCAAGTATCAGCAAACCGACACCGCCGGCATCATCAAAAAACCATGTTTCATCATCGTCTCACGCGATTCTTCCAACACAGCCACAAGCGTAGCGCTTGTAAAAGAGACCTACCAAGCCACATATCGACTTTATTCCGATATTGTTCCCGGCAATGCACGTGTAGATGTCTATTCTGACTACTACCTCCCAAAACTCAAAGAACAATGCACAAAAACCGGTGGTATCATGCGTTTCAATCTTAAACAATATGAACCCGACGTTGTCAAAAGTGACAGCATGTTCCGCAGCATCATGAAAAATTTGGAAAAAGGTGCAGAGGAATACATGAAGCCACTGTCCTGGACCAGTTATTCCTTAAAAGTGAACCGAGAAAGTTTCTTTGGAAATAAAGAAAACATTTATTCTTTCAATCTAACCAAATAATTGGACGGTGAATTTCAGCCATGAAAATCACTATAGGGCAAATTTCAATTCTCAAAACTGATTCGTGGAATCTACCATAATCTGAAATCTTTTTATTTTAAAAACTTTTAAACATATACACAAAGACTTTCAAAAAGTAAAACTACACAAAGAAAAGTTTCTTTTGACAAATATTTAGGCTGATATGTTGGTTTGTCATGTTTTCATTGAATCCCAAAAGAGTCGGCAATTCATTTCAAAGACTCTGAAGCATAACTGACATAAAAGCGGATATATCTATGTTATAAAAACTGGTGAAACATAAAGTTCCACCAGTTTTTTCATTTATCCTTATATCCGCAAAGTATTGATATTCTCCGCAACAAAAGAAGGAATTGCGCTAACCTTGGTAATTTTGCTCAAAAATAAGACTAATGGTTCCGCACTGCACACAACTTTCCCTTACCCCACAATGCGACTTGAGGCAATACGCGGTATCATGCCACAATGTCGTCCTTGTTATTCGGAATTCGTCTGGAACATTTCCGCATAAGCGTTGTTACAGGTATATCTCTAAATCATAAGCAAGGTCGCGGCCTTACCACCCAATACGCATTTTGAGAAATATCGGGAAATGCTTCCTGACAAATGGATACTGACAAGATAAGAAAAACATCGCCTAAGTCCTGACATTCCACAGGCGATTTTTTTTCTTATCAGCAAGGCGACATCGCAGACATGCTTACCGTTGCAGGTGTCAAACGCACGAGTTATTGTCATGTGTTCTGAATTTTTCTCATGTATTCATGGATTGAAAAACAATACATGTTTGTATATTTGCAGAAAAATAATCCATGCACATTATGAATACGTTCAAGAATTTTTCATTTCTCTGTTTGTTCGCCTTGTTGAATACGACACTGTGGGCTCAGGATGTGAACATAATACCTTACCCGCAGAAGGTGGAAGTAACTCAGGATACTTGTCCCGTTCGCAGTTTCAAGAACATCTATGTAAACGGCTTTGACAATTTGGAGAAAGCGGCTTATTTTCTCTGTGACCAGTTGAAGGCGTTGGGTGTCAGCATGACGGTGAAGGAGGATGTGGAGGGCGATGATGGCATCTCGTTCCATTTGTATAAGGAAAGAAAGAAAGGTGAGAGTTATCAGTTGGTCACCACTGGGAAGAATGTGGTGATTACGGCCGCCGACTATGCGGGCGCCATCCACGGCGTTCAAAGTCTGCTGCAGGAATTGCGGAGTGGCAGCGTGAAATGTGGTGTGATAGAAGATGCTCCCCGCTACGGTTGGCGTGGTTATCTGTTGGATGAGGCACGTCATTTTCAGGGAGAGAAAAAAGTGAAGCAGTTGTTGGATGTACTCTCCTACTACAAGATAAACCGTTTCCATTGGCATCTGACGGACCAGCAGGGTTGGCGCATTGAAATCAAGAAATACCCAAAACTGACCGAAATAGGAGGTGTTGGCAATTTGACCGATCCGCAGGCACCGGCGGCATTTTATACACAGGAACAGATAAAGGACATAGTGGCATATGCAGCTGAGCGTGCCATTGAAATTATTCCAGAAATCGACATGCCCGGTCATGCGGGAGCCGCCAATCGTTCCTATCCCGAGTATCAATCGCTTGGTACGGACAAGTATCCCGATTTCTGTTTCAATCCCGGCAAAAAGGAAACGTACAAGTATTTGGAAAACATACTGAGTGAAGTATCGCGACTTTTTCCTTTCAAGTACATCCATATAGGCGGCGATGAGGTAAGCTATGGCAACGGCAACTGGAAGAACGATGAGTCGATACAGGCGTTGATGGAAAACGAGCGGTTGAAAGATGAACGCGAAGTGGAAATATATTTCATCCACCGCATGATGCGTAGCGTCATGGGAATGAGCAAGATAGCCATGGCTTGGGACGATGTTTTCGACAGCAGTTTGCGCCCCGAGGAATGTGTGATAACATGGTGGCGTCATGACAAGAAGGAAAAATTGGTGAAGATGGCGAAAAGCGGCATACCGCTTGTCCTCTGTCCTCGAAAACCGCTTTATTTCGATTTTGTCCAGCATGATAATCACAAGGTAGGTCGCCGTTGGGATGGGTTCTGTCCTTTGGAGGATGTGTACGCTTTCCCGGAGTCCAAGTATGAGGAATGGAATGTGACGGAAGAAGACCTTCAGTCGGTCATGGGAATACAGGCCAATTTGTGGGGCGAACTGGTCTCCAATTCTGAACGCGTGGATTTCATGACATTTCCCCGCATCATCGCCATGGCCGAAACCGCCTGGACCATGCCGGAAAACAAAGACTACGTTTCGTTCATGAAACGTTTGGAAGACGCCTATCAATATATGGATGGCAGGGGGCTTTATTATTTTGACGCCCTTGAAACCGACAGGCATCAGGAACCGGAAGGACCGGTCAAGAAATAAGGGAAGAGAAAACTTCCATTCGTTTTCTTGTTGTCACATTTGATTTGTTAAACAAATGGTTATGAAGAAATTATTGATATTTCTGCTTATGGTTTCACCCACCATCAAGGCCCAATGGACCGTTGGAGTTTATGGCGGCTTGGATTATTGTGAGCGTTCGTACAATGCAGGATATGATTACACGAATTATCTTGATGGAAAGACGGGAGCAGTCTATGGCATAACCGGCCAGTATAACATTTTGGACTGGTTGGGCGTACGCGCCGACATCAATTGGCAGAGTCGCAATTTCGATTCCTCCCATACATACTGGCGCAACCGGTACCGGCACCGCAACACCTATCTGACCGTTCCGGTCATGGCAAACATATCGAAAGGAAAGGGAAGACTGAAGGGTTACGTGAATCTTGGAGGCTATTTGGGTCATTGGCAGTCGCAGAAGATAGAAGGGACAAGCGTGAAGAACATCAGCACCAATGTATATGAAAACATTGGAACGGAAAGAGGCTTCAATCCTTCCAACCGCCGCTTTGATGCCGGATTGGCGGGAGGTCTTGGAGTCAGTTATCTCATTCTGCCTCACATCGCCATCCGTGCGGAGTGGATGATGTATTATGGCCTGGTAAACAATCACGAAACAAACAATCAAACAATCCAACAATTCACAACCAGGTTTTTTGCCGGTGGCCATAGAGGAGTT
>DCGD01000130.1 GCA_002315195.1 Prevotellaceae bacterium UBA1787 | reverse complement strand
ATGAAAGGACTGCGTTCTGTGTTGTCCGTCGCGGGTGTGAGGATTTCAACGTCTGTGAGGACTTCATCTCCCTCCTTGAGACCGCTGAGCACTTCTGTCAATGCACCGTTGCTGATGCCCGCATTGAGGGCGAACGCCTTGAATTTGCCGCCCTGCTTCATCCATACTTTTTGCTTTGACTGGCAGTCCTCGATGCTTTCGTTTTTCTTCAGCAAGTTTTCTGATGGTGTAAACCGCAGAGCCTTGGTGGGCACTGTCAGAATATTGTTTTTTTCCAGGGTGAAGATAGTGACGTTAGCCGTGAGTCCCGGCTTCAATTTCAAATCCGGGTTTGGAGCGGAGATGACCACCTGGTAGGTGACGACGTTGCTTTCGGTGGTGGCCTGTTGGCGTACCTGTGTCACCTCACCGTTGAAGCTGTCCTCCGGATAGGCATCCACTGTAAATTCAACGCGCTGTCCCTCCTTGACGCCACCGATGTCGGCTTCGTCAATGTCGGCGATGACGCGCATGTCGGTCAAGTCCTTCGCGATGATGAAGAGCGTAGGGGTTGTCATGGCGGAGGCCACGGTTTGTCCCTCTTCCACTTCCTTGCTGAGGACGACGCCATCAATAGGTGCAGTGATAGTGGCATAGCCCAAGTTGGTGCGGGCTTTCTGCACGTTCTGCTGCTGTACCTTTACCTGCGCTGAGGCTTGTTCGTAGGAAAGACGTGCTGATTCAAAGTCATTTGCGCTCACCAGTTCCTTTTCGTACAGGGCCTGATAGCGTCTGAAATTCTCGTTTTGGTAGGTCAGGTTGCTTTGGGCGTTCAGCAGGTTGTTTTGCGCGCTTACCAATTCGCTTTGCAGGTTGGTCTTGTCAAGTTCCGCAATGACCTGCCCCTTATGCACGATGCTGTTGTAGTCGACATATATTTTGCTGATGATGCCGGAAACCTGAGTTCCCACTTCAACTTTGGTAACGGGTTCGATGGTACCCGTCGCGGTGATGCTTGTGGTTATGTTTTGGCGTTCAACCTTGCCGGTTTTGTAGTTCACTTTAATTTCCTTGTTGCAGGAAGCCATGAAAGCGCTGTATCCAAGGAATACAGCCGCCATGATGCATGTTTTGATTTTCATATATTGCATGGGTTATTATATGTTCAATAAAAGTAAGATAGGTTAAAGTTGGATGCCCTTGCCCTGGTAAAAACGCAACATGGACAAATTGTACAAGGCGGTGTATTTGCATTGCAGCAGGTTTTGTTCCGCTTGCAGCAAGTTGTTCTTGCCTGTTGTCAGTTCCACGATGTTCTTCATACGCAGGCGGAATTGTTCGGAAACCAGGTCGTAGCTTTGCTGCATGCTTTCCACGTTGGCTTTCGCCGCGACGTATTGCTGCTGTGCGGTAGTGGCTTCCAACCAATAGTTTTCAATGTTGCTATAGAGTTGTTTCTGGGTGTCTTGCAGTTTCAATTGGCTGTTTTCAACGTTTAGTCTGGCTTTTTGGACGGCGGTCTTTGTCTGTCGGTTGTCAAAAATGGGCATGGAGATAGAGAGGCTGATGGCATTGTTCCAGTTGTTCTTGGCTTGGGTGAGGAAAGCGGTGTGGATGCCGCTTGCCGCGCTTGAATTGAGGCCGGCATTCATGCTGATAGTGGGATAATACCCACTGCGGGCAATCATGACATCAAGGTTTGAGGCTTCTATGTTCATTTTGCCACTGATTATTTCCGGGCGTAGCGTGAGTGCCGTGGCGTAAACGTCGTTCTTAGAAGGAATGACGGACATTACGGAAACATCGCTTACCAATGGTACTTCAATGTCGAAATCCTCAGTTCCCTGGAGTTCCAGCAACTGCTTCAGTTGCAGTTTGTATTTTTCCAATTGTGAGAGGGCGGAGACAAGGGAATATTGGTCTTGGGTCACCTGTGCCTCCAACTGCGCCAAATCCACTTTTGCCAAATCACCGAGTTTTACTCGCTCCTTGGCGCGGTCTCGCTGAAGGATGGAAGCTTTGACGATTTCGCTGTCCACTTTCACGGCTTCGTTTTCGTACAATATCTGTACATAGAGCAGGGTAATCTGTTCTTGGATGCTGTTGGCGGTTTCTTGGGTTTTCAAGTCCGCCATCTTACGCGTGTATCGCTTTTGTTTCAGGTTGTTGATGTTTTTTCCCCCGTTCCATACCGTCCAGTTGGCGTTGATGCCGTAGTTGCCGTTGTAGCTTGTCTCCGATTTGCTCGTAGTCATGGTGCCGTTGGTGAGGTTGATGAACTGCTGGTTGAACGGACGGTAGGAAAGGTTTTGGTTCGTGCTGGCGCTTATTCCTGGTAGAAGGGCGGCTTTGGCGGCTATTTCATCTTCTTCGGCCGATGCGGCTGAAATCATGTTTTGTTTCAACTGGATGTTGTTGGTCAAGGCATAGTCGATACATTCTTGCAGACTCCATTTTTTCTGTCCGACTGCATTTCCGAATGTCAACAAACAAATTATGAAAAGCGTGAATTTTGTTTTCATTTCCAATGACATTTGACGTGTTTTTTCGTTGAGAAATTTTCTATTCGGCAAAAATAACAAAATCGTGGATAATATTATGTCGCAAGGTGGGATAATTGCATTATCTTTGCAATAATTTAGATTTATTATGGCAAATTTACAATCGTTGGCAAAGGACACTGCCATTTATGGCATCAGCAGCATCGTCGGGCGTTTCCTAAACTATCTTTTGGTTCCGCTTTATACAGCCAAGTTGTCCGCCGCAAGTGGAGGATATGGTATCATTACCAATATTTACGCCTATACGGCTCTGTTGCTTATCATACTGACATACGGCATGGAAACGACATTTTTCCGTTATGTCAACAAAGAAGGGGAAAAACAGAATACGGTATATTCCACGATACTTCTTTCCGTTGCCGGGACATCTATCTTGTTCATTGTGTTGGTGACACTTTTTCTCAGTCCTCTCGCCAATTTCATGGGCTATGCGGAACATTCCGAGTATGTGTGGATAATGTTCACGACGGTGGCATTTGATGCTTTTCAATGCATTCCGTTCGCATACCAGCGTTACAAGAATAAGGCGTTGAAGTTCGCGGCTTTGAAGATGTTGTTCATCGTGTTGAACATTTTTGGAAATCTTTTATTTTTCCTTCTTCTGCCGGCATTGTATGAAAGTCATCCCGACATAGTGTCAAGTATCTACAATCCACGAATTGGGGTGGGTTATGCCTTTTATGTAAACATTGTCTGTACTGTTAGCATCACACCTCTCTTCTTCAAGGAATTGACGGGTTTTCATTATACGTTCGACAAACTGCTGCTCAAGCGAATGTTAGGCTATTCGTGGCCGATACTGCTGTTGGGTGTTACGGGTATTCTCAGCCAGGCGGCGGATAAAATACTCTATCCGTATCTTGATACGTCAGGTCAGGCCCATTCCAACTTGGGAATATATGGTGCCGCCAGCAAGATTGCAATGGTCATGGTGATGATAGCCCAAGCCTTCCGATATGCCTACGAACCTTTCGTGTTCAGCAAGGCGAAGGAGCGTGACAGTCTTGAAACTTACGCAAGCATAATGAAATATTTCATCATCTTTACGTTGCTGGCTTTTCTTTTTGTGGTAGGTTTTTTGGATGTTTTCAAGTACATTATTGCTCGTGATTATTGGTGCGGACTATTCGTTGTGCCTATTGTCATGGCGGGTGAAATCATGTATGGTGTGTATTTCAACCTTTCATTTTGGTACAAACTTACAGACCGTACCATTTGGGGGGCGGTTTTTTCGGGCATAGGATGCTTTGTATTATTGGTTATCAACATTGTTTTCGTACCCGAATATGGTTACGCCGCTTGTGCCTGGGGCAGTGTCGGAGGGTATGGTACGGCGATGCTGCTTTCTTATTTCGTCGGGCAGAAATACTATCCCATCAATTATCCGCTGCGAAGCATTTTCTCATACGTCCTCATTGCGGTGGTTTTTGTTGTGGCGATGATGTTGGCGAGACATTTTTTGCCTGTTTTTGGGCAGTTGGCATGCAACAGCGTTCTTTTGTTGATTTTTGTGGGTTACATTCTACATCATGATTTTCCAATTTCCAAACTCCTCGTTGTTGGAAAGTATTTTAAACATAAGTAAAATGAAGAAGATTTTGAAAAACAAAATTTCCGTATGGATGACGGTTATGGTACTTTTTCCCCTTTCGCTGGATGTGGGCGCCGCCACGGAAACGGTTGAAACGCCGGCTTCCGACCCTCGTGTGACTTTTGTGGGAAGAACGGCGGTAAATGGTGATTCTGTCAGTTTTGATTGGACGGGAGTCTATCTGCGCGTGAGATTTGAAGGTGATTATCTTGCGGTTCGCGCGAGCGATACCAAACACAATTATTATGACGTGTGGCTCGATGCCGCTTCAACGGCGGACACGCCCGACAAGACATTCGAGACACATGGAAAGGATACGCTGATAGAAATTTTTAACGGATCAGATTTTAAGGCAAGGCAGAGAAAAAAGAATGCGAAAGGCGTACATCAGGTGGTTGTTTTGAAACGTACCGAGGGAGAACAGGGCCTTACGACTTTTTACAAGTTCGTGACGCATGGAAACCTGTTGCAGGCGGACAAACTGAAGGAACGGCAGATAGAGTTTGTGGGTGATTCCTATACGTGCGGATATGGTACGGAAGGGAAAGGTCCCAATGAACGTTTCAGTCCTGCGACAGAGAATGCCAATCTTTCCTATGCCGCTATCGTAGGACGCTACTTTGATGCGGACTACAGCGTGGTAGCACATTCAGGTTGGGGAATATGCCGCAATTACAATGACAATTTCAAGGGAGACTATATGCCGATGCGTTACTTGCGTACGTTTGATTGTAAGGACGACGTGAAATGGGATGCAAAAGCATCGTCTTTCCGTCCTTCCGTTACAGTTATTCTTCTTGGCACGAATGACTTTTCAACCGGACGCCAGCCGACGCTTGCTGCATGGAAGCAGGGCTATCTTGCTCTGTTGAAATCCATCAAGGCGAACTATGGAGAAGGACATCCCGTCCTCTGCACAGCCGCCCGGGGCAATATGATGGTTTTTGACTATGTGCGTGCCGCCGTCGAAGCTTGCGGCATGGTTAACGTGTCATTCATGTGCTATGGTCCTGATACGTTCAGCGATGCTGAACTGGGCTCCGATTTCCATCCAAATTACCAAGCGCATAGGAAGATAGCTCACGCCGTGATACCCCGTTCAAAACTTCCGCAAATC
>DCGD01000078.1 GCA_002315195.1 Prevotellaceae bacterium UBA1787 | reverse complement strand
AACTTATGAAAACGACGCTTCTAACAAACATTACCATAAGAGACCTCTGTGAAGGTTTCGTATATAACACATTCGAGGGCAAGGGATTGTTCGGTTGGAATGGAAAACTTGTCATTCAGCCGGAATATCAACGACATTTCATCTATTGTGACATGCACAAGGAAGAACCCGTGATAGCAAGCGTGCTGAACGACTACCCTCTCGGGCTTCTCTATTTCGTAAAGGTGAACGAGAACAAATACGAGGTTCTTGACGGTCAGCAGCGCATCACCTCGCTCGGCCGATTCCTCACCGATAAATTCGCCATCAAGGATGAGAACGGCATGGAGCAATATTTCACGGGACTGGACAAGTCAAAACAAAAAAAGATTCTCGACTATCCTCTTACCATTTACATTTGCGAAGGTGAGGAACCTGAAATAAAGAAATGGTTTGAGACCATCAACATCGCCGGGGTCCCTCTCAACGAACAGGAACTCCTGAACGCCATCTACTCCGGCCCCTTCGTCTCGAAGGCAAAGGAAACATACAGCAACAGCAACAATGCACAAATGCAGAAGTGGAGCGCATACATCAAAGGCGACCCGAAGCGGCAGGAAATCTTGCGAACCGCATTTTCATGGGTGGCACGGGGAGAAGCGAACATTGACGCATACATGAGCCTCCACAGACAGGACAAGGACATCAACGAACTGGCACGTTATTTCGACACCATCATAGACTGGGCGAAAGGTGTCTTCGGCGCACCCTACAAATTGATGCGCGGTCTGCCTTGGGGAAGACTTTATGAGCACTACCACACGGAACCATACGACACCTCACTGTTGCGCGGACGCATTGAAACATTGTTGGCGGACGATTGCGTCACGAACAAACAAGGCATCTTTGAATTCGTGTTGGGAAAAGAAAACGACAAAACGCTGTTGAACATCCGAATATTTGACAAAAAGACGAAAGAGGCAACATACCGAAAACAAACAAAAAAAGCCTCGGCAAAAGGCATCAGCAACTGCCCGCTCTGCGCCGTGGGCGACAACGCCAACAAGACACGCATCTGGAAACTTGACGAAATGGATGCCGACCATGTGACCGCATGGAGCAAAGGCGGAACTACGGACATTTCCAACTGCGAAATGCTCTGCAAGACGCACAACAGGGCGAAAGGCAACAAATGAGTTCAAGAAGCGCGACAATGGCAATCAATGATGCCCCATCACACCCCTGCTTTGAACGCTTTCTTGCGACTATCGTAAGCACTGTTGCGCAAAAAACACAGACCAAGATGTATTTTTCTCTTTCGTTTGATTAACTTTGCATTTATTTTACAAATTACATTGCCTGAATGATGACTGCCCTGAGAATTTTATCAAAAGTGGCAAAAGTTGCCATTTTGTCCGTGCTTGTGACAATGACCACCGCTTGTTCGCCATCGCAAAAGAAATCCGACATGGAAGCGTACGTTGAAAGCACCACTTACCAAGAAGATGAACCTCTGAACGATACTTGCCAAGAAGAACCGAACCTGACGGATGAAGAAATCAAGGTGTTCATATCCTTCGTACCCGACCATGGACTTGACAATTCCCCCGAACAGGCTTTTACGGCAAACTACTATTCCCTGCTGACGGAAGCATGGGCCATCCCCAACGACAATCCCGGCGGCATCGGAAGCGGAGAATGGCTGTACTATTTCATCTCTGGAAATGGTGACGGCTACGACTACATCGACATCATTTCCAAACAGATGACAGGCGACAAAGCGACGGTGTTGTTTGAATGTAGGTACAATGGAAGCAACGAACGCGAAAAGCACCGCCTGAATTTGGTCAAAGAGGAAAACGGGTGGGTGATTGAGGATTTTGACAACTCACTCGAACAACTGGCGCGATACATCAAGGACATGAGAACTTTCTTCCGTTCGAACGAATGGCAGGAACTGCTGCGGAACAGTGAATATATGAACGCGGAAGAAAAAGCCTCAGCCAACAATGAAGTGAAACAGTACTTCCAAAAATATCCACGGGACAGAAACTAAGACAAAAGGCAAGGTCCATCCCCGACCATTCCATCGAAACATGTCATTCCGAAATGGAATGACATGTTTTTATCCACACGTCAAGCCATATTACAACGAAGGTGTCGGCTTATATATCGGTTTATTGTACTCAAGCTTTGGACTTACGGTTGTGAGACCGTTGATTTGGTAATCTATCATGACGGGATTGGATATTGGAACAATGGACCTCAAGTCAGCCAACGAGGATTCATCCAATTTCACGTACCTGAAACCATATGCTTTTGCAATAGCGGGCATATCGGGAATGATGTAGCCACCTTGCGCCGTGGTGCCTGCCATTCGGTTGTCGAAATAGAGATGCTGGAACTGGGTTATCATACCAAGGGAGGCATTGTTTAGTACTATTACTTTGACGTTAAGCTTGTACTGAGAGATTACAAGCATTGACTGGACAGCCATGTGGAAACCACCATCACCATTCAAACAATATATTGTTTTTGTAGGATTGGCAAATGCGACACCTATTGCGACCGGAAGTGAAAATCCCATGGGTGCAAGCCCTCCGCTGGTGATGAATTTCTGACCTTGCTTGAGTTTGAGGGACTGTGCTGCCCACATCTGGTTCTGACCAATATCGGCCGTAATGACATCTCCCTCCTTGGTAATGTCATTCAGGGCTTGCATGAACAGGTATGGCGCCTTGTTCTCGACAAAGTTCTTCACCTCATTCTCTTGGTTATATTTTGACTTGAGTTCATGAAGCCAAGAGAGCCATTCGTCATTTGATGTTGTCTTGCAATCTTTTACGGCATTGAGGAAATCCGCCACATCTGCATTGACCTTGATTCTATTCTCCAGACGATGACATTCAAGTTCGTTCTCGTCTATGTCAACATGAATAATCTTACCCTCCGGCATAAAACTGTCCAACTTGGCGCCCGTCTGTCGAGTATCAAGTCTTGAACCAAGTGCTATCAGAAGATCGACTTTTTCAAATGCCATATTTGCACATCTGTTTCCATAGCTGCCAATCAAACCGATATAGTTGCCGTATGTTTCATCAATGATACCCCTACCCTTCAAAGAAGTTACGACGGGAAGATGGTTTGAACGGACAAAAGCCTCAATCTGATTACCATAGCCGACACAACCTCCTCCTATTAGAACCATAGGACACTTTGCATTGGCCATGGCCCGCCTCACCTCAGAAACATCAAATGACCTTTTCTGTTGCGGTTCAGGTACGAACGGCCGCAAGCGGGCCGGTTCGATTTCCGTTCTTGAGATATTCATTGGCAAATCGACAAGGACAGGCCCCTTGCGACCCGTGGTTGCAATGTGGATGGCCTTCTCCAATTCATATCGCAAGTCGTCCGCTTTATCGACCATTACGGCATATTTGGTTATCGGCTTTACGATACTTACCACATCAGTTTCCTGGAAACCTTGCTGACGAATGGGTTTATCGTATTTGTATTCATACGAATTTACCTGGCCGGTAACATATACTACTGGAACATTGCCAAAATACGCATCGGCAATCCCTGTCATCATATTGGTGGCACCGGGACCACTTGTGGCTATGGCTACACCGAATTTTCCACTTTCAAGTGCATAACCTTCCGCTGCTATTGCGGCAGTCTGTTCATGATATGTCTGGATATATTGAACATACGGATGCTTGTCCAAAGAATCGACAAGATGGGTTATCATGCCCCCTATGTAGCCAAAAACCACATCTACGCCACGTTCATGAAAAAAAGATGCTATATAATCGGATGCTTTCATTTTATGTTGTATGATGTATAATGTTGTCCAAGCCTTGACTCAAAGAGGTTCGCTCGTATTCCCCGAAAGCGTTCTTGAATTTATTGCAATTGCCCATTATCCACATGGATTGGTATTCACGATAAGGTAGCGTGGGTTTGAAAACTATGTTTGAATTCGTTTTCCGCTTGATGAACTCGAACAAATCTTTAAGTCTTGTGGGTGTTGTGGATGAGATGTTATAAATGCCACTTTTACCTTCTGCACCCACGATTGAAAAAATGGCATTTGCAAAATCAGATGAGTAGAGATAAGAATAAGTCTGTTCTCCACGGGTTGTTTCCATCTCCTTTACGGAAATGTCCTTACATTTCTTGATTATGGAAGGAATGAGCCAATTGTCTTTCTGTTTCTCCCCATACACCGTAAACACGCGGATCCATTGCCACTCGACTTGTGCGGCTTTGGCGTGTTCGGTTAATTTCCTACAGGTAGCAATCTTTGCCTTTGCGTACTCTGTAACAGGATTCAACGGGTGATTTTCATCCACCAAAGAGTCAATTCTACCGTATTCTTCCTGGCTTCCCAACACTATGATTTGCTTATAGCCGGCAAGTTTGAAAAGTTTCTCGGAAAGTTCAATATTCTTGGCTTGCACTTCGGGGTTGTTCCTGCCATCCGCGGAAACCCCCTCCCAGGCGCAATGTATCAGTACATCCGGTTGAAAATCGACAACTGAAATTTCCCAATTCCTATCGTCTGAGTTCACCCAAGAAACCTCATGTTCCACTGCTTCTTCAAACATGCTTATTGACATACTCCGCCTTAGGCAAAGCAGATTATGCCCCTTGGCTACACATACTTTTGCAATATGATAGCCCAAAAAACCAGTCGCTCCCGTTATGAAAATTTTCATTGTCCTAAGAATTTCTCCATTTCCGCCTCACGGAAAACTTCTACATTTACTGTCTTGTTATGGCACCTTCTTTCACGCTCTTGGCATTTTTCGGCTGATACGCATCAAAGATTTCCTTCATTTTCTGACCATTGCGAATGTCCCCCTGTTCTATCTTCCAATGCCCCAAAAAACAAAATTGTCTCTTTCGGAAAAAGAACCGAGGGCAACATCCGCCACCTCGCGCCCGACATGTGAATCCAAACACTTACTTTGCGTGTTCATTACAAAACTTGGTGACGCACTTTATCATCCATGCATTCTGTTCGGCTGTCATACCCGGGTAAACGCCAATCCAAAAGGTGTTGGTCATTACGAAATCGGTATTCTTGAGGTCGCCAATCTGACGGTAGCCTTCGCCCGTGGCACGCATCTCATCGAATGCAGGATGCTTGATGAGGTTGCCTGCAAAGAGGTTGCGGGTCTGTATCCTGTTCTGCTCAAGATATTCGGTGAGTTCGTTACGGGTGAAGCCGGCATCCTCCTTTACGGCAATGAGGAATCCGAACCATGAAGGATTGGAGTTCTCCTCAGCAACGGGAAGTAGGATGCCGGGAACGTCCTTAAGCCCATTGTAGAGTGTCTGGTAGTTGGTGCGACGGGCGGCGACGATACCTTCAAGTTTCTCCAGCTGAGCACAACCGATGGCAGCCTGCATGTCGGTAATCTTCAGGTTGAAGCCGAAGTGTGAATAAACATACTTGTGGTCATATCCCTCGGGAAGTTCACCGAACTGACCCGTAAAACGATGTCTGCAGGTGTTGTCCACACCCCCTACACACCAGCAGTCGCGCCCCCAGT
>DCGD01000135.1:4686-6630 GCA_002315195.1 Prevotellaceae bacterium UBA1787 | reverse complement strand
CTGTGGTTTCCTTGAATGCCTTGTGGGCTTTCTGCAGGATGTATTGAGGTGAACTTTCAAAAGGTTCTCCTTCGCGGTTGAAGAAAGAGCAGAGAAGGTCCACGGTCGGCACTTCTGAGAATGGGTTGACGAAAGCGGTCTTATAGCGGGGCAGGACGTAAAGGTCGCTTTTGCCTGCTTCGATGAAAGGGAAAAGGCTGGAACCGTCCACGCGTTCTCCCGCAGCCAGGATTGTTTCAAGGTGTTCGAGGCTTTGGATGACAAAGTTCAAAGTCTTGAGTTTTCCGTCCCA
The DNA here is from genome assembly GCA_002315195.1 of Prevotellaceae bacterium UBA1787. The sequence continues at coordinate 6,338 of DCGD01000135.1, read as the reverse complement.
TCCGCAGTAGTGAAAATTGATGAATTCCACATGATTTTGTTTGCAGTATTCTACGATATCCTTGCGGGTGAATTCGGAGGCATCCTTTTGAAGGAACTTAACAATGAGGTTAGGACTCATTTCAATGTTTTTGTTCATAATAATCAGTTTGATATGTTTATTTCCACTGCAAAGTTAGTGAAACACCCTTATTTAGACGCACGTTGTGAATGTTTTTTTGAGCATAAATCCACAGGGTCTCGAATGTCAAGGATGAAAGCTTTCATTTGCGGCTGTGTTCAGAAGTGCGCGATAAAACCAAATCCATACTTGGCTTGTTGGTAATCTCGTGCAAATCGTACAAACTGATAAAATCCGTGGGGGCACAAATAGCAATTCGAAAATAACAAACACCTGAAAACAATGGAGATACGTGTTATACCATCATTGTAGCCATTCATGAAAACAAATGCAAAATGTGTCTATTATTCGTTAATTGTTTTTGATTTATTGGTATTCAGGAACAAACCAACTGGACGGACGAAAAGGCAAGGCAATGGTCCACTTCTCCCTCTTTTCGGTCGTTATCCGATTGCATGAATTGAAAAGGCGGGCATTTCTTGATGCCCGCCTCTCATTTATTATCATTTAGCTTTATGACAAGTGTGTAAGCTATGCCGCAGTTTCCCAATCCAACGCCCCAAGTTTCAGGTCTGTTTAATAAGTCAGTTTGAAGATGTTCGGTTGTGTGTTGTTCTGTTGGATGCGGATGTGGATTGAATCTCTTTGGGGAACCAGAACAGACGCGTAAGCATCCAAAATGAACGACGCATAGGCATAGCGGGCGAAACCTGCGACTTTTTCCGTGCTGGAATGGCGAAGGGTAAGATGTAGTATGTTATGCGTGGGTCGGTGGGAGATGCTGTCTTCCGTGCATGCGAAAACATGCTTTCCAATGGTACCCATAACAGTAAGATTGCAATTGAGATAGCGTCCACCTCTCCATAGACTTGTCACATTTACGGGTTCCGTCCCAACGTCGGTTTTCTTCACGGGAGCCATGGTCGGAATGGCACAGATGCTGCCAATTTGGACCTTGTTCGTTTCCGTTTTCACATAGTAGCAGATGCAGCGATATAGCGTGTCGGCGCGCGGTCCATCTATTGGCAAATCCACCTCAAAACAGTTGTGGCTTCCCGGCGCGATGTCAGCGATAGGCGTTTCGAGGACGTGCATGCCGCCATCGTCGCGACACATGGACGTGACGAAGCCGTTGGAGTCGGTATGGGCGTCCACGAACTCACAAATCCAGCCCGGGGCGGAATCCCTGTCTTCACTGCAGGCACTCAGCCAGCACAATGCGATGGTGCAGGACACCAGCGTCAGCCATTTCATATCTTCAAAGCCTTATGCGTTTTCAGCCGCATGCAGAAAATTGATGAGTGGATTGGCGTACATCTTGAGCAAGTTCAGCATCAGGAAATCGTAATCCTTATTTTCAAGGTCGATTTTATCTATCTGTCCATGCAGGTACGCTTCGAACTTTTCGGCTTCCTGAGGCAGGTAGAGCGCACCGAAGCGAGAAGAATGATGGAGCAAGTCGTATGCCACGTAATTGTTGGCGTAGAGGTGGTAGTTGCTGTGGATTTGTCGGTCGATGTGCGCTGCGGTAC
>DCGD01000135.1:2858-4670 GCA_002315195.1 Prevotellaceae bacterium UBA1787 | reverse complement strand
AAGAGCGATGATGTCGTTTTTCGGTTGTTTGGGGTCAAGGCTGTCAAGCCAATCGTTGATGCAGGCGGAAGCCTGGTAATGCACGTGTCCCTTGTAGCCGTTAATGCCGGTCTCCATGCTGACAACGTCCTCCATGCTTGATTTCTTGAAACCGGGGTTGTCGCGTCGCATCTGCATTTCCCTTGCCTTCAGGAAATCGCAGGGGTCGTATTCGTACGAAATGCTGAGCGGCACTATGTTGATGGAGCGCAGACTTTCAATGACGTGTCCTTTGCCGCCGAATGCCAGCATCTTCAGGACGGACTCTTGTGTTCTGTCGTCGGAATCCTTGGCGCGTCCCTGCCGTTGCGCAATCCACACGTTTTCTTTCTTTTCCTTGATGGCAAAATGGATATAGGCGCCCAGTTGCATGCTCGCCATGAGTTTTTCCCTGCCATGCACCGAACGCTTCACGATGAAGGCCTTGTTCAGTCGCACCAATTTCCGAATCCAGGGAATGGTCAGCAGGTTGTCGCCAATGGCTATTTCCACGGTGGTAGGGAAACCGCAGTCCAGAAGGAGTTTGCTCAGGAATCCCGAGTCAAGTACGATGTCGCGGTGGTTGGAAACGAAGGTATAATTGGCGTTTCGGTCAAGGTGTTCGGCGTTCATGTCCGTGCCATCCGTGAGTTTATCCATTAGACGTTTCATCAGACCATAGGAGAACGCTTTTTGGATGTCAAGCAAGGAAGTACATCCGCGTGCTATTTCAATGACTTTTTCAAAGGGAAGGGGAATGTTCATTTCCACTACCCTGCGGAAATTGGCATCCTGACTCAGTTCTTCCACAGCGCCTGCAATTTCGTCAGGATTGTAGGGGCGCATGTCGTTAAATTCAGCGGGAATATTCATGTTTTTAGAATTTATTTTCAATGATGTCACTCAATACGTCGCTCATTTCAAGTTGGGCAGCCTTAACCTGCTGCGGAATGAAACTTGCGGTGGTCATGCCCGGGGTGGTATTGACCTCAAGCATGTTGATTGTTTCCTCTCCTTTCTTTCCGCTCAGAATGTAGTCAATGCGGATGATGCCCTCGCATCCAAGGATGTCGTAGATAGCAGTTGTCAGGTCGCTCACTCTCCGCGCCGTCTTGTCGCTGATGCGGGCAGGGGTGATTTCCTGGCTTGCGCCATTGTATTTGGCTTCGTAGTCGAAGAAAGTGTTTTCCGTCACCACTTCCGTGATGGGGAACACATGGCTGGAATTTTTCGTCTTGTAGCAGCCGCACGTGATTTCAGTGCCTTCAATGAAGGATTCAATCAGCGTATCTCCACCTTCGGCGGCGGCCTTGGCGATGGCGGGACGTAGATCCTCAAGTCTGTTGACGCGTGAAATGCCGAAGCTGCTGCCATTGGCATTGGGCTTTACGAAACATGGTAGTCCCACCTTCTCGATGATGTCGTCATCGCTGACCGCGGTTTCCTGTCCGTGGCGCAGCAGCAGACTTTCCGCCACGCGCACTCCCCAGGATTTCAGGTATTGGTTCAGGCAGAACTTGTTGAATGTCAAAGCTTCCACCAACACACCGCTGGTGGAGTAGGGCAGGCGGAGAAGATCAAAGTAACCTTGGACGAGTCCATTCTCCCCCGGTGTGCCGTGAATGGTGATGTAGGCGAAGTCGGGGCGGATGCGTCCTTGCGGTGTGCAAAAGGAGAAATCATTCTTGTCGATGGGAGTCAGGCTGCCGTCTCCAAGCACTGCGTTCCATTCCGTTCCCGTAAGATTAACGATGAAACAGTCGTATTTATCTTTGTTCATGAAAGAATAAATGC
>DCGD01000135.1:211-2814 GCA_002315195.1 Prevotellaceae bacterium UBA1787 | reverse complement strand
CATCATGTTCGGGAGAATCCCCTCCGGCAACAATTGCAACAATTCGTTTCATTTGATAGTTATTTCTGAATGGTATATTGTTATTTGGTATTATCAATGGTATGTTCTTCCCACATTTTGATGAGTGCGTTCATGTCGTTGGGCAAGTCCGACGTGAAGTGCATCTGTTCCGCCGTCTTGGGATGTTCAAAGCCCAGGGTGCGTGCATGCAGCGCTTGTCTTGGGCATATTTCCATACACCTTCGTATGAACAGCCGGTAACTGCTTTCCGTGGTGCCCCTCAGTATCTGGTCGCCTCCATAGCGGGCGTCGGAAAAGAGCGGATGACCGATGTGTTTCATGTGGGCGCGTATTTGGTGGGTGCGTCCCGTTTCGAGTACACATTCCACGAGGGTGGCGTAGCCATATCGTCTCAAGACTTTGTAGTGCGTCACGGCAGGTTTTCCTATGTCGCTGTCGGGTGGGAACACCGCCATTTTCAGGCGGTCTTTAGGGTCACGCCCGATGTTCCCTTCAATGCGTCCTTCGTTCTCGTCGAAATCACCCCAAACGAGTGCGTTGTAACTTCGGTGGGTGGTTTTGTTGAAGAACTGCAGTCCCAGTCTTGTCTTGGCGTCCGGTGTCTTTGCAATCACGAGCAGTCCGCTGGTATCTTTGTCAATGCGATGAACCAGTCCCACGCCCGGGTCGTTCACGTCGAAATTCTTGTCATCCTTCATGTGCCAGGCCAGGGCGTTCACCAACGTCCCGGTATAGTTTCCGCAGCCGGGATGCACTACCAGTCCGGCAGGTTTGTTGACCACAATCAATTGGTCGTCCTCATAGGTGATGTCCAAAGGGATATTCTCCGGTTCAATCGTGGTCTCGTAACGAGGGCGGTCAAGCACGATGGTGACAACATCGAGGGGCTTGACGCGGTAGTTGCTTTTCACCGTTTGCTCGTTCACCCTGATGAACCCCGCCGCCGCTGCCTTTTGAATGCGGTTGCGCGACGTGTCCTTCAGGTGGTCGAAGAGGAACTTGTCAATGCGAAGCAGTTTCTGCCCGCGGTCGGCGGTGATGCGAAAGTGTTCATAAAGCCCTCCCCCCTGGTCCTCATCTATTGAAGAATCAAAGGTGTCGTCATTTTCAACGTCTTTCGTCATCGTCCAGTCGTTTTCCCGTGTGTTCATCGTTGCGCGTTCTGCGGTTTGTTATGGCATCGGTATGCACATTTTCATGGTGTTGTGTTGGAAAACCATAGCCTTTGCCGTGTCATTGTCTGCCAAAGAGGGTTATGGAAAATTTGGATCTTCCAAGGACATTGAGTCGGGAAGAATTTCGTTGCCATACTCATCGGTGTAGAGACTTCCGTCGCCGACAATCAGCGTAATGGTTTCTTCCACGCCAATTCTGCTGCCGGCGGTCACCGTCTTGCCATTCACCTGCACCTCATACACCCAGTCCTTTTCGCCCGGAATGTATTTCTCCGGCCCCGTCTTGAAACCTTGCGCTTTCAATTTCATCTTGGCCTCGCGCAGGGAACTGTTGTCGGCTATATCGGGGAACACCAATTTAGGCGGTGTGTTGGAATTGATTGTAAGCAGGACGGTTCGCCCGCTCTTGATTTTGCAGCCTGCGTATATGGACTGTTCATAGATAACGCCCGTCGGCATCGTCTTGATGTACACGGAGTCCGTCACCGAACAAAGGAGGTCCGCATTGTCCATGGCCGAAATGGCTTGATTGACCGTAAGGCCTTTTACATTGGGGACTACCACTTCTTCACCGTGGCGGGTGTAGTCTTTGAGATAATAAGAGGTGGCGATAACGCAGGCGACAATGAAGGCAAGCATCAAAATGAAATTAATGATTGTATAGATGCATTTTTTAAAGAAAGACTCCTCCATATTGCTGTTTTTTATATTGATTTTTCATACAAAACAGGCTGACCGGTTTTGGAAATGCAAAGTTAATGCAAAAGCAGGGAAATTTAAGCGAAACAAAGATTTTTTTTTGCATCAATACAAAAATGGCCTTAGGCCTTAGGTCTTTTTTTGTCTTTTGTCTTGTCTTTGGACTTTTTTGAGATTTTTGTCTTTTGTCTTGGCACTTTGGAAAACGATGGTCAAAGATGTTTTTACTTGGTGTTGCAATCGGTTGGTTCTTGCATTTTTCTTATATTTGCAAAAGAAATAAGAATTACCATGAAAAAATTGCTTTTTCTTTCGCTCATTTGCACATGGACATTACATGTAGCGTCCATGACAACCCGTCAGTCTCTCAACGGATTGTGGAATCTGTACTATTGGAAACAACCCGACAAGGCCGCCGTGACGTCACCGGTCGGGATGAAGCAAGTGGAAAAGAAAATGATCAAGGCCGTTGTTCCCGGCAACGTTGAATTGGACTTGCTGCGTGAAAGGCTCATCAGCGATCCCATGGTAGGCACGGGCGTAAACGACCTGCGCCCTTGGGAGGGCTACCAATGGTGCTACGAGCGTTGTTTTGCCGCGCCCAAGCTGAAGGAAGGGCAGTCCGCGGTGCTGCATTTTGGAGGCATAGACTGTCTGGCGGACTTGTGGCTCAACGGACAGTGCATAGGCAAGGCGGAAAACATGATG
>DCGD01000135.1:0-205 GCA_002315195.1 Prevotellaceae bacterium UBA1787 | reverse complement strand
ATGTTGGAACACGATTTTGACGTGACCGACAGGCTCCTGCAAAACGGCAAGGAAAACCATCTGCAGGTTATTCTGCGTTCTTCGGTCCTGGAGGGGCAGAAATCCATGTTGGGTACCATCAGCATAGGCAACTTTCCTTCTTCAGAAAGTACGTTTCTCCGAAAAGCCCCACACACATACGGTTGGGACATCCTGCCGCGTTTGG
>DCGD01000146.1:2568-2868 GCA_002315195.1 Prevotellaceae bacterium UBA1787 | reverse complement strand
GCTACCGCGGTATGGGCTCTCTGGGCGCCATGGCAGCAGGTTCTGCAGACCGTTACTTCCAGGGTGGCGTTCAGGAACCTCGCAAGTTTGTTCCGGAAGGCATTGAAGGTCGAGTTCCTTACAAGGGACCTCTCCGCGATACCGTTTACCAGATTATCGGTGGTATCCATTCTGCAATGGGTTACGCTGGTGCAGCAAACCTGGAAGAACTGTACAAGAAGGCTACTTTCGTTCGCATCACTGGCGCTGGTCTCCGCGAATCTCATCCGCACGATGTGACCATCACCAAGGAAGCCCCGA
>DCGD01000146.1:2260-2486 GCA_002315195.1 Prevotellaceae bacterium UBA1787 | reverse complement strand
AGGCTCGGTCTTAGACCGGGCCTTTCCTTGATGTATTTTGAACGAATTATTTTTTTGAAGATGAGCTACCGGCGGTATACTCTTCTGTAACCTTGGTCATGGTTGCCGTTTTTGCTGCATTTGTGAGTGCCGCCAGGGTCTCTTCTGAAACTTTTTTTCCTGAAGCGCGTTCTGATGTGTTGGATCTCATGTTGACGCCGAAATAGGCGTCTGAATTTTCCTTGGG
>DCGD01000146.1:2068-2219 GCA_002315195.1 Prevotellaceae bacterium UBA1787 | reverse complement strand
AGACGACGTATTCGTTTGTCGAAGGATCGTGTGTCACATTCATGGTATAGTTGCCTTTTTCAATGGCCTTTTGATTACTGGTCCACCCCATATCCGCAGCTACTTTTGCATTTTGAGAGTCCGTTTCGTAGATCATGATCCCGATGTTGCA
>DCGD01000146.1:0-2006 GCA_002315195.1 Prevotellaceae bacterium UBA1787 | reverse complement strand
TTTTGAATTCATAGGTTGAGTTTGCCTCCAATTTGAAAAGACCCGATTCACTTTCTGAATTGGTAACTCTGAATCTGTTTGCGGTTCCTTCGTTTCCGCAGTATGCTTTTGCACTGCACCATGCGCCTGACTTGACCTCAACATTTTCTGGCGTCATGACACTTTTATTGGCGACAGGTGCTGTTCCATCAAGTGCTTTGTTGACTGTTCCCCAGGCACTAGCGAGGCCGAGGCAATTCTCAGAGCTAACTTCGGCTTCGTATTTGATTTTATTTTCTCCGTCGGGTATGATTGTGATTGCCCATTGGTTGCCCGCAATGCATCCTCCAAGGGATTTTGTATTTACGGCCTTCCATCCAATTTTGCCCTCTTCGCCAAGATCTTGAATGCGGGTGGTTGCGTTAGAAAGTTCTGGATTGGTGTACGTAAAATATTTTGTAATGCCGTTACTGCCTGGAGCGTCGTAACCGATGGAAGTCCAGTTCCCGATTTCATTCTTGGCCATGAGGTACATATCCTGCAACTTTATGTAAGTTGCAGCTGCGGGAGGCAATTCTGAAAACTTGGCCTTGGCTATGGATCCAAAAAGTTTGGGCACAGCAATGGCGGCAAGAATTCCTAGAATCACTATTGTGACGAGAATTTCTACAAGGGTGAAGCCTTTTTTCTTGTTCATAAACATCCGAAACTGTTGTTCAATGAAAAAATATGCAAAAACTTTTGTTGTGGAATTAAAAAAATGGAGGGGCATTTCAAATTCGCATAATTCTCATTTTTTGAATGCTAAATTTGTTAATTTTATTTAACTTATGAGTGTGCGGAAACTCCTGTTTTGGAATATATTATCAATATAGGATGCTTTCGTCGGCATAATTGGGTTTGTGTTCTGATTGGTTTTGAGCAGAAATGGTCATTGAGTACTTATTGGTGATGTGTGTGTTGGCGGCAATGAATGTCGCCATATTGTCGCGCATGAATCCTAAAAATGGAGGATTTTATCCTGCCATTTTCTTCATGGCTTTTATTGCCTGCATGGGACACCTTTTTGTTGCTCTTTCTATAAATCTTGAAGAAGTTGTTCTGGCCAACAAAATTAACTACCTGGGTGCAGCTTTCTTGCCCATGTATATGTTCTTGGCCATTATGTCTGTCTGCAGTATTTCCATTCCGGGGTGGGTTCGCTCCTCCTTGATGTTCTTCTCCATTATTGTTTACGCCATGTCAGCTACGGTTGGCTTCAGCGATGTATACTATACTTCCGTGAAATATGTGGTAACCTATGGTGTTGGCAATTATGTTGCAACCTATGGGCCAGGACACGATGTTTTCAATTTCATGCTGGTAGGCTTTGTCATTGCAGATGTGGGAATGATTGGTTATTCCTTTGCCCGTAAACGCAATGTTTCTTTTAAGAGCTTGATCGCTCTGTCCTTGATAGAAGCGGTCTCCATTATGTCGTTCTTTGTTGCGCGTTTGCTGGAAAGTGACACTTTGGTAATGCCTGCAGTTTATGTGTTTGACCAGTTTGTCTTGTTATATATCTGCTATCGTGTCAAACGTTATGACGTCTCTCTTAATGTGGTTGGTGCTTTGGAAGCTGACAACAAGGACGGATACATCTCTATTTCGTCCAAGAAACAATTTTTGGGTGCTAATGAAATCGCGTACTCAATTTTCCCGAAGCTGAGGAAATGTCGTGTAGACCATAAAATCAGTCCCGATTCTGATGTTGCTCGTTTTTTCCTTGACTGGATTGATGAAATATCAAAGGGGATAAAGACTGAATCCAAGCAGTACGATCTAGGGGATCGCCATTTCAAGTGTTCAATAGGTAAGGTTGAGTACGGTCGCAACGACTTCGTTAATTTGTTTAAAATTGAAGATGTTTCAGAATTGCATCATTATGTGCAAATGCTTGGTAGCCAGAATGATGAATTGGCAAAGGTCGAGAAGAACAATGCTTCCCAGATTAAGGCTATTCAGGAACAGATGATTGTGGGTATGGC
>DCGD01000068.1:14767-15183 GCA_002315195.1 Prevotellaceae bacterium UBA1787 | reverse complement strand
ACAAGGCTGACATTTGGTGGTTGCGCCAGCATCCCAAAGTGCTGTCTTTGCCATGGGTAGGTAACATTCGCCGCGCCGACCGTGACAATACGATAGACGTATATATTTCGGAAGATTACGAAGATGTCTTGGCGGAAGGAACATGGCAGCAATTCTTCACCGAAAAGCCGGAAATTTTGACACGTGAGGAAAAGAAAGCATGGATAGCGCAAAACAGCCGCGTGGCATTGGGTTCCGATGCGTTTTTCCCGTTCGGAGACAACATAGAACGCGCCCACAAGAGTGGAGTGGCTTATATAGCCCAGGCGGGCGGAAGTGTGCGCGACGACCATGTCATTGCCACTTGTGACAAGTATGGTATTTCCATGGCTTTTATCGGGACTCGGTTGTTCCATCATTGATTTCAGTCGTATCAT
>DCGD01000068.1:0-14746 GCA_002315195.1 Prevotellaceae bacterium UBA1787 | reverse complement strand
ATGGTGTCGTCTTTCGAAAGGCACCATCACGAAAATCCGCAGCGGAAGCCGGAAAAGTGAAGACCAAAGCCAAGAAGAAGGCATATATTACGGGCGCGCATGGTTCCGGGGCTGCCAAGATGAAAGCTCAAATCAGGGAGCGTCGCGCAAACAGACACAAGAACAAGTGACCCTTATCACGATAATTAGATGGAAAACGACAAATATTCACGCAGGTGTTTCCTTCGTACAGCGATGTTGTCCGCTGGGACTATTGCATTGGCATCGGTGTCGGCCGATGCGGAGAATGACGTCAGCAAGCAATGGCTGTCAAAGAAAAAGTCCGCCTTTAGCATGTGGCAGATACCTTCTCACCAAAACACGATAGGCAACTCATACGTCTTTCGTACCGAAAAGGGAAAAATCATTGTCATGGATGGCGGTTTTCCACAGGAAGAGTTGTTCATGAGAGGTTTTTTGGCATCTTTGGGAAATGAGGTGGAGGCATGGTTCATCTCGCATCCTCACGATGACCACATGGGAGCCTTGAATGAGATTTTGAAGAATCCTCGGGATTTGAAGGTCAAGACGGTGTATCATTCCCGTGTGATTGAATCGGTCATACAGGCGGAAAAAGATTGCGAACCGGCTTGTCGTGATTGGTACAATACGCTGGACCACTGCACAACTTCAAAAATCGTGGACATTCAGGAACCCGGACAGGTGTTTCAGTTTGATGGCATGTATTTGAAAATACTGAGTGTCGCGAATGAATTCACTCAGAATGCCTATAACAATTCCTCCATGATCATGCGGGTTTGGGACAAGCGCAAGTCCGTGCTCTTTCTCGGGGACGCAGGTGTGGAATGTGGAAAAAAAGTGTTGGCGTCATCCTACCGTTCCGACCTTGATTGTGAATATCTTCAAATGGCGCACCATGGGCAGAATGGATGTGACGAGGATTTCTATCGTTCCATTCGCTTCCGTGCTTGTCTATGGCCAACACCGTTGTGGGTGTGGAACAACGATCAGGGAAAGGGGTATGACACGGGTATTCTCAATACCATAAAGACGCGTGGTTGGATGGACAAACTGCAGATAAAGGAGCATCACGTCAGTTGCTTGGAGGGTCTGTACAAGATAGACTGAAACATTTTGTGAATGTCATATACAAAAGTCCTCTTCTTCGGATGAAAAGGGGACTTTTGTGTGGTTTACTTGAACTCGTTTTCTTCTTTCATGTCGATTTCTTGTCCTTCTGAATTATAGAAAACGTATTGCAAGAATGCAAGGTTTTGGTTTGGGACAATGTTAATGCCGAAACCATACTTGAATTGCCATTTGTTTTTCAGGGAAAAGACACCTTTCGTAATGTAGGCGGCAACGTATGGATGGACGTGCAGGCGCAGCTTTTTGACTCCGAACTCATTGACCAGAATGTTGATTTTGCTTTCGAGCTTATCGGTGAAAAGAACGCTGGATTTTACGACACCCGTACCGAAGCAGGATGGACAAGTTTCGTCAACCGTTACGTCCATGGCGGGGCGTACCCGCTGTCGTGTGATTTGCATCAAACAGAACTTGCTCAAAGGGAGAATGTTGTGTTTCGCGCGGTCGTTCTGCATATTCTCCGTCATTCTTTCGTAAAGTTTTTGTCGGTTTTCCGGTTCGTCCATATCAATGAAATCCACCACGATAATGCCTCCCATGTCTCTGAGTCGGAGTTGGCGCGCCAATTCGTCGGCTGCTCCGAGATTGACTTCGAGCGCGTTGGCTTCCTGTCCGTTTTCACTCTTGGAACGGTTGCCGCTGTTTACGTCAACAACGTGCAGCGCTTCGGTGTGTTCAATGATGAGATATGCGCCGCGTTTGTAGGTGACATTTCTTCCGAAAGATGATTTTATTTGTTTCGTGACACCGAAATTGTCAAATATGGGTACAGTTCCGCTGTAGTATTTGACAATGTCGTTTCTGTCAGGTGCGATAAGCTGGATGTAGTCTTTGATTTCTTCGAAGGTCGCTTTGTCGTTGACATGGATTTCTTCGAATGTGGGGTTGAACAAGTCTCTCAACAATCCTACCGTTCTGCTGGTTTCCTCATATACAATTTTCGGGAACGATTTGGCTTTCTGTATGTTTTTGACGGTACTTTCCCAACGCTTGAGCAGCAGTTTCAGTTCTTTGTCAAGTTCAGCGACGCGTTTGTTTTCAGCGACGGTTCGTACAATGACGCCAAAATTCTTGGGTTTGATGCTTTGTACGAGTTGTTTAAGTCGGGCGCGTTCGGCACTTGACTTGATTTTAGAGGAAACATTGACCTTGTCATTGAAAGGAACGAGTACAAGGAGTCGTCCGGCAAAGGAAATCTCGCAGGTAAGTCGTGGCCCTTTGGTGGAAATGGGTTCCTTGACAATTTGGACGAACAATTCCTGTCCGACCTTCAGCGTGTTTTGGACGCTGCCTTCCTTTCCAAGGATTTGCTGTTCGGGTATGTCACCGGGGATGGGGACAAGCTTGTTGTTGCTTGTGAGTTGCTTGAGAAACTTTTCGAAATAATAAAAGTTCGGTCCTAAGTCCAAATAGTGTATAAAAGCATCGCGTTCATATCCAATGTCCACAAAACATGCATTCAAACCCGGCATGAGTTTCTTGACCTTTGCCGCATACATATTGCCGACAGAGAAATTTTCCTTTCTTCCTTCTTTCTGCAGTTCAACGAGTTTTTCGTCTTCAAGAAGGGCGATGGAAATTTCCTTTGCCTGGACATCAACTATTACTTCGCTTTTCATCTAATCGTGAGTTTTTGATTATAAAAAACAAACTCAAAGTAGTGTCCTTCAAGTTTGTCCTTTATAGTTATCAAGCCTGTTTTTACTTGTTCTTGTGTCTGTTTTTTCTCAGTCTCTTCTTACGCTTGTGCGTGGACATCTTGTGTCTCTTGTGCTTCTTTCCGTTTGGCATGGATTAATATGTTTAAAAGGTTAATATAATAAGATTCGAATAATTGGAATTTTCAAAAAATACTGTAGGCTTGCAGGAGAATGCAGCGTTTATTTGATGGTAGATACGAAACTCTTCGCCGGTTTGAATGCGGGGATGTTATGTTCTGGTATGATGATGGTCGTATTTTGTGAAATGTTGCGTGCTGTCTTCGGCGCTCTTTTCTTCAGAATGAAACTGCCGAATCCGCGCAGGTATACATTTTCTCCTTTTGACATGGTACTTTTAACCGCTTCCATGAAGGCTTCAACGGTCGTAAGTACAGTAGCCTTGTCTATACCTGTTTCTTTTGAAATCTCATTTACAATTTCTGCTTTAGTCATATTTATATGTATTTTACTGTTACGATTTATTTATTCGGACTGCAAAGATAATATCTTTTATCTGTAATAAGCTTTTATTTGTGATGATTTTTCTTGTAAATGTGCTTTTTTAAGGAACCTAAAAATCAAATGTGTTTTTTTGTCTTATGATATTGTCAAAAAATGGAACTTAAGAAAGTTTTTAGGAATTTGTTTTCGTATCCGTGCAGCGTTGTCAGGCAAGGTTTGGATATTGTATGAAACGGTGGCAGTGCCATGCAATCGGGAAGTGCTGGTTCCTATATGCAAACGCATCCGCGATTTTCATAAAATGCGAAAATTGAAAGGAGCAAGTAATAAGTAGCGGATGTTGTAGGAGCGTTTTTCAAGAAAAAGGGAAAAAACTTTGGAATTGTTTGGATAGTTCCTATTTTTTGTGTTCCTTTGTTTCATGAAACAATTTATTAACAGATGAAAATTTCACATATTGAACACATCGGCATCGCCGTTGAGAGCATTGAGGCAGTACTGCCTTATTTTGAGAATGTTTTGGGTTTGAAATGTTACAACATTGAGGAAGTTGCCGACCAAAAGGTCAAGACCGCATTCCTGATGTGTGGTGAGGTTAAATTGGAACTTCTTGAACCAACGTCACCAGACAGCACCATAGCCAAGTATATTGAGAAAAAAGGCCAGGGAATGCATCACATGGCTTTCTGCGTAGAGGATGGTGTAGCCAATGCGCTTGCAGAAGTACAGGCGGCGGGAATACGTCTCATAGACGCTGCTCCCCGCAAGGGCGCTGAATCCTTGAACATCGCATTTCTCCATCCAAAAAGCACGGTGGGCATCTTGACTGAGTTGTGTGAACACTAATCCATAGAGCGAAAGAGAACAAGAAACACCCTGACGGCAGAGACGTCAGGGTGTTTCTTGTTCTCATGAATGGGTTGTGTTGGCATTTGTTTGTGACAACCATTAAAAATATGAAAGTGCGGCTGTGCTGTAAAACACTAAAAATCAAGTCTAAAATTTGATTTGTTCAATTTATGGAAGTGTACCTTTATAAAAAAAACAACTGGTTTGCGCATTTGTATGTACTTTTTTCATTATTTTTGTAATACCATACAAATAGTTGGTAAGACCGTTGTAATATTTTGAGATTATGATTCAAATAGTATCAGTACATTCCAAACATGATATAAAGGCTTTTGTCGGTTTGCCGGAGCAACTGTACAAAGGTTGTCCATATTATGTGCCGGATTTGAAGTTGGAAGTTCTCAAGATACTTCGCAAACAAAATGAAGTAATGGAGGCTTTCGTAGCCTATCGGGACCGCAAGGCGGTAGGTCGGGTGGTAGCGTTGATAAACTATCGGGCAAATGAAAAATGGGGTGTCAAGGCAGTACGTTTCGGAATGATTGAATTCATCGATGACGAAAATGTTTCGCGTTTTTTGATGAAGACTGTGGAGAATTGGGGAAAGGCGCGTGGAATGAATGTTGTACAAGGGCCTCTCGGCGTTACGGATTTTGACAAAGAAGGCATGCTTGTTGAGGATTTTGACCGAAACGGAACGGCTACAACCATATACAATCTTGCCTATTATCCGCGTCATCTGGAAAAATTAGGGTATGTAAAAGCAGTTGACTGGCTTCAGGTTCGACTGTTGATACCCGACGAACTGCCTCCAAAATTCAGGAAGGTATCAGAAATAGTGCCCTCTCGCTATCGTCTGCACATACATCATGTCAAGAAAAGCGAAAAATTGGCATACGTGGAGCGTATTTTCCATTTGTTCAACAAGGCATACTCGCCCTTGTTTGGTTTCGTTTCGTTTACGGATGAACAAATCCATGAGTTTTACGACCAATACAATCTCATCATTCGTCGTGAATTTATCACCGTGGTAGAAAACGAACAGGGAGAGGTCGTGGCGGCCGCCGTCACTATGGGAAGCTTGACCAAGGCCTTGCAACGGTCAAAGGGGCGTTTGTTTCCGACAGGTTGGTTTTTCTTGTTGAAATCACTCTATCTCCGTCGTGAGGACACAACCGAACTCCTGCTGATAGGCATAGACCCTGCATACCAGGGAAAGGGCGTGAACGCAATGCTTTTTGCCGAACAGTTGAGGGTATGCAAGGAAATGGGATTCAAATATGCCGAAAGTGCGCCCCAGCTTGAACATAACGAAAAGGAAATGTCGCAATGGCGCCATTTTGACCATGAACGCATAAAAAGGCGTAGGTGTTATCAAAAATACTTGTAGAATTTTAAATTATTATAACTGAAAAATGAAACGTAAAGTAGCAATTTTAGGAGCAGGAATGATGGGCTCCGCACTGGCTTTTCCAGCAGCGGAAAATGGTAATGAAGTATGTATCATTGGTACATGTCTTGATGACGAAATCATTGATGGATATATAAAGACGAGAAAACATGAGAAGTTTTGCCGTCCTTTCCCCGATAACGTAAAGTACTATTATTTCAAGGATTGGAAAGAGGCTGTCGAGGGCTGTGATTTCGTGATAGGCGGTGTCTCTTCCTTTGGCGTGGATTGGTTTTTGGAGGAAATTCTGACGCAGTTGGACCCATCCATTCCCGTATTGAGCGTGACGAAGGGTTTGCGCGCAACCGAGGATGGTACTTTGCTTTCATATCCCGGCTTTTGGGAAAGTGAATTGGCAAAGCGCGGCATCAAGCGCACCATCTGTGCCATTGGAGGTCCTTGTACCAGCTATGAGCTCGTTTTCATGGATCCTTCCGAAGTGGGTTTCTGCGGAAAGGACAACGAGGCGCTTCGCATGATGAAGGAAGCCATGCAGCGCCCATACTATCATATATCTCTTACAAATGACGTAATTGGTTTGGAGAGCGCCGTGGCTTTGAAGAATGCCTATGCGATGGCTGTCACCTTGGCAGTCGGTTTGAACACGCGTTGGCACGGAGAGAATGAACCGCAGCATTTCAATTCGCAGGCGGGAACATTTACGCAGGCCGTTCGCGAAACCCATGCGCTCATGCTGATGCAGGGTGGTACGTTTGAATCCGAATGTATAGGATTGGGTGATTTGTATGTAACCATTTTCAGCGGTCGTACCCGCAGATGTGGCGTCTTGATGGGTCAGGGGCTGAATTATGACCAGGTTACGGAGGCTTTGGCGGGCATCACGCTGGAAAGCCTCGTCATCACCCGCGTCATGGGCAATGCTATCCGCAGGAAGGCGGAACTGGGAATGGTGGATCTGAAGGATTTCCCATTGTTGATGCACATTGTCGATATACTTGACAAGGGCAAGGCGGATGCGGATCTTCCTTGGGAATCATTTACGTTTGAACACCTGAAATAGCATTGCAATGGACACCGAAGGAAGAATAGCGGAGGCGTTGAAAGTTGCGACCGACACCAAGGTGTTTGAGATGGGGCGGGGTGTGCTGGCCAAGGCACCTTCTGTTTTCAAGCGGTTGTTTCCCGAACGCAGCGCCGTCATTGTGGCCGACTGCCACACTTGGAAGGCGGCGGGAGAGCAACTCCACGCCTTGATGCTCGATGCAGGTCAGCAGTGTGGGGTCTTTATGTTTCCCGACTGCGATTTTCATGCCGATTGGGCACATGTAGAGATGGTTGACGCATTGCTTGACAAGACAGGGGCGGTGGCGGTTTCCGTAGGTTCGGGCACCATCAACGACCTTTGCAAACTTTCGGCGCATCATCATCGGCAGTCGTATCTGAGCGTGCCGACGGCGGCTTCCGTAGATGGTTATTCTTCCTTTGGTGCCTCCATAACATACAAGGGACTGAAGCAGACGTTTGAATGTCCCGCCCCGAGGGCCATTGTAGCCGACCTTGACATCATTGCCCGGGCTCCTCGTAACATGACGGCCGCGGGCTATGCCGACCTTGCCGCCAAGATACCGTGCGGTGCGGAATGGATGATTGCCGATCTCTTCGGAACGGAACCCATTCATCCCGAAGCGTGGCACATGCTTCAGGATGTCCTTGACGCCATGCTGTCACGTCCCGAAGAGGTGGCTTCAGGAAATCCCGAAGCCATCGGCGCATTGTTTGAGGGATTGACGTTGAGTGGCTTTGCCATGCAGGCCGCCCGTTCCAGTCGTCCCGCTTCCTGCACTGACCATTTGTTCAGCCACTATCTTGACATGACGGAGCATCGTTACAAGGGACGGCTGCAATCGCATGGCTTTCAGGTGGCCATTGGCACTTTGACCATGTGTGCATTCTTTGATGAATTCCTGAAAATGGATTTGTCGGAACTGGATGTGGAAAAATGTGTGGCGGAATGGCCTACGTTGGAAAGTGAGCGGAAGCGTGCGGCTTGGATTTTCCGTGACTTTGTCAATCCCGAGTTGGGCGTAACGGAAATGACCAAGAAATACCATCAACCGTCGGAGATTCGCGACCAGTTGACGAAAGTGCGCGACCAGTGGACGGAATTGAAGGAAAAATACCGCCGTCAGGTATATCCTTTCGTGAAGATGCAGCGTCTTTTCGGCATAGTGGGTGCGCCGACCGACCCTTCCGACATCGGCGTGACTCGGAAGCAACTTCGTGACATGGTTCCTTTCACCCAATTGATGCGCTATCGCATCAATCTGCTTGATCTTGCGCGACGTGCGGGAATTTATGACACCCTTGTCCAGCGTGTGTTTGGCAAGGGTGGTGCTTGGGAAATAAAATGAAAATACAAATTTGAAAAATGAAGACAAAACAAAGCTTTCAGTATTGGAAATGGCGCGTTATCATCTGTTCAATGATAGGCTATTCCATGTTTTACTTTGTGCGTAAGAATTTCTCCTTTGCAATGCCTGCGTTGGGTGAGGAATATGGTATAACCAATACCAGTTTCGGCATTATTCTGTCATTGGTGGGCATTCTCTACGGCATATCCAAATTCATAAATGGTTTCATCGCCGACCGCACCAATGCGCGCTGGCATTTGGTGGTGGGGTTGAGCGTCTGTGCGCTGCTCAACTATCTGTTCGGTTTCAGCGCCGATTTCAGTCATTGGCTTACGGGCCGTGCGGATGGTCCCGATTTCGTGAACACCATGGTGGTAATCATGGCGGTACTGCTCGTGTTGAACAACATATTCCAGGGTTGTGGCTTCTCTCCGTGTAATCGTCTGATGGTCCATTGGGTGGCACCCAAGGAATTGGCGACGAAGATGTCATTGTGGAATTCTTCCCATTCCATCGGTGCGGGCTTGGTGTCCATTCTCTGCGGCTATATCGTAGGCAGCCAGTTTGGTGCGAGTTTCGGTACCATGCAGTGGCAATGGTGTTTTTGGATTCCCGCCTTGATTGCCACCGTCGGTGTGTTTTTTGTCATTGTGACCATTCGCGACACCCCTTCTTCAGTAGGATTGCCCGAACTTCCCGACACGAAAACGGAATTGGACGATGATGAGAGCCCGGAGGCGTACAAATCTTTCGTCCGCAAGAAAGTGTTTCAGAACCCCATCATTTGGATTTTGGCCGTGACGGATTTGTTCGTTTATATTGTGCGTTTCGCCGTTTTGGACTGGGGACCGACGTTTCTACAGAATCGTGCCGTTCCGCTTACGCCGGAATTGGCAGGTTGGACCATTGCCATTTTTGAAATTGCCGGTTGTGCCGGTATGATGTGCGCCGGTTGGGTTTCAGACCATTGTTTCGGAGGAAAGGCCCAGCGCGTCTGTGCCATCGAAATGGGCATAGTGGCAGTGTGCCTGGTGCTTCTCCACATCCTGCCTGCCGATGCCGATGCGCGTTTTGTGTTGATACTGTTGGCTTTGGCGGGTTTCTTCCTGTATGGTCCACAGGCGTTGCTTGGCGTTGTGGCTTCCAACCAGGTGACGAAAAAGGCGGCGTCTTCGGCGGTTGGTCTGATAGGTTTGATGAGTTACGTTTCCGTCATTTTCACCGGCGTCGGTCTGGGATGGTTCTCCGACAATTTCGGCTGGGATTATCTTTTCATACTGATGAGTGTTGTTTCCGTCATTGGCGGAATTGTGGTAGCCGTGCTTTGGAACATCAAGGATGATGGTTACATTCATGACGAAATAAAATAAGATTATAAATTTTACTTGCGAAAGTCGAGCTAAAAACAATTAAATCAATCAATTTATGTCAATAACACCCAATCACGACTTTTTAGAAGTTGGCTGCATCATCACTTGTCAAGATGGCAAAAGAAAAGGTCAGCTGCGCCGTCAAGAAAAAGATTTTAGACGTTATTACGATGAAAGATCCGTGTCCAAGTCCAGATTTTCTTAAGGTTATCGATAAACTTAAGAAGAACAAGAAATAAAGTGCTAAATCAAATGCAAAAAAACATCATATCGGACTTTTTTGTCCGTGCTATATTTAGCTTTGCAAAAAAATAATCATTAATGAACCATGTTTGCCCCATTCGTGCAATTCGTTTTCTTCGGCGTGTTTCGCGAATGGGGCGGAAATGAAATCAAAAGAACTTGATTTATGAGTAATGTTCCTGATTTGAAATCACTTGTGCTTCGTGACACGGATTTCGTGGATTTGATGCAGAAGCGTATATACAACATTCTGTTAGTAGCCACGCGTTATGATTCTTTCATACTTGAGGATGACGGCCGCGTAGACGAACAAATATACAATGAGTATAATTCGCTTGGCTTGAGTTCCCCTCCGCGCATCACCCAGGTCACCAATGTTGAGGAGGCCATCATGGAATTGCAGGATCGCAATTTCGACTTGATTATCTGCATGCCAAACATGGACAATCGCGACACTTTTGCCGATGCAGAAGAACTCAAGGTGAACTATCCCAAAATCCCCATTGTGGTGCTGACGCCTTTTTCCAAAGAAGTCAGCAAGCGCGTCGCCACCGCTGACATGACCGTCATTGACTACATCTTCAGTTGGCTCGGCAATGCCGAACTCTTCATTGCCATCATCAAGTTGCTGGAGGACAAGATGAATGCACCGGAGGACACGGAATCTGCAGGTGTTCAAATCATATTGCTTGTCGAGGACTCCATACGTTTCTATTCATCCGCATTGACGCACCTCTATCAGTTCGTTTTGGAACAGAGCAAGATATTTTCCAAGGAAGCCTTGAACGACCACCTCGCCCATCTCCGCATGAGGGGACGTCCCAAAATCCTGCTGGCACGAAACTATGAGGAGGCCGTCGCCATCTTTGAACAGTACAAAGATCATATTTTGGGTATAGTGTCCGACATGAGCATCAACAAATGTGACAAAAAAGACCCTTATGCCGGTTATAAGTTCGGTCAGTACGTTCGCCGCACCGGGCTTATCATACCTTTTATTCTCGAGTCGTCCGATGCTACCAATGCCACATACGCCCGCGAACTCGGGGCGGCCTTCATTGAGAAATCATCCAAGAATTTTCCCCAGGAACTCCGGCTCCGCGTTTCGGAATTGTTCGGTTTCGGGGATTTCGTCATTGTCAATCCCCAAAGTCGGAAAGAGATTATGCGCATCCAAACTTTGAAGGATTTGCAGCACAGCATATATAAAATACCGGATGATTCGCTCGTATATCACCTTTCGCACAACCATTTCTCGCGTTTCTTCTATTCTCGCGCCATGTTTCCGCCCGCGGAAATCCTGAGGAACATTGACGTGTCGGACTATAAGGATTTGGACGAGGCGCGCGACTTGATATTCCATTTGATACTCGAATACCGCCGCATCAAGAATTTCGGTACTATTGCCATTTATCTCAAGGACCGTTTTGATGAATACAGCAACTTTGCGCGCATGGGCAATGGTTCATTGGGTGGAAAAGGTAGAGGACTTGCTTTCATGGGACGCATGATAAAGCGTTATCCTTCACTCGATACCGAAAAGATGACTGTCAGCATACCGAGAAGCGTTGTCATCTGTACTGACATCTTCGACCGTTTCATGGAGAACAACCAACTCTACAGCATCGCCTTGCAGGATTTGGACAACGATACCATTCTGCAGCATTTCCTGGCATCCCGCCTGCCCGATGAAATCCGCGAAAATGTCAAGGCGCTCATTCATGTGGTCAAGGGTCCCATTGCCGTACGTTCGTCCAGCATGCTCGAAGATTCCCACTATCAACCTTTCGCAGGTGTTTATTCCACCTACATGGTACCGCCCATGCAAGATGCATCGGCGCAGATGGAAGCCGTATGCAACGCCATTAAGGCAGTCTATGCTTCTACTTTTTATCGTGAAAGCAAAACCTACATGCTTGCCACCTCAAACCTCATCGACCAGGAAAAAATGGCGGTTGTATTGCAGGAAACGGTAGGAAGTGAACACAACGGACGTTTCTATCCCAACATGTCGGGTGTGGCGCGCTCACTGAATTTCTATCCAATCGGAAACGAAAAGGCCGAGGACGGCATCGCCAACATCGCACTCGGGCTTGGCAAGTACATTGTGGACGGAGGGCGAACCCTCTATTTCTCTCCCTGCCATCCCCACAACATCTTGCAGATGAGTACGCTTGATCTTGCCTTGCGCGAAACCCAAACCCAATTCTATGCCCTGGATCTCGCCAACAGTGACAAACCGTTCGTCAATGACGGTTTCAACCTCCTCAAACTCAACCTCAAGGACGCGGACGAAGACAAGACGCTGAAATACATCGCTTCCACTTTCGATCCCTACGATCAAATAATTCGCGATGGCTACTATCCCGGTGGACGAAAGATTATCTCCTTTGTCAATGTTCTTCAGCACAACGTCTTTCCGTTGGCGGACACGTTGGACAAATTACTAAAGATAGGTCAGAAGGAAATGGGGCGTCCCGTTGAAATAGAGTTTGCCGTCAATTTCAACGAAGATGGCAGCAGCGCATCGTTCTATCTGCTTCAGATACGCCCCATTGTCAACAGCAAGGAAATCATGGACGACGACCTCGCCATCATTCCCAAGGAAGACACTCTGCTCACGTCGTCAAACGTGCTTGGGCATGGTACCATCAATGAACTTTACGATGTGCTTTATGTCAAAGACGAACAGTTCAGCAATTCCAACAACCAGTTGATAGCCTACGAAATCGAAAAAATCAACAAGAAATTCTGTGATGAAAACCGCAGTTACATACTCATAGGTCCGGGGCGTTGGGGCAGCAGCGACACTTTTTTGGGCATTCCCGTCAAATGGCCCAACATCAGCAATGCCGCTGTAATCACCGAATGTGGATTGCAGAACTACAGCATCGAGCCCAGTCAGGGAACCCATTTTTTCCAAAACATGACCTCTTTCGGCGTGGGTTACTTTACCGTCAATCCGTACAGGGGCGATGGATGGTATGATGAAGCGTTTCTGAACAGTCAGTCGGCGGAGTGGGAGGGAGAATACCTGCGCCTGGTACACTTTGACTCTCCGCTCATCGTCAAGATGGACGGACGCAAGAGCATGGGTGTCGTCATGAAACCGGGAAGAGAGATACCAAAGGAGGCAAAGGCTGAGTAAGTGTACTACCGCTTTGGCGGATTCAAGGTTGAATAAGGATATCAAAAGAAATAACGGAAAAGTCCGAAATAATGCTTCCTGTTGATAATGACGGCTTTCCAAATTATTTGTTTATGGAAGAATACATAAAGTCTTTGCCATATTCAAATGATATTTGATTACCTTGGGATAGTAGTAAAAGGAAAAAATATACGAATTATGAAAAATGTGGTAGTGTGGTTGATGGCGTTGGTCTTTGCTCAAGTGATTTGCGCCCAAAAGATTGGTGTGAACAAGGCGGAACCTTTTTCACCGTTTGTATTTTCGTTCAATTTGGAACACACCCGTGCCGCGGTCAATGGCGGACTGAGTGCCCAGATGCTTCAGAATCGGAAATTCGCGGGCAAGCCATCGCGCAACGAGGGGCTTGCCGCACATTGGTTTTCCATCGGAGAGAAGACACTCTATTTGATGGTTGACGGTGGCAGACGCTGCTATACACGACACATTTGTCTCAACAACATGAGAAGAGACAATGAATTACATTCCCAGGTAGTGGAAAATTTGGTGGAGGGTCAGCGTGCCGGCATCGGTCAGCATGGTGTGGCGTTGCAGTCAGGAAAATCCTATCTACTACGCACGGTAACAAGGGTAAACAAACCCGTTTCCCTGTGTGTGGCGTTGACGGATCGCAGTGGCGGGAAGGTATATGCCGCCCGAACCCTTTCCCTTTCTCCGTCCGACGATTGGCAGGTGGAGGAGTTTGAAATGATGCCGGACACGGAGGATATGGATGGCTGCATCCGCTATACATACACCGACATNNTGGCGGAAGTTACCTTTGGCGCCTTGTCCATGCTTCCCAAGGATAATTTCCATGGTATGCGCTTGGATGTGGTGCGTAACCTGAAAGCCATTGGTCCCAGGATGCTGCGCTGGCCGGGTGGCAATTTCGCGGGGGAATACCGATGGAAGGATTGTCTTCTTCCCGTTGATGCGCGCGGACCTCTGCAGGCGGCTACGGAAATAGAGACACAACCTTATTCTGAAGGATACGACAGTCATGAGATAGGTACGGATGAGTTCATCGCCTTGTGTCGCGAGGTGGGGGCGGAACCATGGATAACCATCAACCTGGCATGGAGTACCCCTGAGGAGAGTGCGCAATGGGTGGAGTATTGCAATGGAACACCTGACTCTGAATACGGAAAAATACGTGCTGAACGTGGTTTCAAGGAGCCTTACAATGTCCGTTTCTGGTCATTGGGAAACGAGATGGGCTATGTACACATGGAGGGGCCGCACGGCCCGAAGGAATACGCCGCTTTGGCGGAAAAGCATGTCGATGCCATGGTGAAGGTGACCCCGGGGTTGGAATTCTGCTCTTCGGGGCCCTATCCCAACAAGAACTGGGTGGAGAACTCCGCCGCTCCACTTTCCGAAAAGGTTCCTTACATCTCGTTGCACCATTATTCAGCTCCCCGGGGAGGATACCACTATACAACGGAGGAGGAAATACGGCAGACTTACCAGGGCATCATACAATCATTTGACACCAATCTCTCCCTGGCCCGTGATATGCGAAAACTTTTGGATGCGACAGGGAAGAAACTGCACATCTCCTTTGATGAATGNNCTTCACAGGAAGACATTTTCGGAGTGGCAGAAGAAATGCGCGAATGTCTCGACAGAACAGGTGTCAAGCTTCACATCTCCTTTGATGAATGGAACCAGTGGTATGCTTGGTATCGGCCCTCTTGCGTGGGAGAAGGGATGTTTACCGCCAAGATGCTGCATATGTTCCTGCGGGAAACGAATGTTTTGGATATGCCCATCGTGAGTTATTTCCAACCCATAGGAGAGGGAGCCATCTTGATTAAGCCTACGGAAAGCCGCCTGACCGCCAACGGGCAGATGTTTGCCTTGATGAAAGTACACCAGGACGCGCGCCTCTGCGAAGTGACGGAGGACGAGGACTACTCCACGGTCGCTTCCTTGAAAGGGGACACGCTTTCCATTACCCT
>DCGD01000016.1 GCA_002315195.1 Prevotellaceae bacterium UBA1787 | reverse complement strand
TAATTTGCCCTGAGCGTGTAACGCATATCAAAACATAATATGGGATTCCTGTGCGCCAACGCAGTGGCTGAAAATACTATGCAGAGAAAAAGTAAAGTTTGGAACTTTCTCATGACTTGTGTTTTGGATAATAATGTATGATGAAAAAAAATGAAGATACCACGAGGTCAATGAAATTGTCTTGACATACGGCACATCAAAATATGGAGTAAACGTAAAGTTTCTTCAAAAAGATGTATCCTGGAATGGTATCACATTCCAGGATACAGCACAACGCCATTACGTCAAAACAACAATCGGTCAAGTCCAAATGAGGCCCTACAAAGTTTTGTTGATGGCGGGAACTATGAGTGACTCCATAATGGCATAACCTGCGGGCAATGGATGCACACCGTCATTCGTGCAATCCGCCTTGAGGGATTTGCCATCGGTATCCACAAGGGCATCGAAATAATTCACGTAAGGTATTTTGTTTTTCTTGGCATATTCCTTAATGCGTGCATTGAGCGCCTTGATTTTCACCGGGGCGTCGGTGACCTTGCTCCAACCGAATTTTGCGGCGGGAAGACAGGATGTCAAGATAACCTTGATTTTGTTTGCCTTTGCAATTTCCACCATGGACTGAATGTTTCCGAACGTACGATCTTCATCGTATGGACATGTGTTTTCAGCTATGTCATTGGTACCGGCATTGATGATGACGAGAGCGGGATGCAAATTGACTACATCGTCGCGGAAACGGTACAGGAACTGATAGGAAGTCTGACCGCCAATGCCGCGGGCAATGTAACCGGGATGTTGGAAGAAATCCTTGTGAAGTCTGTACCAACCTTCTGTAATTGAATTGCCAAGAAAAACGACACGCTTTTCCCCTTTTTGGGGTAAATCACTGAGAACTTTGTTGTCCTCCGCATAACGTGAGATTTTGCCAAAATCCTGTGCATACGCCGAAATGGTGGAAAATGCGACAAGAACACCGAAAAACAAGGTACGAATACCTTCCATTTGCAATTTTTTCATTGTTATTTTCATTGTTAATCGAACTATCAACTTTTTTCCATTTGGAAATATTCCATTTGCAGGTGGCAAATATAGGCAGAAAAAACTAATTTTGCATCTATCTTTCAGAAAAAATAAAAAATCGATGCAAAAAAGAATGGAATGGCAACGACTCATTTCCACCAAACGCCTCGGCCGCACGCTGAAATCGTATGAAATGGAAGAACGTCGTACCGAATTTCAGCGTGACTTTGATAGACTTATCTTCTCTCCTCCTTTTCGGCGACTGCAGAACAAGACACAGGTTTTTCCACTCCCCGGCAGCATATTCGTTCACAACAGATTGACCCACAGTCTCGAGGTGTCGAGCGTAGGCCGTTCATTAGGCAACGACGCAGCAAGCGAGCTTATGCGCCGCTACCCTGAACTGAAAGACGAAGGGATAGCCATGCTGGGAGCCATCGTGAGCCCGGCGTGCCTTGCGCACGATTTGGGCAACCCGCCTTTCGGCCATGCGGGAGAACGCGCCATTGCCAGTTATTTTTCAGAAGGCAACGGGAAGAAAATTTCCGCTCTCATCTTTGACGAATGCGGCGAGGAAAAAGGCGATCAGATTTGGAACGACATTATCCATTTCGACGGCAATGCCAATGCTTTCAGAATGCTTACCCACCGCTACGAGGGGCGCAGGGAAGGCGGTTATGTCATGACCTACAGTGTCCTGGCCTCCATCGTCAAATATCCCTACACTTCACTCCTTGCACAAGGAAAGCCCAAATTTGGCTTCTTTATGGAAGAAACACCCTTTTTTCGGGAAATCGCCGAAGAACTCGGAATCATCAAACTGCATGACGCCGGACTCGCCCTTCGCTATGCGCGCTATCCGCTGACCTACTTCGTGGAAGCGGCCGATGACATCTGCTACGAGATAATGGACATAGAGGATGCTCACAAACTCCATCTGCTCACCTATTCCCAAACCGAAGAACTCTATCTCGCTTTCTTCGATGAAGACACTCAAAAACGGCTCAAGACGGCTTACCCCAACGTCACTGACGAAAACGAGCGTATCATCTACCTGAGGTCATGCGTCATCAACTGCATCGAAAAAGAATGTGTCAACACATTCATCCAAAATTACGACGCCATCATGGAAGGTCGGTTCACGGGCGCACTGTTGGACCACGTCAGCGACCGTTGCCTCACAGCCTACAAGAAATGTGCTGAAGCGGCAAAGAAACAAATTTACAAAGCCCGCGAGGTATTGGATGTGGAACTGGCCGGTTACCGAATCATCTACATGCTGCTCGAACTCCTCACGGAAGCCATACTCCATCCCGAAAAGGCATACAGCCGTCTGCTGCTTGACCGCATTCCCAATCAGTATCAAATTCATCATGAAACATTTCACGGACGCATTTTCGGCATTCTTGACTTCATCTCCGGAATGACCGACGTCTATGCGCTTGACCTGTACAGAAAAATCACGGGGTCGAGCCTGCCTGAACTGTAAAACCATATCTA
The DNA here is from genome assembly GCA_002315195.1 of Prevotellaceae bacterium UBA1787. The sequence goes on along the minus strand of DCGD01000016.1, from coordinate 9,845 downwards.
ACAAACAACTACCATGCCATTGTATCTCATACCGGTCACACTTGGAGAAACGCCCATTGAACAAGTGCTGCCTTCATATAATCGGGACATCATCTTATCCATCCATCACTTCATCGTGGAAGAGGAGCGCACTGCCCGCCGTTTTCTTAAAGCCGTAAGCAAGGACATCAACATTGACGACATTACCTTCTACCCAATGGGTAAACATGCCGACGAACATCAATTTCGCACATACCTGAAACCCATTGCCGAAGGACATTCCATCGGTATCATTTCGGAAGCCGGATGTCCCGCCATTGCCGATCCCGGCGCAGGTGTTGTCGCCATAGCCCAACGCCTCGGAATATGCGTTGTGCCCCTGGTCGGTCCCTCTTCCATTCTTCTCGCCCTCATGGCTTCCGGATTCAATGGACAAAACTTCGCTTTCAACGGTTACCTGCCTATCCAAGCATCTGAACGCGGCACCCTCATCAAAAAGCTTGAGGCAAGGGCATATACAGAATACCAAACGCAGATGTTCATCGAAACGCCTTTCAGAAATGACCGCATCTTCAATGATTTACTGACCGCCTGCCGCCCACAGACTCTGTTGTGCATCGCTGCCGGACTCACCACCAAGAACGAATACATACGGACACTGGCCATTGGGGAATGGAAAAAGACCAAACTGCCCGACCTGCGCAAAATACCCGCGATTTTTCTCATCAGTTCACCGAAAATTTGAAAAGTCTTTGGCTTGGAACATAAAGAAACAGTAGGGGCTCAAAAATTTCTACCCATGGGACAAATAATGTACAATGGTATGTTCCCAACATTCTTCCACACTGACGGGCATCCCTGACGGAAGCATGGGCGCGGGCAGTCCGTCACCAAAACAAACGTCACCTATTTCCACATGCGCTTCATCCCATAGTCCATCCTGAATGAAAGACTGCAACAATTTTCTCCCACCTTCAACCAAGAGAGACTGAACACCCCGTTTCAAAAGTTCATCAAACAAACATTGAAAAACGGACTGTCCTTCCCGCAACCGCAGAAAATCATACGTGCCGCGCGCTGCTCGTAAACGGGGATTCTTCTCTCCAACTATCAATGTTGGAACTTCACCGTCGAAAATATGCAAGGAAGCCGGCAACACGCCATGNNATGTCTGTCCAGTACGACCCGCAAAGGTTGTTTTCCTGCCCACGCTCGCAACGTCAGTGAAGGATTGTCTATCATGGTCGTGTTGGTACCTACCAAAATGGCTTGATGCAATGCCCGCAAACGATGCACGCGCAAAAGCGTATGCGGCGTGGAAATATAGACAGAAGTGTTCGGCTTAACGCAAGGGGCCATGAAACCATCGGCTGATTGCGCCCACTTTAAAGTGATGTAAGGGCGATGCTGCGTTTGGCATGTGAAAAACCTTTTGTTGAGCTCTTTGCACTCCTTTTCCAACACACCTTCCAGCACGTCAATTCCCGCTTCCCGAAGCATGGCCACGCCGCGTCCCTGCACCTTCACGAAAGGGTCGCGACAACCAATGACCACACGCCCTACTTTTTTCTTTATAATCAATTCCGCGCAGGGCGGTGTGCGCCCATAGTGGGCGCAAGGTTCAAGACTGACATACAAAGTGGATTTTTCGACCAGTTCAGGACGGCGCACGGAAGCAAAAGCATTCACCTCCGCATGGGGTCCACCACAACGCCGATGAAAGCCTTCTCCGATTATTTTGCCGTCACAAACAAGCACGGCGCCCACCATTGGATTGGGGGGGGCTCCCGTCTCACCTTTTCTCGCCAACGCTATGCAGCGCGACATATAGTGTTCTTCTATGGTCATCGTAACAATTTAGAATACTTTTCCTGACAAATCCACGATATATGGATGGTGATCGGAGAGAAAACCGCCACCAAACAAAAGACTGTTGAAAATATGCACCTTCTCTACCTTTATGTTGGGAGAAACAAACATGAAATCTATTCTTTTTCCCTCTTCATCGGGTATTTTCCCAAAATCATGGTAAGAAGATTTCTTCCCCATAACACTCTTGGCTTTCTTGTAAGTATCTACCAAAGGGAAAATCCGATTGCACATGATGGAATGGCATGGGGACGTATCGGTAAAGTTGAAGCAGCCCGCGACGATAACTGGAATGCCATTGTCAAGTCTTCCCAGTTGCTGTTTCAAAAGCATAGCCGAATTCAAGCGTGAAAGTTCACCATCGTGGTCCAAATGCGTATTGGCGAAAATAAAACTCTTGCCATTCTTTATGTTTTGGAATGAAGCCCATGTACAAATACGTTTGCCGGTGGCATCCCACCCCTTGGAAGGTACATCCGGAGTTTCAGAAAGCCAAAATGTTTTATTATTCACCAATTTGTATATTTTCTTACGATAAAAAATGGTCAAATGTTCTCCCTCGCTTTTTCCATCCTCACAGCCGACACCGATGCACGCATATTCTTTTTTTAGCGTATCGCTGAGGAATTTCACCTGCTCCGGTACTGCCTCCTGCACCCCAAACACGTCAGGTTTCGTGGTCATTATAAAAGTGCGCATGTCATCCTGACGATATTTCCAACTGTTCATGCCATCATCCGAAGATCCGGAACGGATATTGAAAGTAAATGCACGAAAATTGCGTGCATGGTTGGTTCCAGGTACCAACACCACATACAACACCACCAATAGCGGACATATAAGCCTTGTACACCTTCCTCTCATAACACACCTCACTCTTTTACCGTATTTGCATGTAAATACCTTAACGATGAAAAACCAATAATTCTTTGGTTTGGACCTATTTCGTGGAAACATCCTTGATGGTTTCCAACATCAAGTCAATGGCGCGCTTCAATTGGGCATCCTCGCCCCTCAACATCTGTTCGGGCGTATTTTCTACAAAAACATCGGGATTCAGTTGTTGGTTCTCGGCGGGTATGCCATTGTTGTCAACGCAAAGTATCTGTGGAATGCCACACTTTAAATTTTGATCTACGCCTTCCCACCACACCGCGGTCATCGTTCCCGCCATGGGTGTACCCACAAGTTTGCCCAATTTAAGTGTTTTATACATCATTGGAAAGCCATGGGCGTTGGAATAACAATTTTCACACATTAGGACGCAGGACGGTTTTGTCCAACGGTTGAAGGGGTCTATTCCCAAATATTGCCCTCTTGAGGAAAATGTTTGGAACTGTTCCCCACTCAACAGGACACCCAAATCCTCATGCAGCCAACCACCTCCGTTATGGCGGTCATCAATGACTACGGCTTTGTAGTTCCTGTATTTTCCAAGAAGTTTCGAGTAGAGGTCACGGAAACTCTGACTATCCATTTTTCTGACGTGGATATATGCAACCTGTCCCTTTGAATACGTTTCCGTGAAATCTTCGCAACGTTTCACCCAACGTCTGTACAGCAATTCCACCACGGTACTTGAAGAAACGGGCTTGACATACGTTTCAAATGTTTTCCCTTTTACATCGGCAATGGTCAAGAGTACCCATTTGCCTGCTTTTCCATACAGCAAGGGGAAATAATCCTTGCCTGCTTCCACTTTCTTGTGGTCAATCTCCTTGACGATGTAGTCTTCCTTTATTTTCCCATCGGGCAGGTCCAAAGGCCCGCCGAAAAGAATTTCTTGTATTTTCAAGCCATCTCCCTTGTATGTTTCATCAAAGAAAGCACCCAATTGAGCGGTCTTTGGTGCATTGTTGTTGACGCTGTATTTAAGCCCGGTGTGGGAGCAATTCAGTTCACCCAGCAATTCACTGACCATTTCACTCAAATCAAGTTTATTGTTGATGTTCGGGAGGAAATGACGATAATGTTCGGCCAACGCCTCAAAATCAACACCATGATAATTCACGTCACAAAAACGCGCTTTCAACTGATTGACACAATGGTCATAAATGTATTCCCTTTCGGCTGCGTTTTCTCCATCCCGCTCCGCACTGAACTGAATATTTTTAATCGCGCCATTGGCGAGCGTAAGTTTTCGTATGGACCCTCCATAGATGTACAGGTTTTCTCCCTTGGCGTCAGGTATGAAATCCGACCCGCCCAAACCTTTGACAAGTATGCGCGTGGAACCTTCCTCGAGGTCATGAACCCACAAATCATAACCTCCTTCGTATGCGGACACATAGTAGAATTTCTTTCCATCGGGTGACAGATAGTTGTAGCCCATTCGCGAAGAATGAACGGTCAGGCGTTTCGCCCTTTGGTCACAATCTTCAAAGTCCATTTTGAGCGTATCTGATGTTTCTTTGTTTTCCGCCTTTTCATTTTTTTTCTTGTCTTCGGCGGATTCTTTTTTCTTGTCAGCCTTGCCTGTTTTTTTGTCTCCGGCTTTTGCAGTCGTATCTGCGTTGGCCTTCAGCCGTTCCTCATAGAGCGCACGATCCTCCTTGTTCAAGTTGGAGAGATTCCATGCCTTTCGATCAAGAAACATGACATAACCGTCATTTTCCGCCCCCCAACTTCCATGACTGCGGTAGCCGGCGCGGTCACTTTTCCATACGACCGCCTTGCCACCCAAAGCCCATTGCGGCGCGGTGTCTGAATAGCCGCTATTGGTCAGGTTCACCACTTTTTTTCCATCCACGCTGACGACAACAACATCCGGATTGTTCCAACCTCCCCTGTCTATCGACGTCGTCAGTATCCACCGGCTGTCCGGGGACCATTCGTATTTAACATCTCCATCGGTATTTGAAAAATTATGTTTGCCGGGCAACACCACATGCACGGATTTTTTCTTGACGTCATAAACACGAATTTCCGTACGATTGGCAAGAAAAGCTATCTTTCCACCATCAGGGGAATATTTCGGCAAGGTATAGGATTCCTTGCCTTCAAGCAGTGGCGTTTCCTTCACATCCGTGGCATATGTGAAACGGTTTTCTTCAGGATTGACCAAAGACTGCGCATACAAATTCCACGTCCCACCGCGTTCTGATGCGAATACAATTGTCCGTCCATCAGGACTTATGGTCGGATTGGCTTCTTCTTCGGGGGTATTTGTCAATCGTTTTGTGGTTGCATAATCCATCACCGTGGTGTATATGTCACCTTCCACCACGAATGCCACCTCTTTTTCATCTTTCGATACGGCGATTACCTGAACCCCGCCCGAAACGTAATAAGGAGATGTGTATTCCTCCGTCTCGTCCGTCAGGATGTCCACATTTACTTTCTGGCTCTTTCCTCCCGGTTTTTGTATTTAGAAATTACCATCCCAGGAGTAGCAAATCGTGCCATCGTTGGAAATGGAAAGATATCGGACAGGGTGATTTTTGTAATTCGTCACCTGAACGGGTTTTTCACCTATGTTTTCCACCTTAAAGACATTGAATGTCCCATCCGCCTCGCTCAAGTAATAATAACCCTTTCCGGTTTCCGTCCAAACAGCGTTCCGGTTTTCAGCGTTGTCTGTCGTCAACTGTTTGAACGTACGGTTTTCAGTCTCCGCCTTGGTCAGGAACAAGTCGCGCGTAATGGGAGAACGGTGATGTTTGCGCCATTTGTCTTCATAGCCTTTGTTGTTGTGAAACAACATTTGACCGGCCTTGTTGATGGAAATATTTTCCATTGGCATGGCGGAAAACAAAAACGGACGCGCCCCATGAATGTCCACGCTGTAAACTTGACTGAAATTTCCGGGAAAGAACAAATCATTCCTGGTGTTCATATACGATGAAGTATATAGGACGTGCTCGTTGTCAAGAAATGTCTGCACTATTTCGTTGGCGGAGTTGGTGGTCAATCGCTGAGGAGCACCTCCGTTCTTTGAGATTACGAAAACATCGAACCCTCCAAAACGATCAGAAGAAAATGCTATGCGTTCTCCATCCGGTGACCAACACGGGTAACCATCATAGGCCGGGTTGGTCGTCAAACGTGTTGACATGCCACCAACTACGGGAACGGTATAGATGTCTCCCTTGTATGAGAATGCAATCATTTTCCCATCAGGAGAAATAACGCCATTTCGAAACCACGAAGCGGTGTTCCCTACTACGGCATGGCCTGCCGCGCTGTTTATCAACCATGCCATTAACACAAGACCTAACTTTCTCATTGGATTTTTATTTAGATGCTAATTTTCGTTTTATTGTCTCCACCACCTTCCCGGGCAAAATTCCATTCATGCAAGCCATTCTTGAACGATTTTTGCAGGCTTTGTTTCCATAGACGGAACAAGGCCGGCAATCCAAGTCCAATTGGACGCATACACTGTCCTTGTGTTGGAAGCCCTGAAAGCCCGCGTATGGGTGAGTGGCACCCCAAATGGATACAGTGGGAATACCGCACAATGAAGCCAAATGCATATTGGCGGAGTCCATTGTGAGCATTACGTCAAGACGACTCATCATCAAAAGTTCTTCATGTAGTTTATAACGGCCAACCAACGAGGTGACACGCTGCATTTTCCCGGCCACTTGCTCACACCAAGCCTGTTCTTCCTTCCCCGCCCCAAACAAATAAATTTGCGTATCCGACATTTTGTCCAACTCTTGGATTACCTGCCGCATACTTTCCAATGGATAGATTTTGCCTCCATGTTGCGCAAAGGGTGCGATGCCGATGCGATGTGTATTTTCTTCCAAAAAAGAATGGAAAAAATGGTCGTCATGAGCCAGTTCCGCCAAGAGTCCTTTGCTGTTGACCTCCTTGAATAGTGACCATGTGTTGTCTATTTCGAAAGGAAAGCCCAATTTCACAAAAACCTCCGCGTAACGGTTAATCATCGGTTTCAACGATACCAAAACTTTATTGCTGGATTTCACCAATTTTCTTTTCTCCAAACGCCCCTTGCGAACGTGCGCCACCTTGACACCCGTCAGCCAAAAGCCACATCGAAGGTATTTTGAACGCAGCACGTCATGCAAGTCGCAGACATAATCAAAATGGTACTTCGCGCCCAATTCCTTGAACAGCCGATGCAAGCCGCAAATCCCAACGTAATCTTTTAGGTTCACTCCATGAAAATACACATTGGACGGCATGTACGCAAACAACGGCGCTACAAAACTACGACTCAATACCACTATCTCATGTTCAGGATATGCTGCGGCAAACGAAGCCAAAACCGGGACGGTCATGGCCACGTCACCAAATGCTGAAAACCTTATTGCCAAAATTCGTGCCATTCTGCCTAAATATCATTCGTTGCTTTTATGTATCGTCAATTGCGGATATGGGAATGAAATGCCTTCCATATTGAAACGGTCGTATATGCGTCTGTTGACATCAAACTTCACGTCCCAGTAATCCTCTTTCTTTACCCAAAACCGCAAACACACGTCAACACTGCTGGAAGACAAAGCGGCAAGGAGAACGACGGGAGCGGCGGGTTGGCTCTGAATGCGCCCATCCTCCCTGAGCAATTCCAACAACACCTTTTCCACTTTGTCGATGTTTTCGCCATATTCAACACCTACGGTGATGTCCAAACGTCTATTGTCATCACGACTGAAATTTTTCACCGTCGCCGTACTCATCATGCCGTTTGACATATAGACATGCAAGCCGGCCGCCGTTCGTATCACCGTATGGAACACTTCAATGGACACGACTACACCTTCTTGCCCATTCACCTCTATGGTTTCACCGACACGATACGGCTTGAATATCAATATGAGCATTCCACCGACAAAATTTGAAAGGTTTCCCGACATCGCCATACCAACGGCCACGCCAAACGAAGCCAGCAAGGCGGCAAAAGATGTGGTTTCAATACCCAATTTACTGATGATGCTTACAATCAGCAACAACATCAGCACTGTTTTGATAAAACTACGCAGAAAAGACGTAACTCCAACATCGACGGAGCGCCTGTTCATCAATTTCTGCAGCAAGGCATCAACCACTTTGATGATAAAGCGACCAATGATGAATATGACCAAGGCCGCCAATACACGACCACCCATATTGACCATCCAGTCAAACAACTGCTTCAAAAGCATCGTCACTCGGTCCAAGCCCTCGCCTGATGCTATGTCACGGACGATAGCCTTTGCCATGGCTGCCGTGCTGTCATTTCCCTCTACTGTAGCAAGTAAAGTCATAAACCATGCGTACATTGTCATTTCTATCTCTTGTTGATAATGCAAATATAGTACATTTGCCCTATAAAATAAACCGCAATGAAAAAATTTTGAAACCGCGATGTTTTTAATCCAAAGAAATTGAAATTCCAAGCCGCATCAATTCAACCTGATTTCATAATTTTGTAAGATGAACATTTAAATAACACATGAAATGAAACGATACATTAAAACCATTCGGAACTTATGTATGCCCTTCCTGCTTGTAATCACCCTGCCTGCCAACGGCAGCGACAAAAACACCTCCGCCAACGCCTTGGAAAGATATATTGACAATGGCGACAACAGCTATGCATGGAAGACTATTGACAGCATTCGGACAACGGACGTAAAAGTTTACCGTCTGCGCCTTGTTTCGCAAACATGGCACGAAATACCATGGATACACGAAGTCGAAATCATAGTACCCCATAGCATTACTTGCGAAGACGCGCTACTTTTTGTTTCGGGTGGCAGCCTGAATGAAAATGGAGAACCGAACATGCACGGTTGGGACAACAACATCATCCAAGCCATGACAGAAATAGCCAAGGATTGCCGAGCCATAACTGCCATCATTTGGCAAGTACCAAGACAGCCTTTGTTCAAAGGACTCTATGAAGACGAAATTGTATCGCTAACGTTTCATAATTTTTTGAAAGACCGCGACCATACTTGGCCATTGCTGTTCCCCATGGCAAAGAGTGCCATCCGCGCCATGGATGCCGTACAGGATTTCAGTAAGACAAGCCGCGCCAAAATCATTCCACGGAATTTCCTCATTACCGGATTTTCAAAACGAGGCTGGACTTCGTGGATGGCGGCTGCCACCGGTGACAAACGCATAAAGGCGATTGCACCCGCCGTCAATGACATCTTGAACATGTCCGTAAATGTTCCCTACCAAAAATTCATCTATGGAAACTACAGCGTACAAATTCAAGACTACGTCAAATTGGGCATTACGGAAGCATTCGGCAACACGGAAGGCAACGAATTGAAAAACATGATTGACCCATATTCATACAGAAAAAAGATTAAAATACCCAAGCTTCTTCTCATGGGTACCAACGATGAATATTGGACGGTCGACGCCGTCAAAAATTATCTATACGGACTGAAAGGTGAGACTTGTATTAAATACAATCCCAACGTGGGACACTCACTGGGAGACAAAAAAGAAGCCATGAACACTTTGAAAAACTTTTTTTGGAAAACCATTCATCATCAAGCCTACACCAAACTCGAATGTAAAGTCAAACAGAAAGGAAATGAACTGCTTGTTAAAGTCAAAAGCAGCGACATTGCAGAAGAAATAACGCTATGGAAAGCCTATACTTCAAACAGAGATTTCAGAAAATCCGAATTCAAGCCGCTTGAAATTGTTGGGAACAAAAACATATCCACTACTTTGAAAATGCCTTCTGAAGGCAGCATGGCTTTCTTCATCATGGCTAAATACAAGAGTCCCATAAGTGAAGAAAAAGCTTACACGCTAACCTCAAGAATGTATTTCTGCGAACCGGGTAAACTGTACGACAAGCCGTATAAACCTTAGTGACTTACTTATTTAAAAAAGTGCGCTTTGTGTATGCAAAGCGCACTTTTTGTATATTACAGAGACACGAACACCGACATAACCATTATGTGGTTGAAAAACGCCATTCTTACAATTGGAATTACAAATGCGAAAACATGACGCTTATGGATAATGGTTCGTAAGTATGAAATGCAAGGGCGGGGATGAAAAACGAAAAATCCCCC
>DCGD01000107.1 GCA_002315195.1 Prevotellaceae bacterium UBA1787 | reverse complement strand
AAAACATATTAAAACAATGCGGAAAGATACGGACAATCATTTTAAATCTTGTTTTCATTGCGTGGTGGACTTCATTTGGATGCATCTAAACTAATGGCGTATTTGAAAGAAGCTGAAGAATACGAGGGTGATGTCGTTGAGCCATCGCCAATGAAAAATGCAATGATGCCTAAACATGATGATGTTGATAAAAAAAGCGCAAGATGACCATAATTATCGGTCTTGTGGGCATAATTGGTATAATCTTTCTCTCAATTTCGATTATTGTAAAACACACATCATCATCAAGGCAATCAAAACAGGCTTCTTCTGTGACCATGATTTGCGAAAAATGCAAAAAACAATTTCCAAAAGACTCCACCGAAGTGAAAAGTTCCCTTGATTCCACATATATTTGCCCCTATTGTGGAAGCAATCGTGTTAAGAAAAGTTCCAAACGATAGATGGCGCATCAGTAATCCGTGGTCACATGGTTTTTCGTGGAATGTTTGGTGCGGATAGTAGAGGCAATTATTTTGTAGTTTCCGACAGGGTACAAATTCTGTCGGAAACTTTCTGTTCACATTTGTTTCGAATAGAAAAATCAACTTTGAATTGAACGAATACCGGGATGAAAATGCGGATGTCGTTTTGCTAAAAATACATCTTGACGGCGAACTCATATTGTTGCATAAATATCTGTTTGAAGGCATGGAGGTTGTTTTGTTCATAGAATATCAGCATGGCTTTCTTATAGTCAATTGAATCTACCGAGCGGAAGCTGAGGGGACAATAGCCATTTGCTATCAGTATGGCATTGCTCGTGATGCGTGCGGTTCGTTTGTTGCCATCCACGAATGCTTGAATATAGGATAGAAGAACAAGTACCAATAAAGATTTCTCAAAAACATTCGTTTTGTCATTGATTAGATTGCACGTGTCATGTATGGCTTCCCTTATTTGGAATTCATTGTCCAATGGTCTGTAATTCGTGCCGGTGATGCCAACGCGCCTGTGACGTATCCCCCTGTCGACGGACAGTTCTTTGGTCAAGATGGAATGGATGTCCTCAATATGGCTCAATGTCAATACTTGAAGGTAATCGGGATTGTCAAGAATGAAACGGAGTGCGTCTTTGTGGTTGAGCAGCATGACGGCCTCCTCCTTGGTCTTGCCATCCGCTGTCTTGCTTTCACGAAGCAGTCTTTCCGTTTCCAAAAGTGAATAGGTATTGCCTTCTATCTGCGAAGATTTCCAACTTAGGTCAATTCCAAGTCGTTCCATTTCCTTATGGTATTCATTCTCGGACATCTCATCGACGTGCCGCCTGAATTCCGTCTGCAAGGTGTGAAGATGCTCCATTTCTTCATTGGAAAACAAAGAAACGGATGGCAACTGCTCTCTGATGAGTTCAAAATTGAATGATGTTTGCACCTTGCGTTCGTCAATGTCCTGCGTGAAATAAGTGTCAAGGTCAAGAGGCATAAGAATATGAGCCTGGTTTGATAGACGGTATCTTGTAGCGCGGGCCTTGCCAAACACAAGTACACTCTCCTCTTTTACCAATGTTGAAATCATGCGCTTTAGAGTGGCTTCGCTTCCCTCGAACGCAATTCCTTGTGATATTTCCTCTCTTGAAGAAAGAGGATGGTAATGCAGATATTGCAATATTGTTTTTGGCGTATCCATACTATTAATATGACAATCGGTGCAAATATAAGCAATCATTACAGATTATCGGCTCATACCATCTTGAATTTATTGTAAATTTACTCCTTATTTGAGCCGATTTGGGTATTCGTTTGCATCGCTTGTTGTTCCGTCGCGCCATTTGACTTGGAACAAAAAGCACCGTTTGGTTCATTGACGTATCCTTCATCATGTAATTTTGAATCTTAAGATAAAGATGTCCAAACCTTGTGGAAATTTGTGCGTTGGTATGGTTTCGGTGTTCAATCCGTCATAAAAAGTTCCAATGTCCCGCCTTTGACAATTTCCGAGAAATCAAGCCACATACGGTCGAGCGTTTTTCCATTCAACACGGCTTTCTCAATATAGAGGTTTTTGGGTGAATTGTGGTATGCTTGGATAACAAAGGTTTTTCCTTTGAAATATTCGGAGTCGAGTTGTATGACGATTTTGTCGAAAACCGGGGAAGTTATTTCCATTCGGGTGTCTCCCGGACAATAAGGGTGCAGTCCACTTGCGGCGCATACATACCATGCCGACATCTGCCCCACGTCCTCATTGCCCACCAGGCCTTCCACCTTGTTTCCGTAGGCATTGGCGCAAATGGTCCTCGTCCATTTTTGGGTAAGTTTGGGAGCACCCAGTCGGTTGAAGAGGAACGGCACGTTGTGAACCGGTTCGTTTGCATGGTTGTAATATGTATTCCACAAGAAATCCTCAGGGGCGCCTTCGAAGAAACGTTCAAGGTCAGCAAGCACCTTTTCCCTGCCTCCCATGAGTTCAACCATGCCATCCACGTCGTGGGGCACGAACCATCCCTGTTGGTAGAGGTCGCTTTCCACGCATCCGTAGTTTTCGCGCAGTCGTCCCTCCTTGGGCCAGTCGTTCCAACTGCCATCCGCTTTTCGAGGACGGAACCAACACTTTTCCACGTCCCATATATTTCGGTAGTTTTGGGCGGCTTCGCTAAATTTCCGTGCGTCGTCGGTATGCCCCAGTCCTTTTGCGAACTGAGACATGCACCAATCACTGTAGGCGTATTCCAAGGTTTGAGAGACTGAGCCGGGAACATAGCCGAGTGTTCCGTTGCTGAACTTTTGGCTGGTCTTGAGGCAGGAACGGTACGTCTTTTCCAAATCGTAGGTCCGTATGCCCTTCATGTAGGCATCCGCAATGACGCTGATGGCGGGGTTTCCCAACATGCAGCCACTGTATGCGTTCAAAAACTCCCAGCGTTCAAGGTATTCCTTCCCACTTTCTTCTGCCAGTTCAACGAGAGAGTTAATCATGTCGCTCACCATTCGTGGATTGATGAGGGTTTGCAGGGGAAACTGACTTCTGAAGACGTCCCAACCGCTGAAAATGGTTCTCTTTTGGAATCGATTTTGTGAGTTGTGGATTTTCATGTCGCCTCCCACATACCTGCCATCGACATCGGTATAAAGCCGGGGATCAATCATGGTGTGGTACAAAGCGGTATAGAAGATGGTTTTCTCATCCTCGGTGCCTCCTTCAATCTTCATTCTCTTGAGTTCCCTGTTCCAAAGTCGGATGGCGTTTCTATTGGCGGAACTGAAACTATTTCCTTTCGCCTCGGCTTCGAAATTCTTTTGCGCACCTTCCATGTCAACAAAGGAAATACCCACTTTCAGTTCAACTTGCTCGCCTTTTCGGGTGGCAAAATTGGAAAAGAAACCGATGTGTTTGCCTTCCATTTCACTGGTTCCCGTCAAGTTGGGAGCGTTGGCAATGCGTTGCTGATAGGAGGCGGACTCCACCTCTCCGCGTTTTCTTTTTTCAGTATCAGGTATGTCCACCGACCAAAACCCGTAATTCCTGAGCGGTTTGCTGAATTGTGCGTAGAAATAAACGGTGTAGTCAGGGTGTCCGTCGCCGTTGCCCCATCCGCCACCTTCCGGGGTGCATCGCATCCAACCTCTGAGCGTGTGGTCATCAACTACCTGCGCATACTGGGCAGTGGAAGTGCCTCCCACGCGTCGCGCAAGGTCAATTTGTATGCGTGCGTCATCACTTTTTGGGTAGGTGAAACGAAGAAATCCACAGTGCGGTGAGGCCGTACATTCAGTGAGTATGTCGTAATCGGTGAGAAGAACACGGTAGTAGCCCGCCTTGGCAGTCTCGGTATTCTTGTCGTAGCGTGAACGATAGCCTGAAAGAGAGCCATCTTCGCGTCCTGCAATCTTCTTGAGAGGTCCCGTGGTGGGCATCACAAGGAAATTGCCCAGGTCACCATACCAACCGACACCGCTCATTTGTGTCATGGCAAAGCCTTCAATGGTCTTATGCTCGTAACTGTAGCCCGATCCGTTGTCTCCTCCCGTGATGGTGTTGGGACTGACCTGTACCATTCCGAAAGGCGTAGCCGCTCCGGGAAAAGTCTTCCCAAGACCATGGAGTGCATGCGCCGCCGTCGTATTGGTACTTGCGCCGATGAAGGGGTTCACATAGTCGGCAAGTGTTTTTGCGTGGGCGTAAAGCACTATCGCTAAAGTAGTTAAAAAGGTAACCATTCTGGCTATAAAAGTATTCATGAGGTGTGTTTGTTTAAGAATGAAAGATTATTCCAAATATTGCGATGCCCTTCCACTGATTTCAATGAGGGAGATTTCGCATACCTTGGTATTGAATTCCGCTTCAAGCATACGTTCTTGGGCGTCCAGCAGACCTTTCTGCGCTTCCCGCATCTCAATACCGGACAAGTCGCCCAGCAGGAAGCGTTCGTGCGCGATGTTGTAGTTGTTGGATGCCGTCACTACGTTCTTCTGCTCCAGTTGCAGTAGTTTGATATTGTTTTGGTAAGCCTGCCAAAGGTCGGCGAAATCGGCGTCCAGTTGTAGACGTATGTTGCGTTTCGTCAATTCCGCCTGTTCAATGGCAAGGTTGGCGTTCCTTCGCTCGCGCGCACGCAAGCCGTCAAAAAGGTTGAACCCCACGGTCATGCCGATTTCCGGCCCCCAAGCCGTTTTTCTGAACGTGGCTCCCGAACCGTAGCGGTTGTTGTTGATTCCAAAGTCCGCCCCAAGTTTGAAATAGGGGTAGTCGCGCGACTTTACCTTCTTCAGATCAAGTCTGGAGAGTTCTTGGCTGCTTTCGGCCAGGAGCAGGTTGATGTTGTTTCGGTGCATGGACTGCCGCAAAGACTCTTGTTCCAAGGAGAGGTTGGGAATGATGAGCGTATCGTTGATGACGAGTCGTTTCGTGAGGTTGTCTTCAGAAATGAGTTTGTTCAATTGAATGTTGGCGGAACTGACAAGTTCTTTTTGCTTGAGACAATCGGCGCTGTCGGCGTTGAAATCCACACTTGCCTGTTGCACGTCGAGATAGGCGGCGTTGCCGACGAAATTTCTTGCCTCCACAATGCGCAGCCGTTCGCGTGAAAGAGAAACCGCATATTTCAAATTCTTGAGACGAATTTTCTGTCGTATGAAATTATAATACTCCGTTGTAAGATCAGCGATGAAGGTTTCAATGGAAAGTCGCGTCGTGAGTTTCCCCTGTTTGTTGAGTTCTTTCAATCGGGCATATTCCGCCTGCATCTTGAAACCATCGAAAATGGTCCAGTCCGCCGAAATGGAAGCGCTTGCTCCGTGGTTGAAGGTGCCGTTCTCCGTTGTCGTAGTCCCGGTGGTACGGCTGTTGGTGGTATTGTTTGCAATGTCGCCTTGTATGGAACCGTTGATGGAAAGTTTCGGAACCATTCCCGCGGCAGCCTTCGATACGTTGTTCTCACTGACGTTTTCAGCCAGTTTCGACAGTTTGATGCCGTAATTTTGTTTCAGTCCCTCATTCAGCAAATCTTTCAGATTGGTGTTTTGCGCAGGGACGCTGAGCGCATATATCACAAAGGTGTAAAAGAGTCCGATTTTTTTCATTGCTGTTCAATGGCCTTGTGTTGGTTGGTTGAAATATAGGTATAGATGGCGGGAACGACGAACAAGGTGAAAACCGTTGAAAGCAGCATGCCTCCTACGACCGTAATACCCATGGCCATGCGTCCTCGGCAGCCTTCACCATTGGCGTAAACCAATGGGAGCAGTCCAAGAATGGTGGAGACGCTTGTCATGAGGATGGGACGCAGACGCGCCGCTGACGCTCCCTTGACGGCTTCCCATTTGTCAAGTCCGGCCAATTGTTTTTGGTTGGCGAATTCAACGATGAGAATACCGTTTTTAGCGACAAGTCCAATGAGCATGATGATGCCAATCTCACTGAAGATATTGAGTGTCTGTTCGTTCAGGCTCATGAAGAGCATGGCGCCGAAGAGTGCGAGCGGAACAGTGAGCATCACGATGAGCGGGTCCTTGAAACTTTCAAACTGCGCGGCGAGAATGAGGAAAATGAGCAGCAGGGCGAGTCCGAATGCAAACATGAGGCTGGAGGAACTTTCCGCGTATTCCTTGGAGTCACCCGCCAGGGCGGTGCGAAACGTTTCGTCAAGGGTTTCCTTGGCGATTTTGTCCATTTCCTTCAGTCCGTCACCCAGCGTCTTTCCTTTCGCAAGCCCTGCTGAAATGGTGGCGGAAGCAAAACGGTTGTAACGATAAAGTCTCGGAGGTGCGATGCCTTCTATCAGTTCCGTCAAGTTGCTCATCTGCACCATGTTCCCATCGCTTGAACGAACGTAAAGCGAACGTAGATTTTCCGGTGCGTTGCGTTGTTGGCGGTTGATTTCGCCGACGATTTCATATTGCTTGCCGTTCAGGTAAAGGTATCCCATGCGTTGTCCGCTCAGTCCATATTGAAGTGTTTGTGCGATGTCGTTGGTTTTCACGCCCATGAGGTTCGCCTTGTCGCGGTTGATGCTGATGCGTATTTCTGGCTGTGTGAATTTCAGGTCTACGTCCGCCATTTGGAACATGGGGTCATCGAACACTTTGGCCAAGAACACGGGCAAGACATTTTGCAGTTTGTCCATGTTGGTGGCTTGCAGAACGTATTGAACCGGCATGGAACCTCTTCGTCCGCCGAAAGTGGATTGTTGCTGTACGAAGGCGCGTGCGTCCGTTTCCGTGCGGATGGCCTTGGATAGTTTTTCCGCGACATCCATTTGTGTGTAGTCGCGATCTTTCAGGTCCTTGAGCATAATCTGGACGTTTCCCGCACCGTTGAAAACTCTTTCCGAAACAAACTTGGCATCGGGCACTATGGAGTCAATGACGCGTGAGATGCGCTGCGTATAGTCGCGCATGTATTCGTATGTGGCGCCTTCCGCTCCCTTTGTTCTGACGGTAAGGCTGGAACGGTCTTCAAGCGGCGCTATCTCGGATGGCAGGGTGGTCCAAAGCCAAATTGTGGCTCCAATGAACAATGCCATGGCGATGAGGGAGAGCGAGCGGTGGCGCAGAACCCATTCGAGTCCTTTTTCATAGTAGTGGTTCAAGCCTTCGAAGAAAGGTTCGGTGATGCGGTAGAAAGCATTTTTCCTTTCACGCTTGACCAAGAGTTTCGTTGCCAGCATCGGCGTAAAGGTCAAAGCCGCAAAGGACGATATGATGACGCAACCGGCGACGACGAGGCTGAATTCGGTAAAGAGTCTTCCTGTCGTACCCTGCATGAACACGATGGGAATGAAAACGGCGACCAGCGTGATGGTCGTTGAAATGACCGCGAAGAAAATTTCCTTCGCCCCTTCTATGCCTGCGTCAATGGGTTTCATGCCGCGTTCAATGCGCACATAGATGTTCTCGGTCATAACGATGGCATCGTCCACTACAAGTCCCACAGCCAAGACGATGGCAAGCATGGAAAGGACGTTGATGGAGAAATTCATCAGGTACATGATGAAAAATGCGCCAATCAGTGAAACAGGAATGACGATGCAGGGAACCAAGGTGACGCGCCAATCGCGAAGGAAGAGGAAAATGATGAGGATGACAAGAATGAAGGCTTCGTAGATGGTGGTTTTCACTTCGTCGATGGAGGCGCGGATAAAGCGCGTGCTGTCCATTCCGTAATCATATTTCACATCTTCGGGAAGGTCTTTCGTCATTTGTTTCATTCGCTTGTACACATTCTCCGCAATGTTGATGTGGTTGGCGCCCGGCTGTGGAACGATAGCAAGACCGACCATTGGTATGCCGTTCATTTTCATGTAGCTTTTGATGTCCCTTGCGCTCAATTCCGCATGACCCACGTCGCTAAGTCGGACGATGCGTCCTTCTGATTTCCGAAGCACCAAGTTGTTGAACTCCTCGGTGGTATGCATCAGTCCCATGGTGCGGATGGTCAGGTCCACGGTGTTTCCCTCAAGGGAGCCGGAGGGCAGTTCCACGTTTTCCTTGTCAAGGGCATTCTTGATGTCCGTCGGTGTAATGCTGTAACCCGCCATTTTCACGGGGTCGAGCCAAAGCCGCATGCAATACCGCTTTTCACCCCAAATGTTCACGCTGCTGACTTCGGGGATGGTCTGCAATTGTTCCTTGACGGTAAGGTCGGCAATTTCGGAAATCTCCAGCAAAGAACGCTTGTCGCTGTGAATGGCGACCATCATGATGGGCATGGCGTCGGCATCCGCCTTGGTAACTGTGGGTGGGTCGCAGTCTCTCGGCAATTTGCGTTGCGCTTTGGACACTTTGTCGCGTACATCGTTGGCTGCGGTTTCCAAGTCCACCGACAATTCAAATTCAACGGTGATGTTGCATTGTCCCTGGCTACTGACGCTCGAAAGTGAACGAATGCCCGGGATCCCGTTGATGTTCTGTTCAAGAGGTTCGGTTATTTGGTTTTCAATGACGTCGGCATTGGCGCCGGGATAGGAACAATTGACTGAAATGATGGGGTTATCGACGGATGGATATTCACGGACACCCAAACTCATGTAACCTATCATTCCGAAAAGAATGATAATGAGCGTACAAACGGTTGCCAGCACGGGGCGCCGAATACTGAGTTCAGAAATATTCATTGTGAAATGGATTAGTTTACAGCGTCCAGTGTTACGTCCAATCCCTCGCGCAGTTGCATGATGCCAGTCGTAATGACGGTGTCGCCTTCGCTGAGACCTTCCACAATTTGGACGTGTGACGAGTTGCGGATGCCTTTCTTGACGCTTTTGGAAATGGATTTTCCGTTTTGGTATATAAACACCTTGTCAATACCCATTTCCGCGATGATGGCTTCGCTTGGAACGGCCAGTGCGTCATTGCGGGTGGCGGTTTGTATGCTGATGCTGGCGTAGCGTCCGGGGAGGATGTCGCCTTTTTCGTTGGGATAATGCGCACGCAAGGTGTAGGTGTGCGTTTCCGTGTCCACCCGTGAGTTATAGGCGTAAATGGTGGCGGAAAGGGTGTCAAGCCGCCCCTCTATCGTGAACTTGATTTTTGATCCTGTCTTGAGTTCCGATGCATATCGCTCGGGAACGGAAAACTCAATCTTGAGTGGTTGCATGCAGGTGAGCGTGGCCACTTCGGTCGTCGGCGAAACATAGGCGCCTTTACTGACCTTTCTCAAGCCTATGATGCCGTTGAACGGCGCCCGCAATTCTGTTTGTGCAATGAGTGCGTGCTTTTGTTCGATTTCCGCGTTCAGCTGCGCCAGGTTTGCCTCGGCCTCCTGCAACGCCTCCTTGCTGACGGCCTCTTTCTTGAGCAATTCATTCTGGCGATAGACCTTGTCGTTGGTAAGCTTGAGTTTGGCTTCCAGTTCCTTCAACTCCGCCTGAAGGGGCGCATCGTTGATTTTTGCCAGGAGTTCTCCTTTTTTTACCCTTGTGCCTTCCTTGAAATAAATCTCCGTGATTTTTCCGGAAGTTTCAAATGACAGATTCACTTCTTCATCGGGCAGAATGTTGCCATTCACGAAGATACCATCACTCATGCCGGTTTTGCGCAGAATGACGGACTTCACGTTGAGAGGCTTCCTGTCATTGCCTCCTTTCTGTTTTTCGGACTTTTGAGGGTCCTTGATGTCGGAGTTCTCTTGCGGAATGTATTTGCGGACCGCCAAATAGACTACCACGCAGACCATTATCACCACAATGCTCCACTTCGTTTTTTTATTCATAATGATAAGAGTTTCTACCTGCACGAATGGGACTTGAACCCATTTTCATGCCAAAGGTGCTTTTTTATTGATCTTGTGTCAACAAGTTTCTATTACCATAGCAAAGTTAAGTCTTTTTATTTATAAATGTGATTTTTCAAATGCAATATTTTGTGATTGCCGCAAATTTAATCTTTTCTGAGGAACCGAAGCAAACAAAAAAATGTTGTTTTTGGTGAAAGAGTCAAATAACACGGAATTTCAGGAGGTTATGTCTCTTCATGTCAAAAACAATGAACGCCCGTGAAATTAATTCGCAGACGTTCATTGTTAGAGGGTATGGCTTGTGACTCAATCCACATCCAATTGTTCGTAAACGGAGTTTTTGGATTTGTACTCCGGCACGATGGCTTTCATTTGCTTGACCGTGTTCATGTCGTCGTACTTGTGGCTGATGTCAATCAATGCGTCAATTTCAGCGGAGGCCTTTTCGTATTCATATTCCCGAACGGTAGCGATGCGAATTTTTTCATGGAAACTCGGTTTTGTCGTCTCTTGCTCGTTGAGAACCTCTTCATAGAGTTTTTCACCTGCTCGAAGTCCCGTATAAATGATATTGACGTTCTTCGCCCCACTCAAGTCAATCATTCTTTGCGCCAAGGTTGCGATTTTGACGGGTTTGCCCATGTCAAAGACGAAAATTTCTCCCCCTTTCCCTTTAGTGCCGGCTTCAAGCACCAATTTGCAGGCCTCTGAAATAAGCATGAAATAACGGATGATGTCCGGGTGTGTAACCGTGAGAGGTCCGCCACTCTGCAGTTGTCGGCGGAATAAAGGTATCACGCTTCCGTTTGAACCGAGGACATTGCCGAAACGCGTGGTGACGAATTGAGTTTCACCCACAATTTTACCTTCGGTGATGGCTTTGTGCAAACTCTGTATGTAGATTTCACAAATGCGTTTCGAGCAACCCATGACATTGGTGGGGTTGACCGCTTTGTCGGTAGAAATCATGACAAATTTCTTGACTTTGTATTTGACGCTGAAATCGGCAATCACCTTTGTTCCTTCAATGTTGTTAAGAACGCTTTCACTCGGGTTGTTTTCCATCATGGGAACGTGCTTGTATGCCGCGGCATGGAAGACGTAATCTGGTGTGTGCTTCTTGAATATTTCCTCCATTCTGTCTTTTCGGCAAATGGAAGTGACGATGGTTTGCGCCTTTATGTCGGGATAATGTACCGACATCATCAGACGTATGTCGTGCTGTGGCGTCTCGGCTTGGTCAATGAGGATGAGTTCCTTTGGATTGAAATTTGCAATCTGCCGAACTATCTCGCTTCCTATGGAACCTGCGGAACCGGTGACAAGGATTTTTTGTCCTTTCAGCATTTTGCCGATGCTGTCCATATCTACTTGTATCTCGCCTCTCGGCAGCAAGTCTTCGATGCTTACTTCTTTTAGCAATGTTTGTTTGTCGCCGTCGGTATTTTTGTTGTTCCACTCTTTAGCATCTGAAACAATGAAAATCTTGATGTTGTTTTTGATGAAAACATTCTGTAGGCGTTCGTTGTCTCTGAAATCGTCGATGCGAAGAGGGCTTACAAGAACAGCCTTGATTTTCTTTGTTTTCAAAAGTTCTGGCAATTCATCGTTGATGGGATAAACTCTACAACCCAACAGAAGCGCATTATTTTTTTTCGCGTCGTCCGTCAGGAAACCTTTCAAGGCGAATTGTGAAGGCTTTGAACTTTTGATGTGGTTGGCGATACCAACGGCGCCTTCCAAGGTTCCATAAATAAACGTCGGCAAAGCATTGTTGCTTTCGAACAGATTTTCAAAAACCATCTTGACCCACACTCTCGACGCGGACATCAAGAACAGACTCAGCAGATAGATGCTGATGAGAATGGCTGTATGGAAGAAGAAAAAATAATGGCTTAACTGGGTGCCGGATATTAGATAGGAAATGGCAAGGACAAGGATGAAGGACAGCGACAATGCATACATCAGTCTCTTGAGGTCGTCGAAGGAAGAATACCGCAAGGTGCTGGAATACGTTTTGAATAATCTAAAACATAAAATATTTATCAATGAAATGGCAACGAGCGTAAAAATGACGTGAACATGTTTTTCAAGAAAAGAATTGGCATCCGGACTAATGGCCATGACGATGATGGCAGAAAACACGAAAATGAGTGTGTCAATAATGGCAATGCTCCAGTAGGGAAGCGCCTCGCGACGGAAATACCAGGTGAAAGTCTGCTTGATGATGTTCATATATTGATGTTGTTTTTTTGAAAAACAATGGTTACCCTTGTTTTAATTGAACTCTAAGTATTTCTGCTATATTTGCAATTATCCTGCAAAGATAGTGTTTTTTTCCATCATTCAATGTTTGAATTGATGTTTTTTTCACCAACAAGTTCAAAAGTTCATTCCAAAGTGGAAATAGCTGTCCAAACATGCATGGCGACTATTCCGAAAGTGGATGAAGATAACACATCATTAAGCCAAGTCACTGAACCTTGATAACATTCAAACCCGTTGTCCATGAAAGGTCAACGGGTTTGAATGTTCATAAGTCAAAAAACAGATAAAACCAAGGCTTGCTGATACCTATCGTCGTTATTCATCGGCATCAACAAAAAAATCTACATTTGCATCGGCATCGTTATTTGCAATTTTTGAGAACCAACGACAACGTGATAAATTCAGTTTTCTTCTCATATCTTCAGTTCCGCTTTCCGTTGCCTCAAAATTCATGGCGTTTGAGATGCCCATACTCCCGGAAACAGCCATGGCATCCTGGTTCGCCCCGATATAGGCGAATGTCCATCCCACTTTCTCAAGTTTCTCCGTCATAGCCTTGATACTTGCCCGATTGTATTCTTTGGAAGAATTCTCATATCCATCGGTAATGATAGTCACCAGCACCTTATCGTTTTCGGCAACGCTTTTTTTAAGTGCCGCAACAGACTTGCCGATGGCGTCATACAAAGGGGTGCCACTGTTAGGATTGAACTGATCCGGTGTGATGTCCTCCGCCTTGTTTGCCTCTACACAATCAAGCACGGTCTTGACGGCATCGCTATTGAATGTCACGAAACTGACGAAATGATCCTGTTCATTTTCATACTTTTTCTGCGCGGAACGTACACTCTGCAGTGTCTCGTTTACACTATCCACAGCCTGCTTCTTAATGCTCCACATACTGCCGCTCTCATCGAGAATAAGCAGGTTGAAAATTCGTGTTTTCATTGTTTTGTACTTGTTAAGTTTGTGATTTGAGATTTTATGAAATAATAGAGTCAAAAGTAACCATCAATCTATCAAAATAATGTCATTTTTTTCAATGACATACTTTTTGCCACCTTCGTGTTCCTCAAAGACAGTGCCGTACGTTCTGGAAAAGCGCATGTGAAAGAGGTACAATGATATCCGCCACTCTTTGGCATATCGCAATGATGCTTGTCACTGTAAGAACATACCACCTCTTGTTGTATTACCCTCCCCCTTCCGCTTTCAATGAAGATCGGTTTGAATATGATGCACTTTGAGAAATCAATCATGATACTTGGACTTTTATACCAAATAATATTACAAGCTCTGTGCCATGATTAACTCAATACAATATAACAAAATGACACTGTCGTATGAAATTTTGACACACCATTAAACATGACATGGTCCTGGCGTTTGTCTTACGTTGCATTGTCTATATCTCCCTAAAGTGCATGGTTGAAGAAATAGCGTATCGAAACCAAGCGTTTCAAGTGAAAAAACAAAAAAATCAAATTGTCATTCCCTTCATTGGCATTTTTGCGTGGACGCTGGGTTATGACAAGTATCAACGCCCAGGATTGCGGTATCTTAATGACCACCGATTACAAATAAAATATTGGAACCACAGTTTCAAATACTGCGTGAAAATAACAGCAATCCGCAAATATTTTGTATTTTTGTTGCGCATTAGGATATAAAGTCATGAAACGTATAATTTTGTTCAGTTTATTGTTGTGTGTCATTTCGGAAGCGGCAAGTAAGAAAAAATCAGTAGAGATACCCATTTTGGCATGGTACAGCATACCGCCGGGCGAGTTTGCAACGCTCGAGCGTTATCAGGAATTGCGCGATGCCGGTTTCACCTATACTTTTGCGCACATTCGTAAGAAAGAGGATGCCATGAAAGCCCTTGACTTATCCGCCAAGGTAGGCTTGAAATCGGTGTTTTCTTGTTCTGACTTGGAAAAGAACCCTGAAGAGACGGTGAAGAAAGTAAAAAACCATCCCGGCCTGGGTGCTTACTTTTTGAGAGACGAACCGGGAAACGACAGTTTCGCGGAGTTGGGAAAATGGGCGAGGCGCATAGAGCAAATCGACAAGAAACACCCTTGCTATTTGAATCTCCTGCCTTCTTTCCCTTTCACTCCCGATGCTTACAGGGAGCATTTGCGCTTGTTTGACGATGTGGTGAACCTCCCCCAGGTTTCTTTCGATCATTATCCCGTCAGAATGGTTGAGGATGACATTGTGGTCAGTTCCACCTTTTGGGAAAATCTTGAAATGGTGTCGGCTGAGGCCCGTCGCGTGAACAAACCATTTTGGGCCTTCGCCTTGGCAACGGCTCACAATCCCTATCCCATTCCAACCATTGGTCATCTGCGTTTGCAGATGTATTCCAATTTGGCATACGGTGCCCAGCTGCTCCAATATTTCACCTATTGGAATCCGGAGGGTACGATATGGAATTTTCATCAGGCGCCCATAACGGCGGACGGACAGAGAAGCCCCGTCTATGAACTGGTGCGCGAAATGAACAAGGAAATTCAAAATCGTGCATTCGTTTTCAAGGATTGCACGGTAGAATCCGTATATCATTTAGGCGAAACCATACCCGCGGGGACCGAACGCCTGACGCAGCTTCCGTCGCGCTTCCTGGAACTGGACACGCATGGAAACAACGCCTTGGTTTCCACGCTGTCCAATGACGGGCACCGTTATGTGGTAATCCAAAACACGTCCATCACACAAGAATTGTCACTGGACGTACGCACGGACAACAGCGTGAAATTGATACTTCGCGACGGAACAACACAAAGGGCAGGCAAGTACGGCCCTCTGTTTGTCCTGCCTATTGGAGACATCCTTGTCTTTGAATATTGATTACCCATCTTTGCCTTTGGCACCGGCTTTCTGCCGGTGCCAAAGGCATTCAAACCCATTCCGTTGATATGCCTTGATGAAATGTTGTTCTGTTTCGAGCGGATTTGTTCACTTGGAGGGGATAGCAAAAGCGAACTAAGAATGCCAAATCGGAAGAAATGCCGACAAGGCGTTGCCTCAAAAAGACGATTGACGCACGAATGCTAATAGGGCATCGTGTAAGGTTCCGGGATGGTGTTGAAATACCAAATGGCAAAAAGAAGAATAAACGCCCAAATGGCAATTGTCCAAGCGGTGGAGTGATGGCTGAAAGGTGCGGTGAGGCGTTCTTTGAGTTTTTGGTTATACAATACAACCGAAAGTGTAGTCAGCAAGATTAAGGCAATCCATACGATGATAAACTCCGCGTCCGTCGTGGCTTTTGGAACGAAAAGGAAAAAATCGGCAATACAACATATCCAAACCCAGGAAACGCAGTAGAACTGGTTGATGTGTACCGAAGGGTATCGGATTGTTTTCATCCAGGAATCGGGAATGATTTTGGAAATGAGTCGGAACACGCCCAGTTCAAAAGGTATGACACCAAGGGAGATGCAAAGGGCGTCAATGGTGTGCATGCTGTAACATCCCCAATCGTTTTGAAGTGTACGGAAACACGGTATCTGCTGTGTGAATGAGAAATATTGGTGGAACAAAGCGATTATGCCGCATGTGGGAATGGCGAAGCGATAAAAACGTCCCAAGTCGTTTGTATTTCGGTACAAATGTCCTACCGCGTTGCCGACCGCCACAAAAATAAACCAATTGAACAACGGAAAGCAGCAGCATGTAGGAGTGGGATAGAAATAACCGAGAATTTGGTTGACCACATAGTGTGCTGTGAAACAACCATCAAGCAAAGTCCCCACCACATTCAGGGCAAGGCTGAGCAGAAGTATTTTCCACACATTCATGCGAAGGTATTTGCACAAAGAAAGCAACAGGAAACTTAGTCCGGCGAACTGCAAGATGTCCACATTGAAAATTTGAGCAAGTTCCTTGAGCACCTCAGGGTCGTGGTTGACGGCTGCCCGGAAAGCGGCGGGACCGTAACGCAACACATTCAACGCCATACCGATGGTGATGAGATAGCATCCGCGTCGCATCCAGTCTGTTGGTTTCTGTTTGTGTGAGTATCCTAATGTAACACCCATGCAAAACATGAATACCGGCGCCCCCCATGCCGTTGCCAAGACATTGAGGATGTTGCCCATGGTGGTCATTTCATAGTCGGCGAGATGATATAGGCTGTGGATGCCAATCATGGCTACGATAATGGTGAAGGACTTTGCAAGGTCCAGTTCGGGAACACGTTTTTTTTCAGTATTATTCATGTGGTTAAAATATATCAGGCAGAAATAATCAATGCATGGTTCAAGGTAGGTGGACAAGAGTATTTTTTGAGAAATTCAATATCAAGCCGACCATCTGCTTTCCATAAAATTGCACCGCGAAAATACTAAATAATAAGTCAGGAAAAAATAAAATGCCCAAAAATTGTGTGCGCAAACTTGGAATTGTGTTGACTGACGCGGCAATACATCACGAAATCAAACATGAAGCATACGACAATGGCGCTTGTTCTGCGTTTTATGTGCCAATATGCGATGTCATATTGAAATATGTAGTACCTTTGCATCTGAAATACGACAACCACAATCAGACCATCATTCATAAATATAATATAATGAGCAAATACATGGTAGAAGATACACGCAAGGTAACCACTTCCCGTTTGCGTGACATGAAATCGCAGGGCAAGAAAATAGCGATGCTGACCTCATACGACTATACGATGGCCCAGCTCGTAGATGCAGCCGGAGTAGATATTATCCTTGTGGGAGATTCGGCGTCCAACGTGATGCAGGGAAACGAAACGACCGTACCTATCACATTGGATGAGATGATCATATACGCGCGTTCGGTGGCGAGGGCCGCCAAGCGGGCGCTCGTTGTATGCGACATGCCATTCGGAACATATCAGGTGAACAGTACCGAAGGCGTGAAGAATGCCATCAGGATCATGCAGGAAACAGGTTGCGACTGTGTGAAACTGGAAGGAGGAGAAGAAATCATCGAAACCGTCAAGCGCATCTTGTCGGCGGGAATCCCCATTATCGGACATCTTGGCTTGACGCCGCAAAGCATCAACAAGTTTGGCACGTTCGCCGTCCGTGCAAGGGAAAAAGCGGAAGCGGAAAAATTGATCCGCGACGCCCACCTGCTTGAGGAGGCGGGATGCTGCGCCATTGTCCTTGAGAAGATTCCCGCTGAACTGGCGGCAAAAGTCGCTTCGGAACTTGTCATTCCCATCATCGGCATCGGAGCCGGGGGTAAAGTGGATGGCCAGGTTTTGGTGATTGACGACATGCTGGGCATGGACCAGAATTTCTCCCCAAAATTCCTGCGCAGGTATGCCAACTTGTCGGAGGTGATAACCGACGCCGTAGGACAGTATGTGAGCGACGTGAAGGATTCAAGTTTCCCCAACGAAAGCGAACAATACTGATGTTTTTGAGAGAACTGGCGTTATTATCGAAAAAATAGGTATATCTTGAAAAATAATTGCGGAAAAAGTTTGTCGTTTCAAAATAAGTTACTACTTTTGCATCGCATTTGAGAGAAAATGTGGAAAGACTTGGTTTTGCTTGCATGGAGAAAGATTTTTGAAATGCGATGAACACAGTCGAATGGAAGTTTGGGTGAGTGGCTTAAACCAGCAG
>DCGD01000006.1:8163-8301 GCA_002315195.1 Prevotellaceae bacterium UBA1787 | reverse complement strand
TCGCCAACCTGAAGGATGTGGAGGAAGCGCCCAACTATACCTTCGTCAAAGCGGATATATGCGATTTCGACACCATTAGGAAATTGCTGTCGCAATACAGCGTCGATGGCATCATTCACCTTGCAGCCGAAAGCCATG
>DCGD01000006.1:4594-8015 GCA_002315195.1 Prevotellaceae bacterium UBA1787 | reverse complement strand
TCTATCACATTTCCACGGATGAGGTATATGGAGCGTTGCAGTTCGACGGCACCTTGTTTACGGAAGAGACAAAATATGCGCCGCACAGCCCCTACAGTGCATCGAAAGCAAGCAGCGACCACTTTGTGCGCGCTTTCCACGACACCTACGGCATGCCAACCATAGTGACGAATTGTTCCAACAACTACGGACCCTATCAATTCCCCGAAAAGTTGATACCCCTGTTCATCAACAACATTTGCAACCGCAAGGCCCTGCCCGTTTATGGAAAGGGAGAGAACGTACGCGATTGGTTGTACGTGGTGGACCACGCCCGCGCCATAGACGTCATATTCCATCGCGGAAAGGTGGCGGACACATACAACATAGGCGGTTTCAATGAATGGAAGAACATAGACATCATCAAAGTGCTCATTCGCACCACCGACCGTTTGCTTGGCCGTGCGGAAAACGAGGACTTGTCGCTCATCACTTACGTCACCGATCGCAAGGGACACGACTTGCGCTATGCCATAGACAGCACCAAATTGAAGAACGAACTGGGTTGGGAGCCGAGTCTTCAGTTTGAGGAAGGCATAGAGAAAACCGTCAAGTGGTACCTTGACAACAAAGCATGGATGGAGCGGGTGACCAGCGGCGACTACCTGAAATATTATGAGGAAATGTATCAAAACCGTTGACAATCAAAAGGCAATATGCAACTCATTGAAAGTAGGGATGAAATCAAGCAGATACAGCTTGACATACTTCTTGCATTGCACCGTTTCTGTCAAGACACCCATTTGGTGTATTCGTTGGCAGCCGGGACGCTGATAGGTGCCGTCCGTCACAAGGGATATATTCCATGGGACGATGACATTGATGTTTATCTCAAGCGAGAAGACTACAAGAAACTTATCGCAACATTCCCCGAGGTATATGAAGGTAGTTTCAAACTGTATTCGTTGGAACGTGACAAAGCTTATACGCGCCCATACGCACGGTTGTGCAATGTCCATACGCTCGAGGAATTTACTTGCAGTTCGGACATACAGAAAATAGGAATGGGCATAGACATCTTCCCGATAGACTATGTGCCCGACGATTTCGCCGAATTTCGGCGATACAACCGGAAACGGCTTTTCTTGTACCGTGCCTACAACAAGAAAGTGTGGTTGCATTGGGATCCTGCGCACGGCCTCATCAGAAATCTCGGGGCGATGGCGTTGAAACTGGCGCTTTCTCCGTTCAGCTGTCGTTTCATAGCCAAACTGATTGACAGATATGCCCAGAAAAACAACGGGTGTGACTGTCACCATCTGTTTGAAACCAGCATGGGAATTGTCGCCCACCGCTATTTTCTTGCAAGCGACATGGACGAGACGATAGACATGGAGTTTGAAGGCCACACGCTCAAGGCCATGAAAGGTTATGATGAATATCTGACGGCGTTCTATGGCGATTACATGCAGTTGCCACCGGTGGAAAAACGCAAAAGTCATCATGATTTCAAGGCCTATCGACTTTAGCCATATACGGTTTTAATAGAAACAAACAAGCATAACGCCCAATTCCGCACATGGCAAGAGAAAAAAGCATCGTCATGGTGCAATTCAATGAAGAAAATCGTCAGAATCATGTATTTTGACGTTTTTTTCATATCCCTTTTGCAGAGATTGAAAAATTGTTTGTATATTTGAGGCAACATATAATAATATTGAACGCTAATGAGCTATTTAAGTTTTGACAAAGTTCAAATGACGAACCTGCAGGATTCCCTGCCGCGCGAGATTCTTTGTACCAATCGATACGGAGGTTACTGCAGCACGACTATCGTTGGTTGCAACATACGAAAGTACAATGGTCTGCTTGTAGTACCAATGCCCAATCTCGATCAAGAATTGCACGTGTTGCTTTCCTCATTGGACGAAACCATCATCCAGCACGGTGCGGAGTTCAACCTTGGCTTGCACAAGTACCAGGGTGAAAACTATTTCCCCAAAGGCAACAAGTACATCCGTGCGTTTGAATGGGAGCGCGTGCCGACGACCATATATCGAGTGGGTGGCGTCATGTTGAAGAAAGAACTGCTCTTCAGGAAAAGTGAATCCAGGATAATTTTGCGCTATACGCTGATGGACGCACATTCACCCACTAAATTGCGCCTGCGTCCATTCCTCGCGTTCAGGAGCGTGAGAGAGTTTACGCATAAAAACAATGACTACAACGGAGGTTACAGGAAGGTAGAAAATGGCATAAGCATGTGCATGTACCATGGTTACAGTGATTTGTACATGCAGTTGAACAAGCTGAACACGTTCGTCTATACGCCCGACTGGTACATGAAACTTGATTATCCGAAGGAACGTGAAAGAGGCTATTCATTCGATGAGGACCTCTATCAGCCCGGTTTTTTCGAGGTGGACATAGAGAAAGGCGAGAGTGTACTCTTCACGGCGGGACTTTCAGAGATGAATACCGGCGAGTTGGATGCCATCATGAGCAAGGAGATAATGGAACATGACTCCATGGATGGATTCTACAACTGTCTCATTCACGCCGCCCATCAGTTCCATTTGCTGAAGAACGATGAGGACTACATCATTGCGGGCTATCCTTGGTTCAAGTGCCGCGGAAGGGATTTCTTCGTATCCATGCCCGGTTTGACGCTTTCCATAGGAGATCGGGTACGTTTTGAGGAATACATGTCCACGGCGTCGAAGGCGTTGATGGATTTTATGGAAAGAAGACCTTTGTCGGTGGATGTGCATGAGATTGAGAAGCCGGACGTGCTGCTGTGGGCGTGCTGGTGCATCCAGCAGTTCGCCCAATACGCTTCCTTGGAAGAATGTTATGAGCAATATGGCGAGCTGTATGAGCGGATTATGGGTTTCATCATGGAAGGCGGTCATGGCAATCTTATGCTGCATGACAATGGTTTGCTTTATTCCAACGGGCGCGACCAAGCGGTGACTTGGATGAACTCAGAAACATTTGGCCATCCCGTAGTGCCGCGTTCAGGTTACATCGTTGAGTTCAATGCGCTTTGGTACAATGCGCTGTGTTTCTGGAACAGGCTACTTTTTGAAAACGACCGAGAAACAGAAGCGATAATGTATGCAAAACTCGCCGCCAAGGCCAAGCAGTCCTTTGTGGAGACGTTCCTGAACAAGCATGGCTATCTGTTGGACTATGTGGATGGCGACAATCAAAATTGGGAAGTGCGTCCGAACATGATTTTTGCGGTTTCGTTGGAATATTCTCCGTTAAGCCGTTCACAGCAGAAGAGTGTACTGGACATCTGCACGCGCGAATTGCTGACGAGCAAGGGTTTGCGTTCGCTCAGTCCCAAAAGCGGCGGGTACAACCCCATGTATGTAGGTCCCGCCCATGAACGCGACTTGGCCTATCACCAGGGAACGGCTTGGCCGTGGCTGATGGG
>DCGD01000006.1:3902-4523 GCA_002315195.1 Prevotellaceae bacterium UBA1787 | reverse complement strand
CCTGAGTTTCATTGAGCGTCAGTTGATTGGATTCGAGGAGGAACTGTTCTATCACGGTCTGGGTTCCATACCGGAACTCTTTGACGGAAATCCCCCCTTCCACGGGCGAGGCGCGGTAACCTTTGCCGCGAACGTAGCCGGCATTCTGAGGGCAATTCGCCTGTTGGACAGCTTTGAGAGTCAATAACCAAACAAAAACCCTCTAAACACCTGATAATATCATGAAAGTATTAATGTATGGATGGGAATTTCCCCCTCATATCCTGGGAGGATTGGGAACGGCAAGCTACGGTTTGACCAAGGGACTCGCCGCACAGTCGGATATGCACATCACCTTCTGCCTTCCCAAACCAATGGGTGACGAAGACCGCAGTTTCATGGACATCATTCCCATGAATTGCGTGCCCGTTGTAAATTATGATGTGGATTATCATCATTTGGAACACAAAATCGGACATTTGATAGAACCAAAGTTGTATTACGACCTGCGCAACCACATATATGCAGACTTTCGGTACATCAAGACCAACGAATTTGGTTGCATAGAGTTTTCGGGCAAGTACCCGGACAATTTGTATGAGGAAATCAACAACTACTCGCTCGTGTCGGGCGTCGTAGCCC
>DCGD01000006.1:0-3879 GCA_002315195.1 Prevotellaceae bacterium UBA1787 | reverse complement strand
CAGCAGCAGTATGACATCATTCACGCGCATGATTGGCTGACCTATCCTGCGGGCATATACGCCAAGCACTTGTCAGGAAAGCCCTTGGTCATTCACGTCCATGCCACCGATTTCGACCGAAGCCGAGGCAACGTGAACCCCACGGTTTACAGCATAGAAAAGGATGGCATGGACCATGCGGACTGCATCATGTGCGTCAGTGAACTGACGCGGCAGACCGTAATCAATTATTACCATCAGGACCCGAACAAATGCTTTGCCATGCACAACGCCGTATATCCCTTGGAACAGAAGAAATTGGACATCGTAAACCAGCGCAAATCGTTCAGGGAAAAGAAGGAGAAGGTGGTGACATTCCTCGGGCGCATTACCATGCAGAAGGGTCCGGAGTATTTCATCGAGGCGGCCAAGCTGGTCATAGACCGCACGCGCAACATCCGTTTCTGCATGGCGGGCAGTGGCGACATGATGAACGCCATGATAACCCTCGCGGCCGGCAAGGGCATATCCGACCGTCTTCATTTCCCGGGCTTCATGAAGGGCGACCAAGTGTTCGAGGCGTTCCGCGACAGCGATGTATATGTAATGCCCTCCGTGTCGGAACCGTTCGGCATATCCCCGCTGGAGGCCATGCAGAGCGGCGTGCCGAGCATCATCAGCAAACAGTCCGGTTGTGGCGAGATACTCACGAATTGCATCAAAACCGATTATTGGGACATCACTTCCATGGCGGATGCCATCTACTCGCTTTGCACCTACGAGGCATTCCATCAATATGTGCAAGAAGAGGGAAGAAGAGAAGTGGCCGGCATCACATGGGAGAAGGTAGGAGAGCGCATACGCAGCCATTACGAGAGATTGGTAAATAAATAGAATAACCTAAAAATACAACTACGATGAAAACCATTTGTTTATATTTCGAAATACATCAAAACATCCACCTGAAGCGTTATCGTTTTTTCGACATCGGAACAGACCATTATTATTATGATGATTATCAAGACGAACGCAGCATCCGTGAAACGGCGGAACAATCCTACATGCCGGCCTTGAACACCCTGATAGACATGGCGAGAGAAAACAAGGGCTTCTTCAAATGTGCCATTTCCTTGTCGGGCTGCACCATTGAACTTTTGGAGTTGCACGCCCCTCATGTCATTGAACTCGTGCGGGAATTGCTGAATACGGGATGCGTGGAACTGCTTGCGGAACCTTATTCACACGGCTTGTCTTCATTGGCGGACGAAGAGAGTTTCAAGAGTGAAGTAAAGCACCTGTGTGACAAGGTAGAAAACACCTTCGGCGTCCGTCCTCAGGTATTCAGGAATTCATGCTTGATTTATACCGATGAAATAGGGCGAATGGTGTCGGAAATGGGTTTCAAGGCCATACTCACCGAGGGGGCAAGTCACATACTTGGTTGGAAGAGTCCGCACTATGTGTACAGTTGCACCGAAGCCCCCCAGTTGAAACTGCTTTTGCGTGATTTCCGTCTGTCGGAGGACATCGGATTCCGTTTCAACGACTCCTCCTGGTCCGAATATCCTCTCTTCGCCGACAAATACATGGACTGGATAGCAAAATTCCCCGAAGAGGAACAGGTCATCAATCTCTTCATGGAATTGTGCGCCCTGGGCATATTCCAACCTTTGTCGTCCAACATACTCGAATTCATGAAGGCTTTGCCGTCGCAGGCAAAGCAACGCGGCATCACATTCTCCACACCGTCGGAAATATGCAGCAAACTTAAGAGCGCGGGTGAAATAAGTGTGCCCTATCCCATGACGTGGGTGGATGAAGAGCGCGACATCAGCAGTTGGCTCGGAAACGGCATGCAGCGCGAGGCGTTCCAAAAACTTTACAGTGTGGCCGAAAGGGTGCGTCTGTGCAACGACAAGCGCATCATGCAGGATTGGGACTATCTGCAAGCCACCAACAATTTCCGTTTCATGAGCACCAAGCCAAGCAGCGCGGGGGCGTATCGCGGCATCTATGACAACGCCTTCGACGCGTTCACAAACTATATGAACATCATCGGGGATTTCATAACCCGTGTCAACAACATCTACCCGGAACTGGACAACGAGGAACTGTCCTCACTCATGACAACCATAAAAAACCAGGAGGACGAGTTGAAGCGCAAGGACAGTGAAATCCACAAGTTACGAAAAACGATAGAAATGCTTGGCGGAAGTCCCGCACCGACATCTAAAAAGGCGGCGGCTTCGCAAAAGGGAGCAGCCCCCAAAGCCAGGAAAAAAACGGACGTGAAGAAATAGAAGAAATTGATAACAAACAACCGTATAATTTGTTTCGGAGAATGTTTGACTCAAGAAACTGAGCATATTTTTTTCTCAAGGAAAAGTACCAAAGGCATTCCAAAGGCGGAACTTGCCGGTCCGTTTCAGGTCGGCACCAATCTTTTCCTTTGGTGAACTTTTCCAACAACCATGTTGCTCCCGCCGTTCGCAGCAGTAGCATCGTTGTTTTTTACAGTCTCCCTTCTGTCACCACCGACTGAAACATGCCTTATCCCATCCATGCATGATTTGTCAATTTTTGTTGTTTCTGCAATCTGTCGACTGCATTTAATGTTAATAAATGTTATATAACGAGGGGGTAACAATAACAGTCCATATATTTGGATATCTTAGGTCGTCATCGTACACTTGCATTGTTCTTAAAATGACATAGAATTAATAACAATGTATATATGAAGAAGAAAGTATTTGAAAAATCGGAGCTGAAGAACTATGAAATTCGCACGGTAGAGATTGTCGCCACAAGCGGTCCATCGACTGCAAGTTTTAGTGCATACGGTGAGGTGGACATAGAGAATTAAGAGGATTAAACAACAGATTATGAAAAAGTATATTTATTTAGCCGCGTTCCTGATGATGATGGGCTTGGGTTTGAGCATTTGCTCAAACGATGATGACAACCAGGGCATCGAGAAGCCGGCAAAGATGGTGAAAATGACTTTCACAGCGTCGTTTGCCACAAATCCTGCCACTCGTGTAACTTGGGATGGTCCAAAACCAAAGTTCACTAAAGGAGACAAGATTGGTGTCTATAGTTCTGAGAATACTAATGTTCAGGAGTTAGAAGTAATATCCGTAGACGACATATCGGGCAGTGCCGTCATTTCTGGTTTCGCGACACCTGCTTCAGAGTATCATTTCGTGTTCCCCTACAAGGCGTCTACAACATACAACACAGAAAATGGTGAAATTTCTGGATTTTCAGATTTCGCAGTTGTTGACAATGAATATTCAACCACTGCACTTCATTACGCCAAGGTCGCATCAGGCAATACCAGCGTGGCTTTCCAAAACCTCTGCGCCATCGAAAAATTGCAGTGTAGTGTAGAAGAAGAAATACATGAAAATTACATCGAAGCTAGCATTTTAAATCCTGTCATCTGTACAAAAGGGGTTGGTAGTCCGAAAGTAATCGAGATAGAAGCAATTTGTTATTTATACGATGACTGAATATAATGTATATTACCTTCCAATTGCGCCTGGCGATGTGGAAATTGAATTTTCTAATAAAAGCTTCGCAGCAGCAAACAAGATTTATAAAATGATAATTAACGCAAGCAATTTTGAATAATAAATGCAGTTGCACCATCGTCTTGCTGATTAGAAAATATTGCCTAAGGATTAACAAAATGCTTAGGCAATGTTTTTATCATCTTGGTTGCAATCTGTCTTGAAAACTGATCTCGTTTTTTCTAATGGCATGTTTTGAGGCATAGCCATCGCTTCGCTTATCGCATCAAAATATGTTCTTAGAAACAGTCATCTTGAAAGTCTGCGCGGATAAGATGGGCAGGAATTTATTAAATTTCAAATAATTAGCCGCAAGGCATCCATTGTG
>DCGD01000045.1:1610-5267 GCA_002315195.1 Prevotellaceae bacterium UBA1787 | reverse complement strand
ATTAGTGAAATTTATATTGTAAGAGGATATTTATCTGAACAATTTGATGCATTATTATATAAGTATCCTATGATCAAGTTTATTGAAAATCCTTCATATAACGAGGCAAATAATATTTCTTCAGCGATGGCTGCTAGATATTTACTTCAAAATAGTTATGTATTTGAAGCTGATTTATTAATTTCAAATAAAAAGATAATTACAAAATATCATTATACATCTGATGTATTAGGAATATATAAAGAAAGAACTGATGACTGGTGCTTAACTGTAGATAAAGATGGATTTGTTACTGATGAAAAAGTTGGTGGATTAGATTGTTATCAAATGGTTGGTATATATTATATTAACCAAATGGATGGAATTAAATTGGCTGGACATATTCAAGAAGCATTCTTAATGCCAGGTGGAAAAGAAAGATATTGGGAACAAGTTCCTAATGTAGTTTATAGAGGACAATATAAGATTGCAGTAAGACCATGTAAAGAAGAGGATATTGTTGAAATTGATACTTTTAAGGAATTAAAAGCTATTGACAAGACATATGACATGTAAAAAGGATTAATTAACATGGAAAAAGAAAAGCAAAAAGGACTTAAAAAATCATTGACTCCCATGTCTGTATGGGCAATAGCTTTTGGCTGTATCATTGGATGGGGTTCGTTTATTAACCCGGGCAAGATGTTCCTTCCCGATTCAGGAGTGGAAGGGACGGCCATAGCCATGGTTTTGGGGGCGTTGGTGATGATTGTCATTGCTTTTTCATACGCCTACATGGTTCCGAAGTATCCGAAGGCGGGTGGTGAATTCACGTTTACCAAGAATTGTTTCGGAAAAGTGCCCGCCTATCTGTGCGGTTGGTTTCTTGTGGCGGCCTATCTGACCAACGTCCCCATGAATTCCACTGCCATAGGTTTGATAGTGGATGGATTGGACGGTTCGATGGATATGCTCAAATGGGGTTTCCACTATCAGATTGCGGGTTTTGACGTATGGATGGGAGAAATGTTTCTGGCCATGGCGGTGTTGGTGTTGTTTGGCGTTCTAAACATTTTGGGTGTGAAGAAGGCGGGTTATGTACAGACGGTTCTTTCAAGCATGTTGGTTCTTTCCATCATTGTGCTTACGTTGACAGCGCTTGTCAGCGACATGGCATTGTTCTCGAACATGTTTCCATTGTGGGGATTTGACAAGGCGGCGGCGATGGCGGCAGGTGCGACAACTGAAACCATCAGTCCGTTTGCCCATGTGGGACGGCAGGGCGTCATGTCTGCCATTCTTGCGACTTTTGCCATTGCGCCTTGGGCGTTCGTGGGATTTGATACGATTCCACAGGCGGCGGAGGAATTCAAGTTTTCCTATAAGAAGGTGATGGTAATCATGCTTGTCGCCATTTTATTCGGTGCCTTTGTTTACATAGCCAACAATACGGTGGCCGCCGCCGCGGTCGCCAACTGGCCCGACAGAGTGATGGCTGGTGAATGGGTGTTGCTCGTAGGTGCGGAGGCACTATTGGGTGTTTACGGTAAGGTTTTGGTCGGTATTGCTGTTTCGTGTGCGGTTCTCTCCGGTATCATGGGTTTCTATTTGGCTTCAAGTCGTCTGATGTTTTCCATGAGCAGGGATGGTTACTTGCCCTCGTTTTTCGGTAAGATTGACCCTAAATATGGAACACCTAAGAACGCCATGCTTTTCTGCATTGTCATTTCCCTGAGTGGGCCTATTTTGGGACGCGAGGCATTGGGTTGGTTTGTTGATATGAGTGCCATAGGCGCTTCCATCGGTTTCCTCAGCACCTGTGCTTCCTCGATTGTGACCTCAAGGCGTGATGGTGACGGTACGGTGATGTTGAAGGTCTTGGCTGTGGTGGGGTGTGTGTTTTCCGTCGCTTTCATAGTGCTGCAGTTGGTGCCCATACCAGGGTTGGACAATGTACATTTCTGTGAGGAAAGTTATTGGATGCTTGTGGTTTGGGTTGTCATCGGTATTGTATTCTTTTTGAATCAACGCAAGCATTTCGTAAATGTTCAGGATTGATGTAGAAGAGGTTAGTGCCAAGCAGGGGATTTGCAACTTTCTTGTCCTTTTCTTTTGTACCATTTTCACAGAAGGTATCCATGCCCAAAGTGCCGATGGATGTCGTTTTGGGGGATGGCATTTCATAGAGGTCAATCATGAATTCAAGGATTCAAAATGGTCACTCACTGATTATTTCGAACATGACAATTATGAATACAGAAGACTATCGTGTTGGTACAACCGCATAGGCGTGGGCTATAAGTTGTTGCCATTCTTGAAGACTTCGGTGAACTATAACATTTTGCGCGAATCAGGAGAATGGGTTCATCGTGGTGAGTTTGATTTGCAAGGGACCTTAATACGAGAGAATCTCAGCGTATCTATTCGTGAACGCTTTGTCCACAGTTGGTTTACAGACAAAGGATGCCAATCGGATGTGCTGCGCTCGCGATTGAAGGTGAAATACAAGTTACCGAAAACCCGGCTCGCTCCATACGTCATGATGGAGGTTTTTACATGGAAGGCAGAATGGAAGAAAACCCGTCATTACTTGGGGATGACCTATGATATAGACAAGCATGTTCAGTTGGACGCATATTATTTATATTATACATATTTTCAAAAAAGTTCGGAACACATGATAGGGTTTGGGCTTAATTTAGATATATAGAAGATGAAAACGGCAATGATAATGGCAGCGGGCATGGGAACCCGCTTCGGTAAACATACGGAAATAATTCCCAAGGGCTTTGTGGAATTTAATGGCGAGCCTATGGTAGTGCGCAGCATAAGAACATTGATTGATTGCGGCATTGAACGCATAATTGTAGGGACTGGTTGGAGGAAAGCGTGTTACGAAGCGTTGTTGGATCGGTTTCCACAGATGGAATGTGTGTACAGTCCGCGTTATGCTGAAACCAACAGTATGTTTACGCTTTACAATTGCCGTGAGGCAATTGGCGAAGATGATTTCCTGTTGTTGGAAAGTGATTTGGTGTTTGAGAAAAGAGCCATAACGGAACTGATGGATTGCCGCTACGACTCGGCGATGTTGATTACTCCCATTACCAAGTTTCAGGACCAGTATTATGTGCAGATGAACGAAAGAAATGAATTGGTGAACTGTTCCACGGATAAGGAGAAGATAGAGCCTTCGGGAGAATTGGTGGGAATACACAAACTGGGTCATCGTTTTTTCAAAGCCTGCATCAACGAATATGAGAGGGACATTGAGCGAAAGTTGAAGATAGGCTATGAGTACCAGTTGTTGGACGTTTCACAGCGTGTAATGCCAATGAATGTTTTGAAATTGGACAATTTGCAGTGGTATGAGATTGACGATGAAGCAGACTTGAATTATGCTGAAACAAATGTAAGAATTGAATGATCGTTTTTGATTAATTTGAAAGTACAGGATGAAAAAGATACAATTAATCGATGATGCTTTGGTTTCAGATTTGCTGGAACAGGCAGGAAAAAGTGAACGCCTGCGCATGAATTATGATTTGCGGACCACATGTGCCGATGGTTCGCAGCGTATGCTCAATGGATTGTTGAAGGGAACAAAGGTGCCAATTCACAGGCATG
This sequence comes from Prevotellaceae bacterium UBA1787, assembly GCA_002315195.1. Next base: position 1,661 of record DCGD01000045.1, on the reverse strand, counting down.
AGGATACAGCCGAAACGGTATTCTGCATTTTGGGAAGAATTGATGAAATAA
>DCGD01000045.1:0-1589 GCA_002315195.1 Prevotellaceae bacterium UBA1787 | reverse complement strand
GGGAAATTCTCGGAATGGAAAATGAGACGGACGAACTGCGCTTCAAGGAGATTGAACGTGTGCAGCTTTGTCCACGTGAAGGAAAATACGGTGCGCAAATACCTTTGGGCGTATGGCACACGATTGAGGTTTACGAGACAAGCGTGCTTTTCGAGGCAAAGGATGGTGCATTCAAGCCCAGACAATAGGTGATTTGACATTGGTGTTGGCATTGTTGTCATTGGCATTTGCGCCATATTAACCCATAGTCAATGCCGTTTAATGTAAAATGCAGTAGTTGAGTAAATATAAGAATATGTTGAAACCTTTTTTATTGAAGCCGGCCGGAAAGGATTACCTTTGGGGTGGCAATCGGTTGCATGAAGAATTTGGAAAACAATTGCCCATGTTTCCTTTGGCGGAAACATGGGAGTGTTCCACTCATCCTGACGGACTTTCTGTTGTTGAAGGAGGAGAGTTTGATGGAATGACCCTCAGATATGTGCTTCGGAGGCATCCTGAATACATCGGTCAAAAATATGGCAACGCAGATGGCGAACTGCCTATTCTTATCAAGTTCATCGATGCGGTGGATTCGCTGTCGTTGCAAGTTCATCCCGACGATGATTACGCAGCAGAACACGAAAATGGTTCAAAGGGCAAGACGGAAATGTGGTATGTGATGGATGCCGACCCGGGGGCTTCACTTTATTACGGTATGGCAAGCGAACTGACGAAGGATGAGGCACGCAGAAGTTTGAAAGATGGGACGTTTGAACAATATTTGCGCAGTGTGAAGATAAAGAAGGGGGACGTATTCTATATTCCTGCAGGGGTGGTGCATGCCATTGGGAGTGGCGCCTTGATTGCAGAGATACAGGAAAGTTCCAATCTTACTTATCGCATGTACGATTATAACCGTTGTGACAGTCATGGCAATTTGCGTCCATTGCACGTGGACAAGGCAATTGCGGTAAGCTTGCTCAAACCTTTGGAAACACCTGTTGAAGTTCAGCGTATCACTACGACATTCAAGGGTTGCAGTGTTGTACGTTTGTGTAAAAGCAAATATTTCATGACTGAACGCTATACGATGGACTGTGGTGAAGAACAGGCGGTCATGCTGCCTTCAAACGAAGAAAGTTTCCGCGTGCTGCTTTGCATGGATGGCAGAGGAACGGTGGCGGGCAATGGTGACAAACTCTCCTTTGAGAAAGGTAGATGCGTGTTCATACCGGCCGGAACGGAACCTTTGAATATTTGGGGAAAAACCGAGTTTCTCTGTGTGGAAGTCTAATCGCTGAAAATGCACATTATTGGACGTTTTCATGATGATATTCCAAAGATAAATATCAACTCCATTATGTTTCTTTTAGCGGAATATCGAAAGTTGGCAGTTAGAACGTACCATCTTTTTTCGTCTTTTCTCTGTCAAATTCATACCATTCGGTTCGTTGTAGCGTACCGTTGTCTATGCCTTTGTTGATGAAGGTTTTTCCTGTTTTCGTCACTGACACACCGATTAAGTCAGCTGCGAACAAGTACGAAAAAGAGTCACCTTGTCAGCGAGGTGACCCTGTGTTTATGAGCGGTAAACGGGACTCGAACCC
>DCGD01000022.1:27739-28028 GCA_002315195.1 Prevotellaceae bacterium UBA1787 | reverse complement strand
CGGCATCAGCCTGCAATTCACCATCTACCATCAACGAAGGATCCAATTCCTTGACCAGTTTCGTAGCCTCCACCACCTTGTCCACGGTTTCATGTTTGGCAGAGCCTTTGGTTGAGAAACTCAACATGGCAACAAGAGGGTCCTCGATGCAAGCTACGGCACGAGCCGTACGGGCCGTGCACACCGCTATCTGCGCCAACTGCTGCGCATCGGGCTGGGGCGTAACCGCCACGTCACCCATGACCAAAATGCCGTCCTTTCCAAATTCCGGCGCATGTGTAAGCAGTTG
>DCGD01000022.1:11956-27706 GCA_002315195.1 Prevotellaceae bacterium UBA1787 | reverse complement strand
TCTTGATAATCTGCAATGCCGGGCGCAACACATTGGCTGTCGCGTTGCGAGCGCCCGCGAGCATACCATCCGCCATACCCATCTTAATCATCATACAAGCATAATACAATGGATCGTTCATCAGGCTGCGGGCTTCTTCTATGGTCATACCCTTTTTCTTGCGCAATTCTACCAATGCCTGTGAAAATTCCTCGAAATTTTCAGCCTTTCCCGGCTCAATGACCATCGACTCCTTGATGTTGAGTAAGTTCAGATGGTCTGCCTTATTTACAATTTCTTCCTTGTTGCCGAGTAAGACAATATGTGCTACACCATTTCCAATAATACGGTTGGCCGCCTTGATAGTACGTTCCTCTGTTCCTTCCGGTAATAAAATACGCTGTTTATTCGCCTGCGCACGTTTGATGAGTTCACTGATTACATCCATAGTTTCTGCTGTATTTCTTTTGGAATGCAAAAATACACAAAATCATTGGAACCTCCGATTTTATCAAGAAAAAACCTTATCAACTTATATTATTTTTTGGAAAAATTTGCAAAATTCAATTTGTCATCATATCGCCAAGCCTGAACTTACCTGCATGAAACTTATTCTCAAAATACTTATCCATGCAAACATCTAATTGTCATCAATCTATTTTCTTTTGGAAACCTGCATTATTGATAGTTTTTGTAATCGTGATCAATGAATGGACTTTCTACAAATGACCGAAAATTATTACGCAAACGACCGAAAATCTCTTAATGGAATGGTCAGCTGCTGTAGTAGAACATACCATTCAAAGTGCAAAAACCACACTTTGGAGAATGTTGCCGTCCTTGTGTTTACCGCAAAAAAACGAACATTACACAAAAGGAAATGGCAACAGGAATGAAGAAATCAGAACGTGACCAAATTTGATGGTCACATGTCCCAAATTTTCATTTATACCTTTATAAAAAAGGCAACATTTGTATTTTCAACGACACTTTACCGCACACGTTCAAAAATTTCCGTATTTTTGTCGTGACATAAAGCTGAGCATCATGAAAAAACAAGCCAAACCAGTGAGACCCACCAAATATTTGATTTCTTTGCCCATCAACATCGCAGGGCAATTCCATTCCATCACCGGTCTCGGTGAAAAAGAATGGTTCTGCAGTTCCGATCCTTCCGATTGCCGATTGGGTTCAGGAGGTGGTACGGCTTGGCTTATTGAAAACGAACGTAGAGCATGCGCCCCGCGGACTGATTTTGAAAATTGGATAACGCAAGAAAGCAGAATCATCATTCATGCGGGTGGACAAGGACGCCGCATCCCCGCCTACGCTCCAAGCGGAAAGATACTGACCCCCATTCCTGTACTGAGGTGGACAAGAGGACAAAAAATAGACCAGACTCTCCTGGACTTTCAAAAGCCCCTGTTCGACCAAATCATGCAACAGGCGCCTACTTTCCTCCGAACGCTCATCGCCAGCGGGGATGTCATGATAAGAACAGGGAAAATAGGTACAATTCCCGAAGCCGACGTGGTCTGTTTCGGACTTTGGGAAGAACCCTCGCTTGCCAGTCATCACGGCGTATTCATGATGGACCGCAAACAACCCGAAAAACTCGACTTTATGCTTCAAAAGCCTTCCGTGCAGGAACTCGCAGCCCTGACGGAAAGTCATTTCTTTCTGATTGACGTTGGGCTTTGGCTGCTTTCCGACAATGCCATCCGCAAACTGACAAAAAAGAGCCAAGATGAAAACGGGAATTTCCAATTCTACGATCTTTACAGCGATTTTGGTCGGGCATTGGGACAGCATCCCACATGTCCTGATGACGATTTAACTGACCTCAGCGTGGCCATTGTTCCACTGGAAGATGGTGAATTCTACCATTTCGGAACAAGCCGCGAACTATTGTCTTCCACCTCCACCTTGATGAACATCGTCAAAGACCAGCGGCTCATCTTGCAATCCGGTTTCAAGCAACATCCCAGCATCTTCACGCAAAATGCCATCGTTCCATCGTCAGAACAACTCAAGACACCGAATATATGGATAGAGAATGCCTGCATTTCTGATACTTGGAACATCGCTTCGCAAAACATCATTACCGGAGTGCCCGAAAACAATTGGAACATCTCGCTCCAAAATGGACAATGTGTGGATGTGGTTCCCATAGGCGATGCGGATTTCGTTCTGCGCCCCTACGGTTTCAACGACGCTTTCAAAGGAGCGCTTGAAAACGAAACAACCGCTTTCCTGGAAAGACCTTTCAAGGAATGGGCAGAAAAACACCATGTGGCATTGAGTGATTTCAAGCACATCTCCGATTTGCAATCCGCGGAACTGTTCCCCGTGTGTCATTCAACGGACATCATGGAAAGGTTGCTCTCTTGGTTCCTTGCCAACGAGGGCGATGAAGACACCGCCAATATATGGAGAAATTGCCAACGTCTGTCCGCCGACAATCTGCTGGATAAAGCCAACCTGAAACGGCTTTTCCTACAACGGAAGAAATTGCAGAACATCAACCTGAAAAAAATAGCCTCCAACTTTCGCAAAAGCATTTTCTACCAAACGGATTTAAGCCATACCGCTTCCCTTTACAAAGAAGGCCACATCACGCTCCCAACGGAATTGGAAAATGACATCAACATCATGACACGCATGCAGGATGCCATGTTCCGTGCAGAATACGAACGCAACCTTGGAAATGACGGCATGGCATACGACAACAAGGCGTTCGGACTGCTCAGGCAAGCACTCATTGAAGGAGTGTCCCACAAAAAGCGTATTCCTCAACTGAACGTGTGCAGCGACCAAATCGTATGGGGGCGCAGCGCAGTACGCATTGATGTTGCCGGTGGTTGGACAGACACTCCACCCTATTCGCTTTCCAACGGAGGCAATGTGGTCAATCTTGCCATTGAACTTAACGGACAGCAGCCTCTGCAAGTGTATGTCAAACCCAATAAAGATTTCAATGTCGTATGTCGATCCATTGACCTCGGCGCCATGGAAATCATAGATTCGTATGAAGAACTCTCCAATTTCAACAAGGTGGGTTCGCCATTCTCCATTCCCAAAGCCGCCCTGGCCTTGGCAGGCTTCCATCCTGATTTCTGTCCCCAAAAATTCCATTCGCTCCGTTCCCAACTCGAATCATTCGGATCGGGCATCGACATCACACTGCTTGCAGCCATACCGGCAGGCTCCGGACTGGGCACAAGTTCCATCCTCGCCTCCACCGTGCTGGGAGCCTTGGGGGATTTCTGTGGATTGGAATGGACAAAAAATGACATCTGCAATTATACCCTCGTCCTGGAACAAATGCTGACAACCGGAGGCGGTTGGCAAGATCAATTCGGTGGCGTACTCCATGGTGTGAAACTGCTACAGACAACTTCAGGATTGACGCAAGACCCCATTGTCAACTGGCTGCCTGAAAACATTTTCAGACAGGAAGACCATAAGGCTTGCCACCTATTGTATTACACAGGTATCACCCGAACCGCCAAGAACATACTGACGGACATCGTACGAAACATGTTCCTCAACAACAACGAAACACTTCTGCTGCTCAATGAGATGAAACAACATGCGCTCAACATGCACAGCGCCATTCTCCACGGCAATTTCAACGCCTACGGACAACTGGTGCGCAAGACATGGCTTCAGAACAAGCAACTCGACATGGGAACTTGTCCTCCAATGATTGAAAAACTTTGCGACATCATCGACGACTACTGCCTTGGCTACAAACTCCCGGGCGCAGGAGGTGGCGGCTATATGTATATCGTTGCAAAAGACCCCGAAGCAGCAGCCAAAATCCGCAGGTTGCTCACCATAAATCCCCTCACGCCGCGTGCGCGTTTCGTTACCATGAACCTCTCCAACACAGGTATGCAAATCAGCCGTTCCTAACACCTACATTCCCATGAATTTTTTCAAAAAACTATTCGGTTCCAGCGACAGCGAAACCAAACAAGACAATCCGTTTCTCGACAACATGGACACCGCAGAAAATGAAACAAACACCCAAACTGCGGAAACCGTAAACGAAGAACAAGCAAACAAAGAACGTGACAAGGAATTCGAAACGTTGAGAGACGATGGACTCCGCGCCATGCGCATGAACGAATATCAATACGCAGAACGCCTCTTTATCGGAGCGCTTACGCGCAAAGATGATGAAGACACAAGAAGTTATCTTGCCGAAGTGTACCTTCGCCTCGGCGCGGGCGCCAAGGCATTGCCTTTGCTTGAATCCCTATCGGAAAAGCATCCAGATAACGAAGATTTGCACATCACCGTGGCACAAGCGGCTGAACAAGCAGGTGATTGGGACAAGATGCGCAAAGCCGCCAACCTTGCTTACGAACTCAACGACAACAACCCCAATGCCCTCTTCCTCATCGCCAAAGCGGATTACCAACAAAAAGAATACCTTCAGACGGTGACTGTTCTTACACAACTTTTGTCAAAGCGTTTCGACGCCGCCCCCATTTATCAACTCAGGGCACAGACCCTCTTCGACATGCAGCAGTATGATTCCGCTGAAAAAGACGTGGATGAACTGTTGTCGCGCGATGAAGTGAGTGAGGAGACCTACCAACTCAAAGGCGACATCCGCTATGCTTTGGAAGACTACGATGGCGCGGTTGAATTCTACAAGAAAATGCGCGAAAACGACCCTTTCAACAAAGCGTCCGTCCTGCGTGAAAATGTCATCTACCTAAAACAGAACAATCTCGAAAGAGCCATTAATCTGTTGGACGAAGCCATAGAGCTACAGCCCGATTTCTCCGAGGCCTACTTTCAAAGAGGAAACATAAGGCGACAGCTGCATGACAACGCAGGAGCCACCGACGATTTGAAGCGTTCGCTTGAACTCAACAAAAAAATTGCCGCACAATTCAACGGAGAATACAGCAACATCGAAAACCAAATGAATGCCCAGGCGCGTTTGCGCAATCCATTCGGCTTCTGAGAAACCTTCAAGGAAAATCCGATAAAGACTAAAAATGTTGAATATCGAAAGTCAATCTCGTTTCGGCTCTTTGTGAAAACGATAAACGGCGTGCAACATGACATAACGCGGCAAAGCATTGGAATATATTTCCGTACGCCCTTGAGAATTGAACGTGTGAACGGTGTTGTTCAAATTGCCCAGGATGTCAAAACCATCGACAATGAACGTGAGACGGGACTTGGGCATTTTCTTGGATAATCTTACATTCCATACAAGATTGTTCGCATTAGCCTCAGCGGTTGAATAACCGCGACGGCTGTATATGGTCATGTCGGTTGAAACCTGCACGTCCCATGGCAGATGACATGTCGCAGTCAACCCATATCGAAAATCAACCATAGTAATAGGTTGGTAATCAAGTTGATTTGAAGAAGAATGGTTTACATTGACCGTTCCCGTGACACCAAAAGAATTTTTTCCCATACGATAATTCAAATTCAAACGTTCCATGCCGTTCCAAGTACCCACGACACTGCGAACCGTTGAAGCCTTGTCGTCATCCCCTACCAAATCCACACCCTGGGTGTAAGTGGTCCATATATGATTATGAAACGAAAGTCGCTTGTGTTTGTCAATATCTCCGCTTACGACCAAAGGAAAACGAAACATATAATTGCCATTCACATTTTGCGGCTGATAATGCCGCACACCCGTCCCTTTGTCGTATGTACTACCATAGGCTGTGGCATTGGCCTCTACGGAATACTGCGGCATGATTTCTACATTCCAACCGGTTTTTCCCTGCACTTGCAAACGAAGATACAAGGTGTGAGCGGTACTTTTCTTCAATTCTCGATTACCGCTATAAATATTCAGTGGGTCGCTTGTCGTCTCACATTCCAAGTATGATGTCATTTCAGGATTCCTTTGATTCATCCGATAGTCAAAAGTTGCCGTAAAGTCATATTTCTTGAATGAGACTGTCTTGTACACACTCATGAATGGAGAGAACAACATGTCGTTTTTCCTTAGAATACCATCATAAACCGTGCAGTCATCATGGTTTCCCCGATAATAATTCAAGCGACGATGAATGAAATTAACGGGGAGATTGACATGGAGATTCACCACTCCATTATATGTGATATACACATTTCCTGCGTGTTTTGCATGTAATTCGTTCTGCTGATATGAATTTTGTCCATCCAATGTACGAAGTTTGTAGTCCACCACCGACGGCAGCGTACCCAAAGGATGCTCGTCCATGTGTTCTTGGCTCCATCCCTCAAGACGCGACAGAATATGGTGTTCATAATCATGATGTTTGAAAGTCTGTCCATATCCATAATTCACCGTCATGGTCAATGACTTGCCCGGGAAACACGCCCAACTGAGATTGGTTGCATAATCCAACGAATAGTCCGGCTTGTCTATGGTATGTACATTCTGATAATCTGACTCTTTTGTCGGATTGTTAGGATATTCAATGAGACGTCGGGCAAAACTCTCGTTCAACGATGTATTGTAACTCAAAGATCCGGACACTCCCATCTGACCTCCAAGAAAAAATATGTTGTTGACAGACAAAGGCAACAAGATGGAAGTGTTGTTTCCCGAAGACTTGTTTTCGTTGATGCTGCGGTTCAGTACATGCCTTAACAATTGTTCATTGTCTTCAAACATGGACATGCTGTCCAATATGTCTGAACCTCTCCATTGCGAAGGGTCTGCGTCGAATGTTGCTGAAACATCACTAAATTCTTGTTTGCTATGAGAATGTAAAAAGTTAGGGGAAAAATAGCAGTACCATTCTTTTTTAGTCCTCCAATCAATGGTATTGACGATATTCACTTGAAACCGACGGGGCGTTTCCTGGTTTTTGGAACGCGCAAACCAATTTCCGTTGGGGAGAAACATTTCTCTCGAACGCTCATTGTAATCTTCGCCCGATGTATATTTCACCGTCATGTTGCCTTCCGCCTTGATTTTTTCATTTTTCTCCTTTACCAAATAGTCCACCCCTATCAGTTTGGTAGCCAAAAGACCCGTTGGCATTTTCTCCGGTGTCCAGTCCGAATTTTCTCCGGGTCGTCGCTCATCATTCAAGTTATTGACATTCGCCACAACCGCCAAGCGCGAACATGGTGTGAAACGCAAGGCAAAAAGACTCGCCAAATAACGATCGTGCGTGCCGCCACCTGCATCTATGTTTGACAACAGACCCACCATGTACGCACGTTTCAAACGCACATCCATGACATATTGTTTGTCCCCCATGTCGCGCTTGTACATTTCGGAAAGAAGCCCCGCCTTGTCATATACCTTAATGCTCTTCACGGTGTATGCGGGTAAATTCTCCAACATCAGTTCATGGTCATCATTGAAGAATTTCTCGCCGTTGAGCAAAAGACTTTCCACACGTTTTCCATTGACAAAAATACAGCCATTGTTCATCAATTCCACCCCGGGCAACTGACCGACAAGTCCGTCCAACATGGAACCTTCAGCCACGTTGAAAGCATCGGCATTATAGACGAGCGTATCGTTTTTATGGAAAAACTTTACTTTGGTTGCCCTGACTTCAGCAGAATTCAAATTTCGCGTCTTGACGTCAGGGGAAAGCAGGATGGGNNATTCCCTATATTGCTCATTGCGGTGAAAACGTTTTATTTTCAGCGTATCGCAAAACGGCAGCATGTTTTCCTTTCGGGCCGTCAAGACATAACAGCCTCCTTCTTTGGGTATGGAGAAATAAAAGGTTTCATCGTCATATTCCGACACAACCGAATCCACCTCAATGCCATTCACACCGCACAAACGGACCTTGACTTCCGACCTCTTGAAATTTTTGTTGGTCCATTTGTGTTTCACTGTAAAATAAACCTGACAAGTCGATTTTGCGCAAGTTCCAACAACTTGAAACAAGCACGCAATCATGAAAATACACTTTTTTATGCGTTCCGCCATCAATAGACCCATCAACAAAAGCCTGCCATAAAGATAAGCACCTTAGGTTAACGCTTCCAAAAGTTGGTCAACGTCTTCTTTTTGCGTTGCCCAGGAAGTCGCCAGACGCACTACGACACGACCATCGGGCAAGTGTTCCCAAAAACCAAAAGTGGTATGTTCCCTGAGATTCCGCAACTGTTCATGAGAACAAACAATAAACTGCTGATTGGTTGGAGAGTCAATATAGAGTTCAAATCCCTTCTTCAGCAGACCATCGCGCAAGTACTCCGCCAACTGAATGGCCTGACGCGAAATTTCCAAATATAGATTGTCGGTAAACAACACGTCGAACTGCATTCCCAAAAGCCAACCTTTCGCCAACAAAGCATTGTGACGCTTCATCTGCGTCAAGAAATGACTCACGGTTCCTTGTTTCGTAAACACGAGGGCTTCGCCCATCATGGCGCCGACTTTGGTTCCGCCTATATAAAAAGCATCGGTCAAATGGGCTATGTCGGGCAGAGTTACATCGGTGCGACTGGAAGCCAAACCATATCCCAAACGGGCGCCGTCAAGATAAAGACGCAGTTTTTTCTCTTTGCACACCCTGCTTAACGCCTGCAGTTCCGCCAAGGAATAAAGCGTGCCGTATTCCGTCGGGTGCGTTATGTACACCATTCCCGGCATCACTTCGTGTTCCCAGTTGACATCGGCATAAAACCGCTCCACATGGTCAAAGACCGCTTCGGCGGAGATTTTTCCGTTGTGTCCGGGCAGCATCAACACCTTGTGCCCTGTCGCCTCTATCGCACCTGCTTCGTGCACTTGTATGTGAGCCGTGTCGGCACATAGCACGCCTTGATAAGAAGGAATGAGCGCGTCTATGCAGACAGCATTGGTTTGTGTGCCGCCCATGAGAAAATAAATTTCCGCTTCGGGCAACCGACACGCCTTGCGTATCTTCTCAATGGCACTTGCACAGACGGCATCCATGCCATAACCTTCAAAACATCGCCCCTGAGACTTGAAGATGCGCTCCAATATCAAGGGATGCGCCGTCTGGAGATAATCACTGTCAAAATGTAACATTGCTATTGTACCTTATGCCTTTCGTTGATGATGTCCATCTGTTGCCGGATGCTCTCCGAATGGATGGCCTCAAAAACCCTTTTCACACAGTCCGCGCTCAACAGGCAGGACGCTCCCTGCGCCTCTCTGACCGAAAGGATTTCACTGTATCGAATGGGTTGCATGACCGCTATGTTGTGCTGCTTTTTGTACTCGGCTATTTCCCTGCAAATGCGCATCCTATGAGAAAGAATCTCCATCAGTTTGTTATCCAACACGTCTATATCCTGACGCATTTCCGATAGACTTTCCGCCAAATCCCTGGTATCGCGGATTACCAATGACCGAAGAATGGTATTCAGCTCGCATGGAGTTACCTGTTGGGATGCGTCACTCCACGCCCCCTCCGGACGACAATGGCTTTCTACTATCAATCCATCAAAACCCAAATCCATTGCCTGCTGCGCAAGCGGGCCGATGAAGTTTCGGTTTCCTCCAATGTGACTTGGGTCGCAGAATATCGGCAAATCGGGAATCCGCCTTCTCAACTCAATGGGCATATTCCAAAGGGGCATGTTTCGATATACGCTTTTATGATAGGATGTAAAGCCGCGATGAATGGCAGCCATGCGACGAACACCCGAACGGTTGATGCGCTGCATGCCTCCAATCCATAGTTCAAGATCGGGATTTACCGGGTTCTTATACAATATGGGTATGTCCACACCGCGCAGTGCGTCCGCAATTTCCTGAACGGCAAAAGGATTGACCGTGGTACGCGCCCCAAGCCACAGAATGTCAACATCTTCTTTCAAAGCCAGTTCCACGTGTTTGGCCGTTGCCACTTCCGTGCAAATCAGCATGCCCAACTCTTGTTTGACACGCTTCAACCAAGGAAGCGCTTTCTCTCCCTGCCCCTCAAATCCTCCGGGCTTTGTCCGTGGTTTCCATACACCTGCGCGAAATATCTGAACACCGCTTTCATGCAGTTGGGCGGCTGTGTCCATGACCTGTGCTTCAGTTTCCGCACTGCATGGACCGGCTATGACAAGAGGCCGCGCTGCATGGACTCCAGACAAAGCGAATTTCTGTAAGTCAAGTTCGGACATGCGTGTTTATTTTTTATCTTTTACCTTTAAACTGAGTCCTTTCAAACTGACGGCGGCATTCAATGTCCCCGGAACTTCCCAACCAAAATTCATCCCCGTGATTTCCAAGTCTTCCAATTTCGTTTGCTTAAAGAAGCCCTTTTCCTGCATCTTTGCCAAAGCAACGACAATGTAAGGGCGGATATCCACATCCACCCGATGCCATTGGTTGTCCTGGAGGGCCACATTGCCCCACATGTCCATTTGCGGGGCGACATAGATATAGGTGTTTGACGCGACATCCCATGAGATTATTTCTTTTGTTCTCATCTGATGTTCCCGAAAATCATAGCCGTGAATGCCGAACCAAATAAAATGACCGTAATCTTTGGAGGCCCTGCTCACATTGCGCACAACAAAATAAAGGGGACATTGTGCGGAATGGAGACCAACGTCAAACTCTTCCTTCTTCATGCAGTTTTCTTCTTTTTCCAAGCGCAGCGACATACGAAGCCTCAGTTTTGCTGAACGTCCTACGTTAGGGTGTTTTACGAAATCCTGTTCGATAAGCAAATGGGGCCACATTTCGTTTTGCTTGCGAGGATGGTCATACTCCTGACTGGCGTTTAATTCCAACCGTATCTGACCATTTTTCCAACGTTTCACGCTCTTGGCTGCGTTTTCGTAACTCACCGCTCCATCCGATTCTTGTCGGGGCGCACTTGCCAGGGAATGACGCGAATGCCATTGACATAAATGCCAAGACGGTTCTTTGCTGCTATCCGTGAATTGCAATATTTTCAGGGAAGCCTTCGGCCAACCTCCTCGTTTGGCGACATCTGCGGGATGAAGCGGAGAAAGCAACAAACCGTCTGAAAAATCCAAATCGCTTATGGCTTCCCATGACTTACCAAAAGAAGATGTACTCACGAAAAGACAGAAACAACACATCAAGGATAATGTGCGAAAAAGTATAGATACATTCATCTTTTTCTTTTTTACGCTGTATGAAAAAGAGATAGAACTACACATACCGTCACAATGTTTCATCCTATCTCAGATTTTTTGATTCTCTATTGTCATTGGTTTCCAATGCCAATGAGCGCCATGTCTCTATTCAGCGGCTGACGCTTCCGTTTCTTCAGCGGACGTTTCCTCTTCCTTTGGCAATTCAAAATCCGTATATCCGTTTTGAACCAATATGTTGTACCAAAGAATGATTTTTCTCATGTCGTTCGGATATACGCGGTCACGGTCGAAATTGGGCAATACGGTTGCCAAATATTCAACCAATTGTTCTTTGGATGCCTTTTTGACTTCCATTTCAACAACTCTACCCTCCTCTTTTTCATACATTTTCTTGAATACGTTCAAGAGGGGTACGTCTTCGTCATCCGTGTATATCGAAATGTCGTTGACAGAAGTCACTCTGTCGCGCAAACCTACGGAATGACGCTTTTTGAAAGCATCAACCGATTCTACTACAAGTGTGTTTCTCCCTTGTGAAATCAATAGGTAAAGTCCTGGCTTACCGGAAATTGCGAGTATGTTCTGCTTCATTATGCTTACTTATTTTATTTTGAACGCAAAGATAAGTTTTTTTGATGGAATGGAAACATGAGAAGAGGAAGAATTTCAATCGTTACATCATTTATCATCAAAGACGCTTGAACGAATTGTCTTCGATTGGATTTCTACCGCTTAGACAAACAATTGAATTCATGAATGACAATTGACGGAAAGGTTCTAAAAACTTTCATCGTGAATTGCCCGTATTACTTTATGCAATTGTCCAATCAAATCATTCCCTATACCATTCACTATTACAAAATGCGCACGCTTTTCTTTTTCCGTTTCATCCATTTGCATGGATATCCACTGACACACCTCTTCGTACGATTTTCCATCACGTTTCATTACGCGTTCAATGCGAAGAGGCATAGGTGCTGAAACCAACATGACATAGTCCACATCTTTGTCAAAATTTGTTTCAAACAAAAGAGCACATTCAATGAAGGCAACCGGAACGGATTGTATTTTCACCCATTCATGCATGGAACGGCGAACCTCAGGATGAACCAAGGCATTTATCCGTTGGGCATTTGCTTTGCTGGAACGTATGTATTCCGAAAGAAGCGACTTTCGTAAATTCCCAACACCGTCTAAAACAGGATTTCCCACCAAATCGCTCAAATTTCCAATCAACGCCGCATCCGTTGTCATTAGTCGCCGGGCTTCTTCGTCCGTGTTGAATACGGGATGACCCATTTCCCGCAGAATGTGGCAGACATAACTCTTTCCACTTCCGATGCCACCGGTAACACCTACGCTAATTGTTTGAGTTGATGGCATCTTCAATCAAAAACTCTACGGTTTCGGGAACAATACGGACATTGGAAGCACCATTCGGTATGGATTTTAGAGACAGTTTGACGGTAGCATCCGTTTTGGACAGCAAATCCTCGTAATTCAAGACAAGGACAAAATCATCGGATGTAATGTCCCTATATTGGCTCATCCCGACTTGAAAAGAAATCACGACCTTTGAAGGAAATGTTCTCAATGTTTTCGTTGCGGGGAAATTCACCCCTAACACGGGTATCTCTACTCTTTTTTCAGTCATTTGGTCAACGGTGATGGTCACCTTCACTTCCGAAGGTTCGATTTTAGCACCCCTGACAGGCTGCAGGCGCAAGGTTTTTTCCGTAGTTGACGACAGGTTTGTCAGACACAAAGGTTCTGTATATACCGCACGCAAAGTATCCAACACTTCGGGAATACTAAACACGGTGACCGAGTCCAAGTCANNCAAGTCCATCTCAATGGACGAAACCATATACATCCTGTCGGTTTGAATGTTCGATTGCAACTGTATTGGAAAACGCATTTTTAATCCGTTGCGATTGTAAAAATATTCCAGCCTCTCCGCCTTGGCGATGGACAACTGCGTAGTCGGCTCCACTTTGTGTTGTATGAATTTCATCAATTCGCTGGTCGGAACCACCACATGCCCCGTGGCATTTTCATATTTCGTAAAATCCACGTCAAAAGTAGGCAATCCCGTATATTGATATTTCAACAACTCGTTGCCTTTGTCCTTGAGCATCACATGAAACTCTGACGGCAAATTTGACGTAATGACCGTGTTTTCGGGAACATTCTGCAAACGCACGGGTACGGAAAACTCCACTTCATACTCTTCGTATAAAGTCAAGACACACCAAAACGCGGCTGAAAGAAAAAGAAAAAACATAAATACCAAGAAATTCCTATTCGTTGCCTTCGATAGGAATTGCTTGGTTTCTTGGAAAAAACGCAATAATTTATCAGCAATCTTCCCAGTTTGCATCAAATAAAATCTAATCGTTATTTCTTATCATTTTTGTGCGATGGCATTTGAAGAGTCGGCATAAATGCAAGCCTTGTCAACACGGATGGTTGTATCCTTTGCCACTTCAAGCACTATTATGTTTGATGCCTCGTCTATCTTACGAATGGTGCCATGAATTCCCCCGGCTGAAACCACTTCTTGCCCAACGTGCAAATTGTTGCGGAAATTCTCAATTTCCTTTTGTTTCTTCCTCTGCGGACGAATCATGAAAAAATACATAATGGCGAACATGGCGATAATCATCACCCAAAATCCCATCTGGCCTCCACCCGCCGAAGCCGCCTCCAAGGGAACAATCGTACTTGTAATCATAATGTTTTCGTGTTAAAATGTTATTTATGCAATTTTTTTTCAATTCTCAAATCACGAACAATTTTATCCAATATGCCGTTCACGAAAGATGCACTTTTGGGAGCGCTGTACAACTTTGCAAGATTGATGTATTCATTGAGCGTAACACTCACCTCTATGCTTGGAAATTCCAACAACTCCGCAATGGCACAAACCATGATGACTATGTCCATCACGGCAATTCTGTCAAAATCCCAATTCTTCAAGTGTTTTCGAATGATTTGCTCGTATGTGTCGCTATTTTCCAACACTTTCTTGAAAAGTCGCTGCGCAAATTCGCCATCTTCATCTTCACTGTATTCCGGCAACAAAGGTTGCTTTTTGCCTTTAGCCTCATTGAATCGTTTGATGGTCTTTACCACGAATGTATCAACGATTTCCTTGTCATCGTTCCAATACAAGCTCCATTCCTCCAGAACGGCATCCAAATCCTCGTTATAAAAAATGAATTTCTTATATACCTTGCACCAAAAATCACGGTCGACTTTATAGGAGTCCTCTTCGCTGCACAGATAATCCTCAAACAATTCACTCGTCGTGATATCCTTGTACAATTTTTTCACCACGGCTTCCGCCTCTGTCCAACTGTGCTTGCTGTTGTTCTCTACAAACTGCTGCAACTGGTTGTTGACGCTGAGCTGCGCCGCAAAACGATTTTTGATGAAACGTTCTTTGCTCTTGTCCGCACTACCAATCTTGGACAAGTGATTATTCAAAGATTCATAACGCTTTTGGGCATAGTCCGTAACGTCTGTAATCAGCAACAACAGGTAATGATATAAATCGTATGTCTTGGAAAGACTAAATTCAAGTTCCTTCATGGCGGCACTCTGCTCTTTTCCTTGATTTTTGAATTCCGCATAAACCAATTGAAGTACTTTTAGCCTTACGATATTTCTGTTTATCATAGATAATGGAGATACTAATTTTTATTTGTAACTGCAAAGATACGCAAATAATTTCACTCACGTTTGCTTTTTCCTTTTTTTTCAAATTCTCTTTTCTTTCCAAATACAAGGATAGGCATGGTTTGTTTCTTGTCATTTCCGCGAAACATCACAAAGAAAATCGCATTTATTGTTGTATGGTAGAAAAGAAAATCGTAATTTTGCACCGCTTTTGCCTAAGGGACATCTTGTCGTGTAATGGCGAATTAGCAAACACTAATTTAGAGTAACACATTTTAATTGAAAGAAAAGATGAAAGAATTCAATCTCAAAGGAACAAAACGCGCGGCTACAGGAAAGAAGGCTACACGCGTACTCCGCAGCGAAGGTAACATTCCCTGCGTCCTCTATGGTTCAAAGAAAGACAGCGAAGGTAAGGTGGCAACCACCGAATTCCAGGTTTCATTTGACGATGTTCGCAAATTGGTTTACACACCGGACATTTTCTCCGTAAATCTCGAAATTGACGGAACGGCAACCAAGGCGGTTATGCGCGAAATTCAGTTCCACCCCGTTAAGGACAACATTCTTCACATTGATTTTTATGAAATTACGGAAGGACAGCCCATTACAATGGAAGTTCCCGTTGTTTATCAGGGACATGCGAAGGGTGTACGCGAAGGTGGTGCATTGAGATCCCTTATCCGCCGCCTGAAGGTTTTGGGTCTTTATCAAAACATCCCGGAATTTCTCCCCATTGACGTTACGGAACTTGGTATCGGCAAGAGCATCAAGGTAGGTGACCTGAGTTTTGCCAATTTGGAAATCGTCACTCCAAAGCAGGCTTTGGTATGCTCCGTTCGTACCACTCGCGCCGCTGCCAGCGCTGCCGCCGCCGCTGAGAAATAACAGCCGATTTTGCATAAAATCAAACATTAATCGTAACTTTCGTTATGGGTTTGCTTGATTTATTCAAATTCCTTAAAACTGAAAAGCCAGAAAACAACGACATGAACAATCTGATTGTTGGATTGGGAAACATCGGTGATGAATACGATGGAACCCGCCACC
>DCGD01000022.1:9496-11929 GCA_002315195.1 Prevotellaceae bacterium UBA1787 | reverse complement strand
TGGACGCTCTCGCGAGAGCGTCCAATATTTCATTTGAGGACAAGCGCTATGGTTTCGTCGCGGAAACGCATTTGAAAAATCAAAACGTCACGCTCCTGAAACCCTCTACTTACATGAATTCCAGCGGAAACGCCGTGCGGTACTGGATGAACAAAAAAAACATTGATCAGGAACGTCTTCTCATCATAAGCGATGACCTTGCACTCCCTTTCGGCACCATAAGGATGAAGCCGGGAGGCAGCGAAGGAGGTCACAACGGCTTGCGCAGCATCACCCAATGTATCGGTACCAATCAATATGCCCGGCTCCGCTTTGGCATTGGCAGTGATTTTGCCCGAGGCGGACAAGTGAACTTTGTTTTGGGAGGTTTTTCACAAGAAGAACTGGACAAAATGGACGAGCGCATGGAAATGACCACCAAGGCTATCCAGGCGTTCATTCTTTCCGGCATTCAATTCGCAATGAACAAATACAACGGAAAATGAGTGACACTGCACGATTGGACAAATGGCTTTGGGCTTCACGCATCTATAAGACACGCACCATCGCCATAGACGCCTGCAAGAATGGCAGAATAACAAAAAACGGCGTGCGCCTGAAGCCTTCCCACCAAATAAAAGTGGGAGACATCCTTGATGTCCGAAAACCACCCATCACCTATTCTTTTCGCGTCAAACAAACCATAGAAAAACGCATTGGCGCAAAACTGGTACCCGAGGTTCTGGAGAACGTCACCACCCCGGAACAATACGAATTGCTGGAAATGAGTAAGATAAGCGGTTTCATCAACCGTGCCAAAGGAACCGGACGCCCTACCAAACGAGACCGCAGAAAACTCGACGATTTCAATGCACCCATATTTTTTGACGATACCGAAGAAGAAAACACGTCCGTTGCAAATGCTGAAGATGAAGACTTTGATTTTGATTTCAACGACATCAGATAATCTCACAGAAAAAAAACAGGTTGGCAGTTTCTACCAACCTGTTTTCCATAGTATCCTAATCCGTACGACACACTATTCCTGAACCTCTGGTTTTTCTCCCTGCAAACGCAAAAACGATGCGCGCTCACCTACAAGCCATATCACATCACCTTCCTTGAAAACGTAACTTGCAAGGGGAAGCAACAATTGACCACTATCGTCTTCGAAACCTACCAACATACATTGATACTTTTCGCGCAAACCACTCTCACTGACACTTTTTTCATAAAAAGGCGAATCCGCACCTATCTGCATACTACGCAAAACCATCTCGCGCCCATCCGTACTTTCATAATCCATATTGACTTCGGATTCCAACCTACCGGCAAAAGCCGACAGTTTTTCATCGTCGCCTATCACCTGCAACTTGTCTCCCGGAAAGAGACGCACATTGGCACCCGGAATGTTTATGCGCTGACCATCCCTGATGACCGCCGCAATCATGACGCCATACTTATGCGCAAGGTCCAATTCTTTCAAGGTATAACCCGCCAATCTCGTATTCATCGGTAATGTCAATATGGACAAATGCACATCTTTCGTTTTCAGATTTTCCGCATACCCGGGATTCTCGCGTCCCTGCTGTTCCGCCTGCACCTCGCGCGAACGAAGATTCTTCAGAAAAAGAGATTCCAACTTTATGCTCTCTTTCTTAATTGACTTGCATCTTATAATCAAGAACATCAAAACAACAGCAATCACCCAATGAAGCAGTGACGAAAATGGAGAAAGATAATTTATGACATAAAAAATAAACAGACATGAAAGCGCATAGCGCGCCAAAAACGTAAACATCAAGGGAAGTCGGTTGAATCTGTGTTCCCACAACTTGTTTACTTCCTCAGAATTGTTGTGCTTCATTACAATCGCTCTCAGAAAAAGAGAAATGATGGCAATGGTCAAAATTCCGCAAACGGCATTTCCCCACCAGTGGGTCAGCGTACGGCGCAGAAACGGCAGCGCGGAAGTCAGCATCAGTACTATTACGGCTATGGTCAGAAAAGAATATGAGAACACCTGCTTTATCATCGCAATACACAGACGTTTCCACGCATTTTCATTGTTCAACGAAGGTGCGCCATTACCAACATTCTCCAGTACGTTCACAATACGGGAAGGCAGATGTTTTTCCACCCAATCGCTGGCGGGACCAGCCGCTTTTATCATATAAGGCGTAAGAAATGTCGTAATCACCGAAACGGCAACAACCACGGGATATAAAAATGCATCCGTCACCTTGAGAGAAAGACCAAGCGCGGCAATGATAAAGGCAAACTCTCCAATTTGCGACATGCAGAAACCACACTGTATGGCTACTTTCAAGGGCTGACCTGACAACATGAAACCCATCGTGCCAAATATAGCCTGACCTATAAGTATCGTCAGTACGAGGATGACAATGGGCACCCAATATTGCAACAATATGGCAGGGTCAACCAACATGCCGA
>DCGD01000022.1:0-9400 GCA_002315195.1 Prevotellaceae bacterium UBA1787 | reverse complement strand
GCCTCAACGGTTTCAGCCAAAATACTCCCCATCATGAATGCGCCAAACGCGGCGCTGTAATCCGTCTTGACAGCCACGACAACCATAAGGAAACACAATCCCAACGACACAATCAGCAGTGTTTCCTTGGAAATCCATTTGCGGTTGCGTCTCAGGAATGTTGGAATGAGAAACACACCGACAAGAAACCAAACCACCAACACCAACACCAGCCTGAACATGCTCCACGCCAACTCTGAACCTTCCAGTTTTCCAGCCGCCGCAAACATGGCAAGCACAACCATGAGCAAAATTCCAAGAATGTCTTCAACCACCAACACGCTCAACACTGAACCGGCAAAGCGTTTCTGCCGAAGTCCCAAATCGTCCAAGGCCTTGAAAATGATGGTTGTTGAAGACATGGCCAACATTCCACCAAGAAACAGACTGTTAATCTTAGACCAACCAAAAGCATGACCTGCCGCGGAGCCCAACCCTATCATGCAGAAAATTATGGTACAGGCGGCAATGAACGGACTGCTGCCTAATTTCATGATTTTCTTGAAACTAAATTCCAATCCCAATGTAAACATCAGGAACACAAATCCAATCTCAGCCCACGCATTTACGCTGCTTGAATCTATGATTGACGGGAAGATTGACAATTTCGGTCCGCAAATAAAGCCGGCGACGATGTAGCCCAAGACCAAAGGCTGGTTCAAGCGCTTGAAAAGTATAGTTACAACTCCCGCCAACATCAAAATGTAGGCAAGATCTGCCATTAATACTGGTAATTCGTTCATTTTTTCAACTATTGTATTCTGAAGTCAATTTACATATTTCCACGACGATGTCCATTGCCTTTTTCAATGAAGGAATAGGCAGAAATTCGTATGGACCATGAAAATTCAA
Organism: Prevotellaceae bacterium UBA1787; assembly: GCA_002315195.1. The sequence continues at coordinate 8,509 of DCGD01000022.1, read as the reverse complement.
TCCTCCCGCGAAGATGTTCGGACAAGGCAAACCACGAAAACTCAGTTGCGCACCATCCGTTCCACCACGAATGGGTTGAATGCGGGGCGATATGTTCAAGTTTTCCATTGCCTTGACGGCTATGTCAATGACATGCATGACGGGTTCCAGTTTCTCCTTCATATTGAAGTACTGGTTTCGGAGTTCCAAGACAACCGTTCCATCTCCATATCTTTCATTCAATCCCTCCACCAGCCTTTTCATCAAGTTTTTGCGTTCTTCAAAACGCTTCGAGTCATGGTCCCGAATGATGTAACTCATTTGCGCACGTTCCACTGACCCTTGAATACTAATCAAGTGGAAAAAGCCTTCATAGCCTTCCGTTGACTCGGGAATTTCCATTTTGGGAAGCAGCGACTGCAACTCTGAGGCTATTCTTGCGGCATTCACCATCTTGTTCTTCGCATAACCGGGATGGACACCACGCCCTGTGATGGTTATCTTGGCTGATGCCGCATTGAAACATTCATACTCCAACTCACCTACCTCTCCGCCATCCATCGTATAAGCCCATTCACAACCGAACTTTTCCACATCAAAAAGATGAGCTCCCATTCCTATCTCTTCATCCGGATTAAATGCCACCCTTATGGTTCCATGCTTGATTTCAGGATGCGCCTTCAAAAACACCATTGCCTGGACTATGGCCGCTATGCCGGCCTTGTCGTCGGCTCCAAGCAGAGTTGTGCCATCCGTAACGATGATGTCCTCGCCTTTATGTCGCAACAATTCGGGAAATGTGGCAGGACTCAAAATCCGACCACCCGCACTTAATTCAATGTCGCCACCGTCATACGATTCAACGATGTGCGGCTGGATGTTGGCGCCGGACGCATCGGGACTTGTGTCCATGTGGGAAATAAAACCAATTACGGGAGCATTCTTGGAACCATTCGCAGGCAAAGTGGCATAAAGATAACCATGGTCATCAAGTTCCACTTCCTTTAAACCTTCCGCTTCCAATTCTTCTTTCAGAAAGCGGGCGAACACCAACTGCTTATGCGTACTTGGAGTACACGTTTCCTCTTCTTTCGACTGAGTATCGAACTTTACATAATTCAAAAATCTATCTACTATATCCATATTCAAAAAATGTCTAAAATCAATGGAAACAATTCGTTTTCTGCAAAATTACAAATTTGAAACCAACGTAAATACTTTTTTCTTTAAAAAAAAATAACTAACTTTGAGGCATGAAAACAAAAATTAACCTTATCTCTCTGTTCACGGCATTCATTCTGCTATTGTCCTGCAACAGTCAACAATTCAATACGGATGACAACCTTTCCAAAAAGGCTTTCATCAACAATCCCGTGACAGACACACTTTTCATTACACTACCGGAGGGTTACGAGGACGAAACATGTTCCATCAGCATCCGTTCCGCCCAAGCAGACTTTTTCGGGAATGACATCGTCATCAACAACAAAGTGTGGTTCAACGTCCGACATCTTCCCTCTGCCACATACCTGGTTTGGATTAAAGTAGGCGACCTCTATTTCTCGCGCCGTTTCTTCAAGGAGGGTCCCATGTATTAGCCCATGTATTAGCCTTGACAAGTATTTTCCACTCCACCATTTGTCCATAAGATGAATTTACCAAACTGTTTTCGATTACTCAACTTTCGCAAATGTTAAGAGGTTCTTGTGTGATTTCTTGTACCGTTTGCATTTTTTCTCCCTCGCAGAGCCACCCTATATCAGGAAATTACAGTTCTGAGAAAATTATTGTACTTTTGTGCATGGCTAAATGTTTTCAGTATTTATTGTTATTTACTACAAAGTAACTGAAATTCTGTGAGTTACAGAAGTGTTTAGTTTTTTTACAATTGTCTCTGCCAATTTTTCACTTGCGAAAGTTGAGTCGATTTTTGCCGGAAAAAATATATTTTTTTTTTGCAGAATCGCAACAAGTTGGGCGATCTTTGACCCGAGAAATTGAGAATGACTCCACCACCCTCATGCCATTCGTCACAAAATAAAAAAGAAGAAAGAGACCTCACGGTGTCCTTCTCCCTAAAGAAATAGTTAAAACTCAATATGATACTAAAAGTTGTTAATGTTTGTCGGATGCAAAAGTACATTATGCACCCGCTTCGCACATTTAAAAAACTTTAATAAATATCAACAATAAGTTTTGTTAAGAATAATCAAGGTTTTAGTTGTGATTTTCTCAATTTGCGTTTGAAACAACATCAACGATGTGCGTCAGCGAAACGAAACCGTCCCTACAGACACTTGAAAAAACAGGAAATCGGACACCTTGACCAATGCGGAAGCACCTACATAATGGTCTATTCCATCCTGCCACCAAGGCAGACAGCTATGAAAATCTGACAGACGCCCGGTTGGATTCGACAAACCTTTATAGCCGATCAGCGTCAGTAGCACCCTGTCACTGACCGCTGCGTTCAACGATCCACCAATTCCTACCTGATGATAGTTCAATCCACTCCAATCCAACAAGGATGCGGAAAGTCCCAACGTATAACTGAACATACCCTTAATCGGGGTTGCATACGCCATTTGGACGTCACGTCCAAATCCTACCCCGGAAGGCGAATGATGGTCAAGCCCCATAATGGCACTCAATGAGAACTGTGCATTGAAGCCTTCGTGCAGGGGCATTGGAAAAGCGCCATATCCTCCAATTCCCACGGAAGAACGCATGGGAAAATGGTAAAAGTCAAATGGAGAAAGCACACAAAGCGAGTCCTCACGAATGTCCTTACCGACATCCTGGGCAGTCATGGACAAAGGAAACGCCATGCATCCGATGACAATCCCCAACATTCGCCAAAAATAATCCCTCATTTCAACGCACGGCAATAATCCAAATCGTTTTCCTTGAAATTTTTGATAAATTCAAAATGTCCTTCCACTTCAGCCTCAACAAGACGCACGTAGACATTGGCGCTCTTGGCAAACAATTCAGGCGCACGGGTGGCATCATCCAATATCAAAAGTGACATGAGAATATCCGCCGTCATCTCATAAAGACGCCGTGCCAAATAGTCCTTTGACTCCTGACTGACTTCCTTGACGAAGGAAATGGAATTACCCAATTTGTCCGCCATTGTCACAATGCGTGCCTGCAAGGGCTTCAAACCTTCCGAGACCTCACTCTCCAACATCTCCTTGATGATGGAAAGATAGGTACCGTTCATGATATAGCGTGAAGCGGCCACGACCTGAAGTTGCGTCGTTCCTTCATAGATGGAAAAAATGCGGGCGTCACGATAGAGACGCTGACACTTGTATTCCATGATAAAGCCGGAACCTCCGTGAATAGAAATGGCATCGTAGGCACTCTGCGTGGCATATTCGGAATTCATGCCCTTGGCAACGGATGTCAATGCATCCGCAAGACGCATGTATTTTTTCAACTCCGCTCGTTCCTCCGATGTCAATTTGCGTTCCCTCTGAATGTCCTCCAAGGTTTTGTATATGTCCACGTATCGAGCCGTCTGATACAGCAGAGACCGCCCGGCATCCAGTTTTGCTTTCATTCTTGAAAGCATGTCATACACCGCCGGAAATTCCATAATCTTCTGCCCAAACTGCATGCGTTCCCGGGAATACGCCAAAGCCACATTATAGGCTTCCTGCTCCACCCCGACGGATTGCGCGGCGATGCCCAAGCGGGCACCGTTCATCAATGCCATTACATATTTGATAAGTCCGAGACGGGTATTTCCACACAACTCAGCCTTGGCATTCTTGAACGTAAGCTCGCACGTTGGTGAACCATGAATGCCGAGTTTATGCTCAATGTGGCGAACATCTACGCCGCCATTCTGTTTGTCGTATATGAACATGGACAGACCTCGTCCATCGGTCGTGCCTTCCTCTGAACGTGCCAACACCAAGTGTATGTCACTGTCTCCATTGGTAATGAAGCGCTTTACCCCATTCAGCAGCCAGCATCCTTCCTTTTCACTATAGGTTGCCTTCAACATCACACGCTGGAGATCCGACCCCGCATCGGGTTCCGTCAAATCCATGCTCATGGTTTCACCGGCGCAGACGCGGGGAATGTATTTCCGGCATTGTTCCTCGCTTCCAAATTCATACAAAGTATCTATGCACGACTGCAGCGACCATACGTTTTGGAAACTGGCATCAGCGGCTGAAATTACCTCCGACATCATGGACGCCACCGTATTGGGAAGGTTCAATCCGCCATAACGGCGCGGCATCGATATTCCCCAAAGTCCGGCCTTGCGCGTCGCCTCCAGGTTCTCGTATGTCTTGGATGCGTATTTCATCCTTCCATTCTCCAAGTGTGGACCTTCCAAATCCACGCTTTCCGAATTTGGTTCTATAATGTTGCCGACAATGTCACCCGTCACCTCAAGCACGTTTTTGTAGTTTTCAATCGCATCCTCATAGTCAACGGGAGCATCCTCATACTTTTCCTGTTCCAGGTAATTGCGCTCCTTGAGTTCCACGATGCGTTTCATAAGCGGATGATGCAAGTGAAATTGCAATTCCGGACAATCTGTGTAATAATTTGGCATAACGCTTTTCTTTACTTGTTATTCTGCTTATAGTACTTGATTAATTTGGGAATCACGTCCTCAACAGTACCCACAATCACGTAATCCGCTATCTTGTTGATGGGAGCGTCGGGGTCGTTGTTCACGGAAATGATGATGCCGCTATCCTTCATGCCGGCAATGTGCTGTATTTGGCCGGAAATGCCGCAGGCTATATAGACCTTGGGGTGTACCGTCACGCCCGTCTGTCCAATTTGACGATCATGCTCGCAAAAACCGGCATCCACTGCGGCGCGACTTGCGCCAACGTCTCCATGTAGTTCTTTCGCAAGCTTGAAAAGCAAGTCGAAATTTTCCTTGCTGCCAACACCATATCCTCCCGCCACGACGATGGGAGCGCCTTTCAGGTTGTGCTTTGAAGCCTCAACATGGCGGTCTATCACCTTCACCACAAATGCTTCTGGGGATACATAACGTGAAACATCAGGACAAACCACCTCGTTTCTCGACTTTCCTTCATAAAATGCTTTCTGCATCACGCCGCTGCGCACCGTTGCCATCTGAGGTCGGTGTTCGGGGTTGACAATCGTCGCCACAATGTTTCCACCGAAAGCGGGACGGATTTGATAGAGGAGATGTTCGTAATGCTTTCCGCTTTTCTTGTCATCATACGGTCCTAACTCCAGTTCCGTACAATCGGCGGTCAGTCCACTCGTCAGGGATGAAGAAACTCGCGGACCGAGGTCGCGACCAATCACCGTGGCACCCATGAGGCATATCTGCGGTTTTTCCTCCTTGAACAATTTGACCATTATATCCGTATGAGGCGCGGACGTATATGGGAACAGACCATCACCATCAAACAAAAACAACTTGTCAACACCGTATGGAAGTATCTGGTCTTCCACCTTTCCCTTTATGCCCGTGCCACATACAACGGCATGAAGTTCCACGCCCAACTGACTGGCAAGTTTGCGACCCTTTGTCAATAGTTCCTGAGACACCTCCGCTACCTTCGTACCTTCTATTTCGCAATATACAAAAACGTTTTCCATGATACTATCAGCCAAAAATCTTATTGTCCAACAATTCCTTGATTAATTTTTCCACATCGGCGTCGCTGTCTGTCAGAGTCTTGCTCTCCTTCGCTTGGAAAACAATGTTTTGGACCGTCTTGACCTTGGTGGGAGAACCCACCAAACCACATTGCAGAGGGTCTCCATCTATGTCGGTGACACTATATTGGTTCAATGTCAGATAAGGACGTTCATCATACAAATACGCATATTTGTCCGACTTTTGACTACGTTCCATTGGACAAGTGGCACGCTTGTATTTCATCATCAGCTTGACATTGCACGGCCTGCACGGAGCGGCGCTGCCGTTCACCGTAATCGCCACCGGAAGCGGTGACTCCACCGTTTCAATTCCTCCGTCAATGTGGCGGCGGATGGTCACCTTTCCGTCTTCTATCTTCACGATTTCTTCAGCATAAGTCACTTGATTTAAACCAAGTTTCTGCGCCACCTGAGGTCCCACCTGGGCCGTATCGCCGTCAATGGCCTGACGTCCACCGATAACCATGTCCACCTCTCCTATCTTCTTGATGGCCGTCGCCAAGGCGTAGGATGTTGCCAATGTGTCAGCCCCTGCGAAGAGCCGATCGGTCAGCAACCATCCGGTATCCGCTCCGCGATAAAGTCCCTGTCTTATTATCTCACCTGCACGGGGAGGCCCCATGGTAAGAACGCCCACCACGGTGTCCGGGTACTTGTCCTTAATGCGCAATGCCTGTTCCAAGGCGTTCAAATCCTCCGGATTGAAAATGGCTGGAAGAGCCGCACGATTGATGGTCCCTTCGGCTGTCATGGCATCCTTTCCCACGTTGCGAGTATCGGGCACCTGCTTGGCGAGTACTACAATTTTTAAACCCATATTTCTCTTTATTCTTGATGTCTATTGCACTATAACGGAAACCCCGGGACGCAACCTGAAGGTTTCTTTTCATTTTGAGACTGGCAAAGTTACGAAAAAAATAAAGTCCGGTTCAAATGGCTGACATATTAGTTACATTTCCTTCCTAATTTTTTTCAAAATTTGGTTGAAATGGTCAATTACTTACGTTTCTAATCCAACACCTATGGCCTTGGAAATTTGTTTCTTCGCCATTTCACATGACACACTCTCTACGTTTGAAAGTTTGACCATTGCACACAACAATGCTGCTTGCAATACGTTATTTCAGATTTTTTCTTATTATTTCTCATGCGACAAAAAAAACTATCACAAAAACATATTCTCACCACTTTCTTTGGCACGGTTTTTGTACCACTATCTGTGGCTTGCTTGACAAGGTTGGCCAAAAGAAGAAATTAAAAACATTTATATAAACATTTAAAAACGAATTGTTATGAACATTCAACCATTAGCAGACAGAGTAATCATTACTCCAGAACCTGCAGAAGAAAAGACCATCGGCGGAATCATCATTCCTGATACCGCGAAGGAAAAGCCACTACAAGGCACTGTTGTCGCTGTTGGCGAAGGCAAGAAAGACGAACCAATGATCCTGAAAGAGGGTGACAAGGTTCTCTATGGAAAATTTGCCGGGACGGAAATTGAATTTGAAGGAGAGAAATACCTCGTTATGCGTCAGAGCGACGTTGTTGCTATCTTGAAGTAATTTCAATCCACAATATTGTGTAACCACTTAAAACAGTAAGAAAATGGCAAAAGAAATCAAATACAACGTAAGTGCGCGCGAAATGCTCAAGGCCGGCGCTGACGCCTTGGCGAATGCAGTAAAGGTAACGCTCGGCCCAAAAGGTCGCAACGTAGTCATTGACAAGAAATTCGGTGCTCCGAAAATCACGAAGGATGGTGTTACCGTCGCTAAGGAAATCGAACTTGAAGACCCTTTCCAGAACGCAGGTGCTCAGCTCTTGAAGAGCGTTGCCAGCAAGACGGGCGACGATGCAGGTGACGGAACAACCACCGCAACCGTTCTCGCACAGGCCATCCTCGGCGAAGGCATGAAGAATGTCGCCGCCGGCGCCAACCCACTTGACGTTAAGCGCGGCATCGACAAGGCTGTTGCCAAGGTTGTCGCTGACATCAAGGAGCAAGCTGAGACCGTTGACGGCAGCTATGAGAAAATTGAACAGGTAGCTACCATCTCCGCCAACAATGATGTGGAAATAGGTAAGCTCATTGCCGACGGTATGCGCGCGGTTAGCGTAAACGGCGTCATCACCATCGAAGACGGAAAGTCCGCCGACACGGTTTTGAAGACTGTGGAAGGTATGCAGTTCGACCGCGGCTATCTTTCTCCATATTTCATCACCGATGCGGAAAAGATGGAATGTGCAATGGAAAATCCTTTCATTCTTATCTATGACAAGAAGATTTCCAACCTCAAGGATTTCCTCCCTATCCTTGAACCAGCCGTACAGAGTGGTCGTCCACTTTTGGTTATCGCTGAGGACGTGGATTCTGAAGCTCTTACCACATTGGTTGTCAATCGTCTGCGCTCACAGCTCAAGATTTGCGCTGTAAAGGCACCCGGCTTCGGCGACCGTCGCAAGGCACTTCTTGAAGACATCGCAATCCTGACAGGTGGTGTTGTCATTTCAGAAGAAAAGGGATTGAAACTCGAACAGGCAACCATCGAAATGCTCGGTACCGCTGAGAAAGTTTCCGTCAACAAAGACAACACGACCATCGTCAATGGTGCCGGTGACAAGCAGGAAATCAGCGATCGTATCGCACAAATCAAGAATGAACTCGCCAACTGCACTTCTACTTACGACAAGGAAAAACTGCAGGAACGCCTTGCCAAATTGTCTGGTGGCGTATGCGTGCTTGAAGTTGGCGCTCTCAGCGAAACTGAACAAAAAGAAAAGAAAGACCGTTGCGACGATGCACTCTGCGCTACGCGCGCTGCCATTGAAGAAGGTATCGTTGCCGGCGGTG
>DCGD01000097.1:3698-6379 GCA_002315195.1 Prevotellaceae bacterium UBA1787 | reverse complement strand
CGAAAAATAATGTGGGCAAAGATGGATTCGAACCACCGAAGTTGAAAACCAGCAGATTTACAGTCTGCCCCATTTGGCCACTCTGGTATTCACCCAAAACCAATATTTTCAAAGTTCTTTTACTTATGAGCCTCTGGACGGATTCGAACCGCCGACCAGCTGATTACAAATCAGCTGCTCTGGCCAACTGAGCTACAGAGGCAGGTGAGTAAGCTATCTACATCGCACCGCTCAACCTTCTACCTTTGCTGCGGTCAAGCCCTGGAGGATTCGCTAGGAGCTGGCCGTGTAGCACCTACCCGTTTTCAAAGTGCAAAATTAGTAAATAGTTTACAACCTCCAAAATTTTCGGCCACTTTTTTAATGCCAAAATCAAATAAAACTTGTCTGAAAACGCAAATTTCAAGAAACCGCCTGAAAAAGCCGAACATACATTGAGTTTGAAATCAAAATTCGTCATGATTAGACCCATTCATGGACATCGGATGGCATTGGCTTTGGTATTGGCTTTTGCTTTGGCTTGGCAAAAACATTAGTCAATGCCATACGTCAAAAGCAAAGGTTGAGTCAATGATACATGATTGAGTCTTCTTTAAAAAGTCAAAATTTTTGAATTTGTAACATATTGATTATCAGTACTTATTTTTCACAGAAAACTTTTTATAGCGGACTCATGATAAAAATCTCAAATACGCACGGACCACCGCACGTTTCGTCAAGGCGCGGACATGATGCGCACAATCGTCTGCATAATTGTTTGTCTGTTCCGTGCATCGTCGATGGATTCAAAGGGAAATCCCAATGCGACCACCTTTGACTCGCCTTCGCAATATGCGGCGCCCGCGCACGAACCATCCGCGTATGTGAATGTACGGACAGAACCATTGGTCGGACAAATGATGTCGGGATGCATGACGGCGTATTGTTTGGGATTCAAGTCGCGTACAATGTTGAACTTGAGTGTATCGACACAGATTTCCGACTCTCTCCCCATGAATCTTTCGGGAACATTCTTATAATGGAGTACGCGCGACGTGAATTCAGAGTCGCGGCTGTTCTTCATGTCGGAGGCTATGTATGCGCCTGACACGAAAATTTTGCCTCCACCTTGGTTGTATGCTTCAAGTTGATTTCTCAGAGTTTCGGGAAAGGATTTGTAAGACACGATGCTGCTATTCCTGTCATCCTTTTGAAGTCCCAAGAGGACATCGACCATGAAATAATCCCTCATGCTTGCTATGTTGTTTTGCAGGGCCTTGACGTTGCATGAAACAAAAGAACAATTTTTGCAAGACTGTATGGCTTTTCCATGAACGAAAGGATAGTTGAAGGAATTACCCGCTATGATTTTCCCTTCCAATTCAGAACCGCAATAGCCCAGTGCGTTTTCACCCACCTTTCCCCGCGACCTGCGGTTGAAATTGATCTGCCTGCCACAAAACTCGGCAGTTTTCATGTAGGATACGCCCATGTCCTCGTCCAGGTCAAATCCCAGGCTGTCGTCCGCTTCAACGATGGCGGGACCGCCAAGACGGTTGAAGCCGTTGATTATCAAAATTTCCTTTTCATTTTCGGAAGCCCTCATGGCGGACAGTTCCTCGGAGGCAAAACTTTCGCCTCCTTTGTTGTAGGCGGAGACCTTGAAACTGTATATCGTGTTAGTCTTGATCTCCATTTCGTACTGAGTGGAAAGAACCACTGTTCCGTTGTCAAAATCTTCACCTTCCTTGCGAACATACACAATGTAACCGTCGGGTTTTGCCGTCGGTTCCAATTCGTCCACGGGGGCCGTCCATTTCAGGAGGACTTTGTTATCCCCTTTGAATTCACAGGCCAAGGCTTGGATGGGGAGAGGTTGTATGGTACATTCCTGTTGGTGCTGACCGCAGGCGAAACGTGCGATGGCCTTATAGATGGACCGTGCCATCAAGAATTTGAAATTGGGGTCAAACCCAAAGCACATGTCCTTGAAATTTTGGTGTGAAAGGATTTCGACAATGGAAGACGGAATGTCAGGATAGTGTGTTTCATTGTATTTCCTGTTTAAAACCTCACGGCGGATCCAAGGCACACCCAACTTTCTGTTCAAGTCCTCGTAAATGGTCTTTTGAATGATTTGTGCCAGATCCGACGACGCCATACGCGTCAAGCCTGAGCTGTATTTGGTTTCATTATACTCATTACGTTGTGTGTGGATGGTCAGGGTGCCATATATGGAATTGTTGTTTGTGGTGCCCGCGTCGCTATGGACGGCGACCGACAGTTCCAAGGGAACCCCTCCCTTGCCGCCGGGCACGAACACACTGCCGGAAGCCAGGTGATTGAGAACCAAGGAGCGCGTATTCAAGTCGTCGCCATAATCATCATCCCCGCCTTTCACGTCGTAGGTGTAAGTTGGAAATCCCGCATTTTGTACGGAGTAGCGCGCACATTCCAGGAATTTCGGCAGTCCGCTGCAGGTTTCCCCGTCAGAGGCGTTACCTCTAAAAATGTTTCCGACACCTCCGCCAAAACGCACCGCGTCGGCCGACACCGTCCCGGCGCTCCGACTGAAATTGGACAATGACACATAGTTGCCATTTGCGTTACCTTTTCCAAATTCAAACGTACCAAGATACACCCACGTGCCTCCGCCCATCTGCTGGTTGACAAGAATTTGCGTTTTGACGCCTTTGTGAACC
>DCGD01000097.1:2202-3669 GCA_002315195.1 Prevotellaceae bacterium UBA1787 | reverse complement strand
ACGTTGTCCGGCAAGTTTTGGTAACAAACATACACGGCATACTTGCCATCTTCGGGAATTTGTGGTGTCCACGTGGCGTAAGAGGCGTATTTGGGTTGATTGACCGTAGCGATGTATTTGGCGGTACCATTGACAAATGGATTCTCATTAGTGCGGCAGGTGTCTTTTTCCCTTGAATGTCCCTTGATGCCTGAAAGCTTCCATTCGTTGTTCCTGTTCTCTTCCGTGTAGAATCCCTTGGTCAGGCCGTCGTCATCGACAATGGCCTCGTTCGTCTGCCAATCGCGTTCACGGGGCGTGAAAACAACCGCCCCGCTGTTTTCAAGCATGGGAATGAGGAACGGTGTGACGAAGGAAAGCGTGAACATGTCTTCCGTAGTACAGAACAAGTAAGGTCTCTGCCAATCCCATCTCCGTTTGTCGTGGCGATAATAGCGGCCGTGGCTTGCCCAGACGGAAATATGCCTGTTTTGCAGTCCGTTCTGAAACCTTACGGGGCGTGACGCATTGGAAGTCCAAGGCCGCCCCTTATAATCATCAAGGTTCCATAAACGCTCCGGGAACTTGTTGTCGCACAAAACGTTTGGAACCAGTGTGGAAATTTCCTTGCCAGAGGCATAAATGGAAACAGAATAACCGTCGTATGTTTTTGGTATTATGGACGAAACATCCTTGTATATTTTCTCCACAACAGGCGGTGTGAACAATTGTGAGGAAAATCCCTCATTTCCATAGACGTGAATATGCCGCTGTAGCTTGTCTACCTTGCAATCTTTCAGACGCACTTGGATAAGGTGCGGAGCGAACCCCTCGGCATGATATGCAGAGAAATAGTTTTTCAATGCCTTCGCAAGTTCCCCGGATTGAGCCGCGGCGTTTGGCGGCGACAAGACAAAAGCGTAGAAGAAGAGCGGTAACCAATTAAAAAATTTCATTAACATTGAATTTTTTTGGATATTTTGCCAAGTGTTGTGTTTTGCCGTAATATGAATTGATGATTTTGAAATCATCCTCAATGTTGCCGGTTGGATAAAATATTTTGTGGCATGAAATCGTTTTGTCGCGATAGTTTATGTAATACAACATGATAGGCAGGTTCGCCTTCAATGCGATGTAATAGAAACCTTTCTTCCACTTTTTGTTCGCCTTCCGCGTTCCTTCGGGCGTGAGGCAGATGTGGATGTTCTCCCGCTCCTTGAATATTTCCGCGAGGCTGTCCGTCAGGTGTACGCTGGATGAGCGGTCCACCGGAATACCCTTTATCTTCTTCAGAAACCAACCCAAGGGACCTGAGAACCAGTCTTTCTTCATCAGAAAATACGATTGAATACCCTCCGCCTCGCGGTAGATGACGGCGATGATGAAATCCCAGTTGCTGGTGTGCGGCACCACGCAGATGATGCTTTTGGTGGGCATCTCCACCGTGATGTCGCTTTTCCATTTCATCCATTTATAAAAAATAGTATC
>DCGD01000097.1:265-2154 GCA_002315195.1 Prevotellaceae bacterium UBA1787 | reverse complement strand
GGGGTGTTGTCGGACCATGAATGATGAGCCATTCAGGACTTGCGGTTTATGTGGAAATATGAAAATTCAAATGTGATTTGCTTTGTAAGCAAAAAAGAATTAAATGAATACTCCCACTATCGTGCCATAATAATGGGAGTATTTGATGAGGTGCGGGCTATCTATCCGCAGCGCGAAGCGCCGCAGTTTTTGCAGATAAGACAACCTTCCTGGTAAACAAGTGTTTCCTGTCCACAGTGTGGACATTTAACTCCGATTGCGGATGTGCCATCCTTGATGTATTTCTTCAATGCTCGTTCCACGCCGTTTTTCCACGTGTTGATGTTTTCGTCACCCAACTGCAAGGAACTCACCAGTTTGATGACGCGGTCGACCGGCATGCGATAGCGCAGCACGCTTGAAATGAGTTTAGCATAGTTCCAGTACTCTTTGTTGAATTTTTCAGAAAGACCTTCAACGGTCGTCTTGTATCCTCGCTTGTTTTCAAACTGGAAGTCGTAACGGTTGGGTCCATCCTCGGACACATGTTCGATGATGCGTCCCTTGGTGACGGATTTCGGCAGCACGATGCCCACTTCATCATCTTGGAGACCCGTGAAAATCTCATAGGGGTAGCCGTTATAGAGCCCCACGAAAGCCACCCATTTTTCCTTGTTGTTTTGGAACCGGACGACGTCACATTCCAGGACTTGGGGTCTGACCTCGGTCACTTCCGGCTGCTTGCATGTAGGGGGCGGAGTCTTCTTTTCCTTTTTCACCTCAATCATGACCCCGGAACGGCTTCCATCGCGGTAGATGGTACATCCCTTGCAGCCACTGTGCCATGCTTCGAGATAAATGTCATTGACAACGCTTTCTGAAACATCCGCCGGAAGGTTAACCGTCACGCTTATGGAATGGTCGACCCATTTTTGGATGGCTCCCTGCATCTTTACTTTCTTCACCCAGTCAATGTCGTTCGCCGTCGCCTTGTAGTATGGTGATTTCTCCAGCAAAGCGTCCAATTCTTCCTGTGAATATTTGGCGGTGGCATCATGGCCGTTTAATTTCATCCACGTCAGGAATTTATGGTGATACACAATATACTCCTCAAAGGCATCGTTCGACTCATCGTAATAGTCGATTTTGACATCGGTATCGTTTGGATTCACCTTGCGGCGGCGTTTGTACACGGGCATGAACACCGGTTCGATGCCGCTTGTTGTTTGGGTCATGAGACTTGTCGTTCCGGTAGGTGCAATGGTGAGACAGGCGATGTTTCGGCGTCCATAGGTAGTCATCTCCTCATACAATTCGGGATCGGCAAGTCGGAGGCGGTTGATGAAAGGGTTGTTTTTTTCGCGTTCCGCGTCAAAGATTTTGAAGGCTCCGCGTTCCTTGGCCATGATGACAGAAGAACGGTAGGCGGTGATTGCCAGAGTTTTCTGTACCTCAACGGCAAAACTAATGGCCTCATCCGTGCCATAGTGCAATCCCATCGCCGCCAGCATGTCACCTTCCGCCGTAATGCCGACGCCGGTTCTGCGGCCCTCTTCACATTTTTGGTTGATTTTTTCCCACAGTCTGCGTTCCGTGTATTTGGTTTCATCGTCCTGGGGGTCACTTTGGATTTTGTTCAGGATGGCGCTGATTTTCTCCTGTTCCAGGTCAATGATGTCGTCCATTATTCGTTGCGCAATGGTCACATGTTTCTTGAACAAGTCAAAATTGAAACTTGCTTCCGGCGTGAAGGGATTTTCAACGTATGAATATAGGTTGATGGCCAGCAGTCGGCAACTGTCGTATGGACACAAAGGGATTTCACCGCACGGGTTGGTGGAGACGGTCTTGAACCCGAGGTCCGCATAACAATCGGGAACGGACTCGCGGAGAATGGTGTCCCAGAACAG
>DCGD01000097.1:0-229 GCA_002315195.1 Prevotellaceae bacterium UBA1787 | reverse complement strand
TGATTTCCATGCGTTGTGGATGATTTTGTTCCATAATTTTTTCGCGTTGATGTCCTTAGTAATCAGCGGTTTCGTGCTGTCAATGGGAAATTGCTGCTTGTAGGCGGAGCCCGCTTCCACGGCCTGCATGAATTCATCGTCAATCTTGACCGACACGTTGGCTCCGGTGATTTTTCCTTCCGTCATTTTGGCGTCAATGAACGATTCGGCGTCGGGATGCTTGATGCTG
>DCGD01000021.1 GCA_002315195.1 Prevotellaceae bacterium UBA1787 | reverse complement strand
CCTTGCTGTCGCTGGAGTCGTCGGTCACTTCGGCGGGATCGTTGGACTTGCTGTCGCTGGACTTGGCACTCGATGAAGAGAAGTCGCAGTCCATCTTCTCGATGAGAGTCCCGATGACCCAGCCGTTGTCGCCATCGCACACAGCCATGTCATGGTATTCCGTCAGGTAGGTGGCAACGCACTTCTGACTCTTGACGCAGTCGTAATCCGACAGTTCCATGAATGTCTCGACGGTGTCAGGAATTCCACCACGGTTGCTACCATCGCTAGACCCGCTAGTGGAGCTATCATCGCCGCAGGCATTGAGCGCAACAGCGAACGGAACAACGCATCCAAGCGCAAAAACTTTCAACAAACCGAACTTCATAAAATTTTCCTCGTTCTTTTACACCTAAATAGTAGAAAAGAACCAAGTAACTCCCGACCGCACGCAACAACAATTTTCCCTCAAACACTCCTCATTATCCACGCGTTTTTAGCCGAATTTTCTATATGTAACACCCTGTTACATATAGGCTGTTTTCAACGTACTCATAGAAAAAGCGTCAACTCTTTTAGGGCTTATTCATACCCCATATATTTTGCAAACTACACAAAATATTGCAGAGCAGAATATTTTATTTCGGGAAGATCCTTCAAGTTAGCATCTTCTTTTGAAGCCATGTAAAACTCAAAATATCTTTTGAACATTTCTACAATTCTGGAATAATTTGAGTTAAGTTCCTGGAATTCCTGTTTATCAATAGATGCCGGAAGTCCAATATCTTCATCCTCAATCACAACAGCCTTGCAAAAATCCAGAGCAGGAACTTTTTGTTCATTGCTTAGTTCGGAACGACCGGAGGATCCAAAAAAATATACGGACTGAGGAACGCCTTTTCGTTTCTTTGGCTTATGTGCATTCGTTCTAAATGGAACGGCAAACCTTTTTCCTCCTTACAAGAAATGCCGGATTTTACTCCGGCACATCTAATTGGCCTTTCTTTTTTTCTCAGGTGGCGACCTACCACCCTGTTTCATCTAGTCGGCCTTTCTTTTTTTCTCAGGTGACGACCTACCACCCTGTTTCTAAGCCTAATATAGATTTACACATGTGCACTGTCAAGGCAAGTCGAGAAAATTTTTTGTGGGTTGAGGGCGTTCTGCCACGGAACTTGCTTTAGTCCTTGAGGCAACGTAAACTTTGACCGCCGCACTTGGTTCCTGCATTCACGCTGAACTGGGCGGCGCTATCCATCGCAGCGCTCCAGGTATAAAGGCGACCATACTTTTCGCAGTTCGAAACCTCGTTATGATAGCACCAGCTGGTGGAGTCGGAAGTGTAACCACTATAGCTGTACTTCACACCTTTGTAGGCGTAGTTCAAATTCTGCGCCATCCAGGTTTGACAATTTTCATTGTTGCTGTCACAGATTTCAGTGGTCTTGTAAACCTGGCCGTATAGCTGCGAACATGCTGCGGACCGCCGAATGACCATTTCAGCGTAAAAACATCGGTCATGCAGCCGAAAAACAGTTTTGGAAGGGCTTACGGAACAACCCTACGAAGCTTTTTTTCAAGTTATGTCGAGCCTACAAATCCCTAAGACAGCGTACCGGATTTCTGCGAAACTTATCGTCCTTTACCATCACTGCGTCACGCCTTTTAGATCCAAATAATATTCCATAGCTATATACTTCATTCTGCTCAGTCATACTCCAATAGATACTTCTTTCGAACTGATCCGAGCACTTCGCCGAGAACCCCAGCCCATTTATTCCCGGAGCAAGCTCCTTCCATCCAATTGGAGCCTTAAGGACCCAACCCGCAATGGAATCTCCTGCCGCCGAGATAAGAGTTTCCCAATCCTCCTTACTCGGCAATCGCCATCCGTTCGGACAAATCCCCTGTAACCTGGCCGGCAAATCACATCTTTCATTTTTACCACAAACAATACCTTTGCCATTATTGTAGAGGGCAACAGAGTCAATGGCGGCCGCCCAAGTATAAATAGCGGTTCTCAGATCACGTTCCGGGTCGTCCCACGAATGGACACCCATTTTTTTCAAACTCGGAGTTTTCATACTATCAGCATAAATCAAGTTTTCTGCCATCCATTCCTGATTTCCGATTCTGATGGTCCTGTAGACATTACCATCGCGATTATCGGTCATCTTTCCCGGAACGACCGTCGAATCCCAATAAAAGCCTTTTATGCAACGAACAGGATAATAACTAAACCAATCTAATTTTTCAATAAATGCTTGTTCAAAAAAAGGTTGCATTCCTACACCAGCAGAAACATATTCACCAATAGTATCCAACCCCCAAAAAAAGGCAACGTTTCCTGCATAATAACTTTCAAAACTACCTGCAGCAATTGCAGAAAAACCTACATCATCCGTTCCAAATCTTAAAGTTTCATCTCCGTACGATCCAACTTTTTCACGCCAACCAGTCTGGGACCGAAGCGCAGTTGCCGCCACATCCTGCCCACCTACATAATCAAAGAGTTCCTTCCATTCATTGGTATCCGGCAAATGCCAACCAACAGGGCAGGCGTTCAAGGCTCCTTGATAAGTATAATAGCTCCCTGCAACAGCACCATTTTCATCTTCTAAAGAGTTCTTGGAAATCTTAATAGACACTTTATCATCGCCCGGAAAATCGTAATTCATATTTTCCGCCAGCCACAATTGTTTCCCGATCTGTACAGTCTTGTACACTTTGCCATCACGGTCATCGGTCATTGTGCCGTATTTGATTTCCGGATTTAGGCGGGCTTCCTTAGGAACGTCCCAACTCCACGCCATAATGTTTTTCCACGTACTACTCGTACAATAGTACTTGTTTCCGGCATCGTCTTTAGCGACGCGACCTTCAACTTTTGCCGTACACATGGCCCCAAAAGCCTTTTCTATCGACGACGCCAAGCGAAATTTATCGCCGTCACACACATACACGCTATCCACATTTACCTTTCCGTGCACGACACGTTCGTCGATGCACTCTTCACCTTCTGTATCGACTTCTATAGTTGTGGAAATGCGGAACTTTCCGCCATCACAGGTATAGGCGCGATTCGTATTTATATTCCCCCAGACTACCGCGCCATCGACACATTCCTGCCCCTCGATATCCAATTCAAATGTTGTCGCGTTGCGGAACTTCCCTTTCTCACAAGTGTAGGCTCGATTTTTATTTATTTTGCCGCGCACCATTCGTCCCTCGACGCATTCCTCGCCATCAGTATCTTTTTCCAAATCGGTCGCAGTCCGAAACACACCGCCATCACAAATGTAAGCCTTGCTCGTATCGACCTTGCCATACAACAAGCTGCCTTCAACACATTCCTTACCGTATGTATCAATTTCCATGTTCGAAGCATTGCGCCACTCGTCCGATTTGCAGATACGGTAAACAGAACCGTCCAGGCCTATATAACCTTCAATGTCCTTATTGCAGTCAGGCATCGTCCTTACAGTATCTTTCACACACGACATTACGGTATGTTCGTTCCCGCCGCCGTTCTTGCAGGTGGACTTTGCGGCATTGAATGCCATCTCCACGCCCGCTTCGGATTCCATATTATACATAGAATAAGTCTTAGAATCAGTCGAGCCGTCGGCACTCTTGATGGTCACGATAAGGTCCTTGCCGTCCACCGTGTAGGTGTATTCCGCATCGTCGCCGAAGTTGTCCTTGCGAACAAAGTGCCATGT
>DCGD01000005.1:11434-11872 GCA_002315195.1 Prevotellaceae bacterium UBA1787 | reverse complement strand
GTCACAAGAGAGGACGTGGAAATCCTGAGTTGGTAAAACTTTTGGGAAAGCAGTGTGTAGAACTTGACGTAAATTCAATGAAACCACTCGACAATTTGTGTCACCCAATATCAGTCATAAAGGAGGCGGAGTGTCTTGCGGCAGAAGCATTTGGAGCGGACTATGCTTTTTTGATGGTAGGTGGAACCACTTCAGCCGTGCAGACAATGGTATTGACAGCATCGAAAAAAGGCGAGAAAATCATTTTGCCCCGCAATGTTCATCGCAGTGTCATAAACGCATTGGTGATAAACGGCGCCATTCCCGTATATGTCAATCCCGATGTGGACAACAAGTTGGGTATAGCGCTTGGCATGAAAATTTCGCAAATAGAGAAAGCCATAGAGGAAAATCCCGATGCAGTAGCAGTTTTGGTAAACAATCCTACCTATTATGGAA
>DCGD01000005.1:525-11368 GCA_002315195.1 Prevotellaceae bacterium UBA1787 | reverse complement strand
ACACGGAACACATTTTTATTTTGGAGACGAAATGCCCATTTCCGCCATGAAAGCCGGAGCGGACATGTCGTGTGTTTCCATGCATAAATCCGGAGGCAGTCTTACTCAGAGCAGCATACTATTGACAAATAAAACGGTAGGTGCAGGATATGTACGTCAAGTCATCAATTTGACTCAAACAACAAGCGCATCATATTTGTTGCTTGCTTCTCTTGACATTTCCCGCCGCAACCTTGCTCTGCGGGGCAAGGAAGCTTTTGAGGAGGTAGTGGAAATGGCAGAATATGCCCGTACGGAAATAAACAAGATAGGTGACTATTATGCTTATGGTTCGGAACTTATCAACGGTGATTCCGTATATGACTTTGACAAGACCAAATTAACGGTATTTACGCTTGATATAGGTTTGGCCGGCATAGAAGTATATGATTTGCTCCGTGATGAGTATGACATTCAGATGGAATTGGGAGATATAGGCAATACGCTGGCTTATATTTCCATAGGTGATCGCATGCGCGAGATAGAACGTCTTGTGAGTGCATTGTATGACATTCGCCGCAGGTATAAGCGTTCACGCACGGGTTTGTTCGATCATGAATACATCAATCCATCCGTTGTCATGACACCTCAGGAAGCATTCTATGCGCCTAAGGAAGAAATGATACCCATAAGGGAAACCAATGGCAGAATATGTACGGAATTTGTCATGAGTTATCCTCCTGGCATTCCCATTCTTGCTCCTGGAGAACGCATCACTCAAGAAATCATTGATTACATCATCTATGCAAAGGAAAAGGGGTGTTCCATGACTGGTCCTGAAGATCCAAAGATAGAATGTCTAAATGTTATCAAGGAGGCTACCATATATTGATAAAATAGAAATTTTCTCATACTGTTAATATCTTGTTATTTTTTCTAACTACGTAATATGGATTTTTGGTTTTCAGAACTACATACAGAAAACGTAAAGTTGTCTATCAAGGTAGATAAACAGATATACTCGGAAGAAAACGATCATAACCGTATAGATATTTTTGAATCTCAGGAGTTTGGTCGCGTTCTTACGGTAGATGGCTACATCATCATGACGGAAAAGGATGAATATATCTATCATGAAATGATAACGCATATTCCAATGGCAGTTCATCCGAACCCGAGAAAGATTTTGGTGTTTGGTTCAGGGGATGGTGGTGTTGTTCGCGAACTTCTCAAGTATCCTGACATAGAGTGCATAGATATGGTGGAGGTAAATGTCGGGGTAGTGGAAGCAGCAAAGAAATATCTGCCTTTCTCAGCCAATGGGCTTGACAATCCGAAAGTGACGATATACACTCAAAATGTTCTTCGCTATGTGCGCCATATAGTAGGGGAGTATGATGTAATCATCGTTGACTCGGCTGGATTCTATGGTCCTGGTGAAAGTCTTCTGTCCCGCGAATTTTATGGATCTTGTTTCAAGGCTTTGAAAGAAGACGGCATCATGGTAAATCAGCATCAGTCACCTTTTTACGAGGAAGACAGAATTGAAACACAGAAAGCCCACAAACGCATTGTAGAGAGTTTTCCAATCAGTCGCATCTATCAGGCTCACATACCCTCCTATCCTTCGGGGTATTGGTTGTTTGGCTTTGCTTCAAAAAAATATCACCCGGTAAATGACATAAGAACGGAACATTGGAAATCGTTGAACATAGAAACCAATTACTATACCACCAATCTCCACCAGGGTTGTTTTGCGCTTCCCGCCTATGTTGAAAGGATGTTGTCAAAAGTAGAAAACGAAAAATATGTGATACGATGAAGCGTAACATAGAAACATTCATAGCTTGTGATTCAAGTTTCGATGAAGCATCCGTGGTTATGTTTGGAGCTCCATTTGACTCAACGACAAGTTACAGACCGGGTGCTCGTTTTGGTAGTTCCGCCATTCGTCATGAATCTTATGGGCTCGAAACTTATTCTCCTTACCTTGACAGAGACCTTGAGAAAATAAAGGTATTCGATTTTGGAGATTTGGAACTTCCCATGGGTTCTGCCGAAAAATCGCTTGAAATCATTTCAGAACACACAGCGGAGATATTGGAAGCAGGTAAGATGCCATTGATGCTTGGTGGTGAGCATCTCGTAACATTGGGAACATTTAGGGAAATTCAAAGGAGATATGATGACGTACATATCGTACATTTTGATGCGCATGCGGATTTGCGCGATGATTATTTGGGTGTCAAGCTTTCACATGCCTGTGTGTTGCGTCGGTGTCACGATATAGTTGGTGATGGGAAAATCCATCAGTACGGCATTCGTTCAGGGGAACGGAATGAATGGATGTTTGCAAGAGAAGGACATACAGATATGCATCCATTTACTTTGGAAGACATCACGTCGTTGGATATTCCATCAACCGCGCCCGTTTATTTTACCATAGACTTGGATATTTTGGATCCGTCTATCTTTCCCGGAACGGGTACTCCGGAGGCTGGAGGTGTAAGTTTTGAAGAGTTGCGCAAAGCCATAGTATTCGTTTGCCGTAATCATCACATTGTGGGTTGTGACGTGAATGAATTGGCTCCAATGTTGGATGTGTCGGGGGTATCTACTGCCGTTGCATGCAAGGTAGTAAGAGAATTGTTATTAGCATTAAACAAATAAAAACAGAGATCAAGAAATGGGAAAAGTACTTGTCATTGGCTGTGGAGGAGTAGCAGGGGTAGCTATACAGAAATGTGCGCAGAATGCTGAGGTATTTGATGAAATCTGCATTGCAAGTCGTACGCTGAGCAAGTGTGATGCAATGAAGCAGAAATTGGAAGGAAAAACAAAGGCTGTCGTTACGACAGCGAAAGTTGATGCAGACAATGTGGAAGAATTGGTTGCATTAATCAAAGAAGTCAAACCAAACATTGTTTTGAATTTGGCTTTGCCCTACCAGGATCTTACCATCATGGATGCTTGTCTTGAAACAAAAGTAGATTATGTAGATACAGCGAATTATGAGTGTGAAGATACCAACAATCCAGAATGGCGCGCCGTCTATGAAAAGCGTTGCAAGGAAAAAGGCTTTACGGCTTATTTTGATTATTCTTGGCAATGGGCATACCGCAAAAAGTTTGCGGACGCAGGTATTACGGCTTTGTTGGGAACAGGTTTCGATCCGGGTGTAACCAGTGTGTTTTCAGCATACGCATTGAAACACTATTTTGATGAAATACATACCATAGACATTCTTGATTGCAATGGTGGCGACCATGGTTATCCTTTCGCGACGAATTTCAATCCTGAAATCAATCTACGCGAAGTGAGTGCCAATGGTTCTTATTGGGAAAATGGACATTGGGTAGAGACGAAACCCATGGAAATCCATCGTACCTATAATTTTGAGGGTGTAGGAGACAAGGATATGTATCTTCTTCATCATGAAGAGATTGAATCATTGGCATTGAACATTCCCGGCATCAAGCGTATCCGTTTCTTTATGACATTCGGCCAGAGTTATCTTACTCATATGAAATGTTTGGAAAATGTCGGTATGTTGGGAACAGAGCCAGTGGAGTTTGAAGGACATCATATTGTTCCTATCCAATTTCTGCGCACTCTTTTGCCTGATCCGGCTTCTTTGGGACCTCGTACCGTTGGAAAAACTAACATTGGTTGCATATATACCGGTGTCAAGGATGGCAAAGAACGTCACATTTATATTTACAATGTTTGCGACCATCAAGAATGTTACAAGGAAGTAGGTTCGCAAGCCATTTCTTATACCACAGGCGTACCTGCAATGATCGGTACCTCTCTTGTAATGACAGGCGCATGGAAAAAGCCGGGTGTTTTCAATGTTGAGGAATTTGATCCGGATCCTTATATGGAAGCACTCAACAAATGGGGACTTCCATGGAAGGTAGATGAGAAACCCGTATTGGTAGAATAATTTTTGTGTTGGATTGGAAGGGAGTATTTTCCTTCCAATTCGCATTTCATTTGTACAGAATAGTTGATGACAACCCCTTATTTTTTGATTGATGTCGATGCAATAGAACGTAATTTGAAACTATTGCATAGTGTGATGGAAGACACTGAATGTAAAATATTGCTTGCTCAGAAATGCTTTAGTTGTTATGCCGTCTATCCATTGTTGTCTCAATACCTTTCTGGAGCAACAGCATCAGGATTGTACGAAGCGCGTCTATGTCATGAAGAATGGAAAGGTGGAGAAAATCATATATTTTCACCTGCATATCGTGAACAGGATATGGAAGAAATATTGCAAATATGTGACCATATTGTGTTCAATTCTCCACGTCAGTATGAACTGTATGCCAGTCGTGCCCATTGTGCAGGATTGCAGGTAGGTCTGCGCATCAATCCGGAGTGTTCAACACAGCAGGGACATGCCATATATGATCCTTGTGCGCTCGGAAGTCGTTTGGGTACTCCTTTGTCCGTCTTTCAAGAGTATGATATTTCAATGTGGCATTATCTCGATGGTTTGCATTTCCATACGCTTTGTGAGCAAAATTCAGATGATCTTGCCGTAACGCTCGACGCTGTAGAAGCAAAGTTTGGAGAAATGTTGCCTGGTATGAAATGGATAAATTTTGGTGGAGGTCATCACATTACCCGTTTTGATTATGATTTGTCCTTGTTGAAACAGTGTATCAATAGAATGAAAGAAAAATACCATTTGCAGGTATATCTTGAACCAGGGGAAGCGGTGGCATTGAATACAGGGGAACTTCATTGTAGAGTTCTTGAAATACAGCCCGCAGCAGCGGATGGTATTCGCAATGTCATTGTAGATACTTCCGCTGCCTGTCATATGCCTGATGTCATTGAAATGCCTTATACACCTCCCTTGTCAGGCGCGGAAATAATTTCGGGTGACGAAAATACAGGGCGACATGTATATCGTTTGGGAGGTCTTACATGCTTGTCTGGTGACGTAATTGGCACTTATTCTTTTTCTCATGAATTGGAAGTAGGCGAAAAACTTGTATTTGAAGATATGGCAATCTATTCGATGGTGAAGACGAATACTTTTAATGGTATGTCCCTACCCGATATATATCTTCGTCACGGAAGCGACGTTTCTTTGTGGAAACACTTTGATTATGGCGATTTCAAGTCGAGAATTTAGAACTGACACTTTGATGTTTATCATAACTGCACAACATAAATTGAAATGAAACATAAATTGAATACAACATTCATGCTTTTTTTGATAGGAATGTTATTCCTGACAATTTCAGCGAATGCACAGCGAAATCAATTGGAACAGGTATCATTGACTCTCAACAGCGAAACGGGTGTTTTTGGTTTGGGTGATACGGTAAAAGTATATGGTTCATTGAATGCATCCATTGAAAAACCATTGTCATTGACTGTTTATGAAGGCGGAACACGCAATTATGAAACCCTAAAGAAAACGCCCGTCAGCAAGCCACTTGAATTGGGTACGCTTCCAAAACTCATTTATCAACAAGTATTCAAGGAACCAAAGGCTATAATGCTTTCCGTATCGGCAAAGGGCGATGATTCTCATTCCATGGTTGGTTTCATGGTTGCTCCTGAAAAATTCCGTCCGGGTTATGAGATGCCCTCAGATTTTCAAACGTATTGGAATGGGCAGAAAGCATGGTTGCGCAGCACGAAACCAAAAGTTACGCTTGTGCCCATTGAAATCAATAACGAAAAGGATGCGGCTGAATATGAATTGTACAGCATTGAAATATCCATGCCTGAAGGGAATCCTGTCCGCGGTTATTTGTCAAAGCCAAAGAAAGCCATGGAAAAATCCTTACCAGCCGCTTTGTGTGTGCACGCCGCGGGAGTATCCGGCAGTTGGTGCAGGGCTTCGGCAAACAATGCGCTGAATTATGCCAAAAAAGGTCATGGTGTCATCGCAATGGACTTTAACGCCCATGGTTATCCTGAGGACAAACCGAATGAATATTATATAGATTTGGAAAAAGGAGAATTGAAGGATTATTCAGCGAGACCCTTGGTGGACAAGGAACATTTTTATTTTCGTCTGATGTTTTTGCGTGAATTGAGGGCGTTGGATTATGTTTGCGGTTTACCGGAGTGGGATGGAAAGCGGGTTCTTGTCTATGGCGAAAGTCAGGGAGGGGCTCAGGCTGAAGCCTTGGCGGGTCTTGACAATAGGATAGGTGCCGTTGTCGCCAATGTGCCGGCTATGACAGATTTTGGTGGTATACTTCAAAATCGTCAAAGTGCTTGGCCTCCATATTATGAAAAGTTTGTGGATACCCCTTTGGGAAAAAGTATATTGCCATATTTTGATGGTGCGTTGTTTCTTCAATATTCAAGAGCAAAACTATTCATGGTATCAGGCATGATAGATGAAACATGTCCGGGTGCGGGTGTCCATGCAGCTTATAATGTGGCCGCTTCCATGGACAAACAGATACATCCTTTTCCCTATCGTTGGCATTCTGGTACGAACAAGCCGTACGAAAAACAATGGAATGAAACAGTGGGAAAAGCAAGGGAAAATTTTATCAATGAATATTTGAAATAACATGATAATGAAAGAGTTATTGTTAGCAGCGTGTATGACCATGTTGTTTGCAAGTGGCTGTACCAATAAATTGTCAAAAACAATCAGCGGGAAAGATACGATATATGTACACGACACTATCATCTGCATGCCGAATGGTGATTTTACCCTCAATCTTCCTTGCAAGGTGGTCAATATCCATCAGGAAAAAGTCGGAAAATCCATACTCTTCCTGTATTTGCATGGTGGAGTTCACGACCGTGCCAAGCATGATTTCTTTGCTTTCAATCATTTGCAATGTTGTGATGCGGAGGACAACGTCATCAAATATTTGGAAGGAGAGGGCATCAAGGCGATAGTGCTCATGCCTGTATGTTACAAAGCCAGTTTGGAACATTGCATAGCATGGAAAGATTGTTATGACGACGTAATGAGCATCATCAATGATTATGTCAGCAAGGGTTTGGTAGATCCAAGTCGTATGTATATAAGTGGAGCTTCCGATGGAGGAACCGGGACTTGGGATTACATAGAATCACACGCTGATATTTTCGCTGCCGCATTGCCTTTGTCATGCGGCAATCCGCGCAAAGTAACGTCGTTGCCCATCTATTTCTTCAACACCCGCAGTGAAAGGGACTATACCAAGCAGGTGGAAGCGTTGAACAAGCAAGGCTGCAACATTCAGTACAGGCATTGCACCGAATATAAGCATGGAGGCGATGGTGCGGAATGTAACAAAACATTGCTTGACAAGTTTTTTTCTCATACGCGATAACAATGTTTCTTTTAAACAATCACTCCTCTCATCACTTTTTGACGAAAAAGGTATGAGAGGAGTGTTTTTTGAAGGGTAGTGTTTTCTATTTCACGATGTAGAGATAGGTGGAGACGTTACGTTCACCTGCGTGGTCAAATTTTTTGTTGTCGCAAGGATAGTTTACAACATTAGTATTGGAATCTCCGTAACCAGCGACACAGAGTGTCGTAGAACCGCCTCCGTCAAGGTTGAGAGCATATTGTGGATTGAAATATTTGATAAGAAAATTAGTAAGTTCCTTAGCGGAAAAGCCATTGGTGTTGCTTCTGCGGCCATCAACGACAAACATAAGCAGATGGTTGTTTTTCGTAATGGCAATGGCGGTTCGAGGATGTCGCACACCCTGATGGCGGAGCGGTCCCTCGTAATTCAATGCATACATTTCCTCACGTGTCATTTCGGGAACAAAATATAGTCCCACAGGATTGAAATTGTCAATGAGCAAAGGTCCGCTTGAAACGATGTTGTCCATGCTTGCCATTTTTTCCTTGTAGAAAATTCTTTGTTGTTCGAGTGCTTCGCCATACTGCGACTTGCCTTCTTCCCCTACTTTGCTGCACATTGCATTGCAAATGGACACAATGCCGTTTTTGTCGATGCAAAGACCACCATCGTTTTTCCAGTTCTTGACACCTGTCTTGAAAATTTGGTGGTTTTTCATATCAAACAGCACATTTCCGTCAATTTTGACGAAGATAGATGATGTTTCGTAACCTGCATTCATGGTAACAAAGGCATTCTTTTCTTTATGAACCCGTGAGGCTGTAGTAGACGCTTTGCTGTACAGCAGTTTCAACATGAATCCCTTGTTCAAGTCCACATCGGCGACATTCACAATTTGGCTGTCTTTGCTGATGGGATCAACTCCTTTGAACATCCAGTAGGTAATACCTTTGGTCACCTTGTGCTTTTCCCAACCATCTTGTTTGTCAGGAACGATGGAGCGGTGAGAGGCTTGACTGAGAGTGTTGGTGTTTTGCGCAACCTTGTTTACTGTCCCACATCCAATAAATGAAAAGGTAAGGATAGACAAGGTTACGGCCGTAGAAAATTTTGTCATGAATGACACTTTTTTGTTGAATAAATTCACTTCCATATAGTATGTAAATCGTTTGATGCGGTAAAAATACTAATTCTCTCGGAAATATCCAATTTCATTTCTTTCAAAATGTCCTCATTGACGACCGAGCAAAGTTGGACAGTGTTAATCTTTCAAGAAAATTTTGAACAAATCGTTTAACTTTAAATCAAAGTCATGAGTTTTCCCAACTTAGTTTAGGTTCCACTGTGTATAAAACCCAAATATTGCCAAAGAATCGAGATTGAGAATTTGCACTCTGTCATTTTTGTTTGTAGGAAATAGAAGAATTTATTCAAAATTGGTAGTGTCATGTCATCCACATGGCAAATAAAAAATGTGCAAGTTCAGTCAAGGTTGACCAATGTTCTTGAAAACAGCAAAAAAATTTTTGTACAATGTTGTGGAAAACAGTTTTCTATGTATATTTGCATAAAGAAGATAATAATGTAGATTATTTGCCATTTCTTTCATCTATGAAATTAAAAACATATCTCATCGTACTTTTGCTTTTGGCATGTACATTCACCAGTTCTTTTGGGCAAGAAAGAACGCCACGCATCGTCAATATCATAAAATTTATCCGCGGTGTCGAATCTTGCCTTAATGGAGTAGTCACGCCTGAAATACTTTATGAAACAGTCGCCAAGCAAGCAGAGATTTCAGACAGCAGAACTTGACAGGAACATATCTGCTCATGTACGATGCTCTCATATCACACTCAATGAAGATGCGTTCATAGTTGAATTACCCAAATCACTGAAAGGATATATGGAACTCCATACTGAAAAAGGGGCTGAACTACCTTTTACGGACATCACAAAGCAAGAAATCAAGGTATTTCAGGAAGGCTTCAATTATTCAGTCTTCTTGAAAAAAGAAAAATCTATCGACTGTCGGGACAAGGGAGGCGGAAGCGTTTTTCCGTGTCATACCGCAGAGTGGGAAAATCATCAAATCATTTAAAAATTAATCAAATAATATCATTATGAAACAATACATATTACCGTTGTTGTTATTGTCTCTATGCTTGAATTCCACTGCAAGAACAACATCAGACAAAGACTTGGCAATTTCCACCATCTACGTTTCACCCGAAGGAAATGATGGAGCGATTGGGAATGCGCGTTTTCCTCTTCGTACGTTGGATGCGGCACTCCAAAAAGTGCGAAATCTCAGAGCGAAAAGGCACTATGCAGATACCTTGACCATCCAATTGTCAGAAGGTACTTGGAGTATAACTAAACCCGTTCGGTTGAAAAAGGAAGATAGTGGTACGGCATCAGCACCATTGTTGATTAAGGGATGCGGTTTTGGAAAAACACGTTTATCAGGCGGTGTGGAAGTAGGATGTTTCACTCAGAAAGGTGATGGATTATGGCAGTTGGATTTAAGTAACGTCGTGCAATTTGGTGGCGACATACCCCAGTTATTCGTCAATGACGAGCGAGCGATTTGCGCACGCACTCCCAACAATTTGGAATTCTTTAAAACGGGTCCTGCGCACGAATACATCATCGATACCATAGACTACCGTAAAGCACAACGGATAGGTATGGCCGCTACACGCGTCAAACTGTCAGAAGGGGGTGTTCAGGCGATGATGAAGGCAAAAAAGGTACCTTCCGGGCTTCGTATCAATTTCCTGCACGCTTGGGACATAACCCGTCGTCAGGTGTTGTCGTTCAATCCAGTTGATTCTACCATCTGTGTTACGGGAAATTTGCAACAGCCATGGAATCACATTGATAGGAACGGTGACAGTCAGTTCTATCTTGAAAATGACATGAGTTTTTTGGATGCGCCGGGTGAATATTTCTATGACAAGCGAGAGAGAGTATTGTACTATAAGCCTCGTGAGGGTGAAGACATTCAGAAAGCGAAAGCCATCATACCATCGTTGTGTCAGTTGCTCATCGTCAAGGGAGATGATGACGGCAAGGTGGAGAACATTTCTTTCAAGGACATCACATTCTGCCATACTCGCTATGATTATCCCTTTCAGGGAGACGAACCCAGTCAGGGTGCAGCCAGGCAGGATGCATCCATTGAACTCGACTTTGTAAAAAGAGTTGAATTTAATCATTGTGAAATCAGCCATACGGGAAACTGGGGCATAGCATACGGTAACGCATGTTTCTCCAATACGGTTCAAAACTGCTACCTTCATGACCTCGGAGGAGGTGGCATTCATTTGGGTACGATGGACATCCCAAAAGATGAGGACAGTCATCTTTCGCGTTTCAACATCATTGACAACAACATTCTACGATCAGGCGGAAGGGTATTTCCTACTGCCGTGGGAGTCATCCTTTTCAATGCCAGTGACAACCGAATCACGCACAATGACATTTCCGATTTTTATTACACTGGAATTTCTTGTGGTTGGATATGGGGATATGCGCACAGTCCATCACAACGTAATCTTATT
>DCGD01000005.1:0-467 GCA_002315195.1 Prevotellaceae bacterium UBA1787 | reverse complement strand
ATATGGGCGGCATCTACACTTTGGGCGACTCACGCGGATCTCAGATATGCTTCAACCACATCCACCATATATATTCTTTGGGATATGGAGGCTGGGGAATCTATCCAGACGAAGGTACCACAGGTATTCTCATTGAAAACAATCTTGTTCATCACTGCAAGAGTTCAGCTTTCCATCAACATTACGGCAAGGACAACATCATACGAAACAACATTTTCGTCAATTGCATCCGTGCCCAGTTGGAAGCAACGCGCCTTGAACCCGATCATCTGCCTTTTACTTTTACAAACAACATCATCCAATATGAACAAGGCGTCATGTATGGCATCAATTGGCATACGGTCAATTTCAAGGCGGACGAGAACCTCTATTGGAATACCCGTGGTGAAGTTACATGGAACGACACCACCTTGGTGAAATGGCAGAAGCGGACGGGCAAGGACTTGCACTCCATCATAGCAGACCCT
>DCGD01000075.1:7667-11110 GCA_002315195.1 Prevotellaceae bacterium UBA1787 | reverse complement strand
AGAAGTGGATACAGCGACGCAGAGAAGAAATGGAACGCGGACAACGTAGATAAAATTGGCGCACCATCCGTTGTGGGTGATGCGCCTTTTGGTTATGTTATATTTTAGCAGATTGGTCACTATATTGTTTAATGTTGCCATCCTTTACAAGAGTAACCAGAGCTTTCTTCGAGGTGTCTACATATGGGCTTTGAATGAAAATTATTCAGATGCAACAATATCATCATGCACCTTACAGTTCTCGACAATGTTTTCTTCACCTTTTTTTTCAAATAAA
The DNA here is from genome assembly GCA_002315195.1 of Prevotellaceae bacterium UBA1787. The sequence goes on along the minus strand of DCGD01000075.1, from coordinate 10,833 downwards.
TCAAAGAGATTCAGCTGTTTGTATGTAACAGATGAAGTCTTTAGATTTGATTTTGAACCAAATCTTTTTTTACAGATATTGATGATTTCTTTATCATTTTGACTATATTTAACGCCATGTTTGTCCAATGTGGCTCTAATACTCAATGCAATATGATAAGCAAGCATTACAGGAACTGCATTGCCAATCATCTTGTAACCTATATTGACATCTTGATACACAAACTTAAAGTCATCTGGAAATGTCTGTATACGAGCAACTTCACGCACAGTCATTCTTCGATACAGATGTTCCTGACCTGGTACAAATATCTGCTGATTACTGCTAACCTTTATCATCTGTGGGGCTTGTGGATGGAGCTGACACTGTCTTCCACTTGCTTGAACGGTGAATCCTTGATCATCCCAGTTTCTTACTCGATTACGTGACAAGAATATAGGTGAAAATCCTCCGATGTAATATTCGTGATTAAGAACTTTACATTTATCACCATTAGAATGATTCTTTTCTAATGCAGGAATGGCAGTGCCTTGTAAATCACCGATTGCCTGTCTTAATGTAATACGGGGAGAAATTGGCGTTGGATATTCATAATCCTTGATATTCAAGTCCTTACGGAATCCTATATAGAAAACGCGATCACGATCTTCTGGTACCTCAAAATCCTTAGCATTAAGCATTTTAAGTTGCACATCATAGCCTACTCCTGCATTACGGAATTCGTCGAGGAACTCTTCAACAGCCTTTGCATTACGAGGGGCAAGCATACCTGATACGTTTTCCGCAACAAAGAATAATGGCTGGACAAACTTTAAGATGCGGATATAATCTCTGAATAACTGACCACGAGGATCTTCAATTCCTCTTTTTGCACCTCCTTCACTCCATGATTGACATGGAGGACCACCAATGATACCGTCTATTCCTTGCGGATAAAACGTCTCATTAATGGTACGAATGTCACCTTCTATCAAACAGACATCAGGAAAGTTATATCTGAATGTAGGACATATCTTAGAATCAAACTCATTAGCCACAGCTGTCATGAATCCCGCTTTATGAAAACCGAGATCTAAACCACCAGCTCCGCTAAAAAGACTTATTAACGCCATATTATATGTTATCTATATAATCCCGTTGTCAGGATTTTGGAATAAATGTTGAGTAAACAAAACCGGGGGATTTCCCGAAAGTTTAATGTCAAATTTTAAAGACTTTTCCACCTTTGTAGAAGCATTATGTATTCTGAAACTAATCTCCCATCCTCCATCTAAAATCATGTGTAAGGTGTTGTCAGAATCAGGCTTCATCTCAAATTCTACAATCCTTGTAGGAAGATTGATTTGAGGTGTCTTGTATTGAGGTCTAAGTCCGCTTACTGTTTTGTTAAGTTCTCCTTCGATATTAAAAGCCTTGACTACCACCATGCTATGTGAATCATCTTTGATAATCTTGTAGAATGGATATTTTCCCACAAGGTAACGAATCAGTTTTTGTGGAATATTTTCATTCTCCTTGTCAATTTTTAAGAGTTCTTTTCTGAAAGCGGCCAAAAGTGGCACATATACTTTATTTGCTTTGTCTGAACCAAGTTCGTTCCATGTATGTTTGTTATTCTTCGCTTCATCGAGATAATTGAAAATAGGAGAAATATCATTCCAATATGTATCAGAACATGGCACTCCTACCCATGACTCACCAAAATCTAGGACAGATGAAAGTCTGGAGTGTTTTACAGCATCATTATTATTCTTGGCAGAAAAGCCAACTTCCCATCTTGGTGCATGGCGACTGAATACCACATCACGGACATCACCATCTTCACCCTCATTGTCATCATTGAGACAGACATAAAGCATATCATTTTCCTTCTTCTGAACCAAAAGTCCAGGCTCTAAGCGAACCATTGTGCCGAAGGTTTGATAAGCAGTTTCTTTATATCTGAGTCTTTCATCTACACAAAATTCAGTGAAATAACCTTTCGCAACGTTTAGCGCACTGTTTTCTACAAGCGTTACTTTAATTCCTAATGCTTGTAGTTTCTCTGTGTATGTGGAGGCCAAGGCATATTCAAATGCTTTGCCGTTTTTTACTTGAACACCTTGTGCCATATCTTATTCTTTGTTTTCAACAAACAAGTCTTTAACCTTATATTCGCGACTTAGTTAATAATAATTTTAATGATTGTCCGCATTTGACCGATTAACGGTCAGTCCTGTGTTGAAACGCTGGCTTGTAGGATATTGAAGCCAACATTAAGCGGTCAAATAGCCTGTCACTTATAATACATCCTGTTGAACTTACAGCAAAACTCGTCAAGATACTCCAGTAGGAACTCCTCCTTGACGCCATGATACTTGTCGTCAAACAGCATCCTGACGTTTGCAATGGCCGTGTGAACCCATGACTTCGCTCCTTTATTGGGTGTTTTCACCTCCTTGATTTCCACCATCACCAAGACCTTGGCCTTGCGCACTTCCCGCACCCCTCTTGCTTCTCTCGATTTTCGGTTTCCACTTTGGCTTGCATAAGGTGAAACAACCCTCATCCAGTTCTATGCTATCGGAAAGCATGTGTCGGGAATCCCTCACGCCCATCACGCTGCGGAGCTTGTGCATCATCTCCCATATTGGCTGGTAACGCTTGTGACCCAACTGACGCTGCATCTCTAAGGCGGATAACGTCTTCTTGGACGATGTGAGAAGGTGGATGGCCGTAAACCAATACAGCAGCGGGAGTTTGCTGCCGTGCATCAACGTGCCGGATGTGAGGGTCACCTCCTTGCGGCATTGGCGGCACACCCAACGCTTGCGACTATTGTCCCAATACATCTTCGTACTACCACACTTGGGGCAATTCATGCCTTGCTTCTCGCGCCGGGCACGAAGATAACACTCACAATCCTCCTCCGTGGCAAAACGACTGCTAAATTCCAACTGTTCCATACCTGATTTCTTTTTCTACCGCAAAGATACACAATTATTTTCCAAAACATATTATTACAACTCGACTTTCGCAAGACCAAAACGCCCTGAAACCATTCGCGGACATCTCCGCGACATAACAGCGGGATGAAAGCCCAATGGCCTCCTCAGCCCGGGGCAACGCCCCAGGGATAGTAATCACCCCAATAGACCGCTCTGAAAGAGCAAAAGTAAAAACAAGG
>DCGD01000075.1:2329-7655 GCA_002315195.1 Prevotellaceae bacterium UBA1787 | reverse complement strand
ATCGTTCCGTTTCTAAGACAAGAACATCAAAGTGTACAACCTACCTGAAAAAGTCAAGCTATTTATCTTGTGATAACAACTGGACGATTAAGGTCTTAATCATTGTTATAATGGAATGGGTTCAAAAACATGCCGCCGGGAGTACCGTAGAGAATACGGTGAATGTCTTGATCATTGTTATAATGAAATGGATTCAAAAACTCTATCTCTGTCTAATTTATTAATAATCAACTTTTTATATTCAAAATACACTGCATTTTTTTCGCTCATTTTTTTAATATTTCATTGCAAAGATTCCAATTTTACTTCATAAATACAAATCTTTTTGTACATAATTGTTAATAAAACATGTCATAAGTAAGTTACACGACTTTCACAAGTGTGTCAAGAGGTCATGAGGTCTTCATTTCCTTCGCGAATTCTCCGTGGACATGCCTGTCGCCATGTATCATGCATGTAATACGTTCCGTGAAATCGGCCGTGACGGCTTCCGAAATACCATCCGCGACTTGCTCTGCCAGTCCCTGAATTCTATCCATGATGAAGTGGGCATACGCAATGAAATGGAAGACCGCTTCGGGCCTGACAAGAATGCCCGGGCATCTTTAATGGCATGTTCCTGTTTCAAAAGATGATATTGATAAAACACCGACAAGGTATGACGTTGGAATAACAAAAAAGACCGACATTGAAATATCGGTCTTTTTTTGCGTATAGCTGGGATTCCTTATTCAAGAACGAAACGAACCGGAACTTGGAACCATACATTTACCGGCTTACCCTGCTGACGGCCCGGGACGAACTTGGGAAGTTCCTTGATAACACGGACTGCCTCACGGTCAAGATACGTATCAACGCTCTTCAGCACCTGTACGTCACCGACTTCACCCGTATGGGTTACGACGAAACGAATAAGTACTGTTCCTTGCGTACCATTTTCAGCTGCGATTGAAGGATACTTCAAATGCTCGTTGATGTACTTCAAAAGGGCCGCATCACCACCACCCGGGAATACGGGAGGCTGCTCTACAAAGTCAAATACCTTGGCTTCTTCGTCCACCTGTGAGGTGATGACTTCCTTGATGTCGGCAATATCCTTACCATGGGTTTCATCATTACCCTTTACGTCAGCGATGGAAATGGCTACCTTTGTCTCACCAAGCTCTTTCTGGCTCTTGAGCTCATCGTCTTCGGAAACCTCCTCATCCTTCTTAATGACAGGAGCGGTAAACTTGATGGATGACTTGATGCGCTGTGGCTCGGCCTGCTTCGGCTCTACCTTCTTGATGATGTTCTTGTCCTCCACCTTCGCCTCCTCAAGCTTGGAAAGCTGGGTTACGGTAGTCACATTCTGATCCGCTACGGTCTTTTCAATGGCGGTGACGATAAACGGGATTATGCCGACGATGGCGAGCAATATGAACAATGCAATGAGGGACTTCACATTACGCGACCCGGTTTCCGCACGCAACTGATAAGCTCCATACTTCTGGTTACCTTCCTCAAAAAGAAGGTTGCACCAATCCTGTGAAAGTAAATCTATCTTTGCCATGGCTTATTCAGTTTTTTCTGCTGCGGCGGGAGCGGCAGCCTCGGGATGTTTCTCCAAATAGTTCTTAATCATGTCATTGTCGAATTCGGTAATTGGTACTATGACGTACTTGCCAATATCGCAAATCTGCATTTCGTCAAGGGCGTCTATGAGGTTTTCGTAGTTCGCCTCATCGGATGCCTTGATAATTACGTTGGGCACACCCTTCTCCGCACGAATCTTGTTGAGTTCTGTCTCAAACTCCTTCTTGATTTTCTGCTCCGAAAAAGCATCGCCCGTTCCCTTGGCGGCATATTCGCGGCGCAATTTGCGAACCTTTTCAATCGCTGCTATGTTACGTTGCAAAAGCATCTTGCGAAGACCTGCCTCGCCGTACTCGGTTTTCTCCAAATTGTCAAGCTCCGGGATACCATTGTAGTAATACAGCGAATTGTCCTTGTCGAGCAAAAGGGTGATTGCCTCAGACGCCTTTACCTTGTTCTGCTGATCTTCATTCAAGTCCTTCTTGTTCGACGGCATGCTGATTTCCATGGTCTGTGGCTTGGAAAGTGTCGTACAAAGCATGAAGAATGTAATAAGAAGCATCATCATGTCCACCATCGGCGTGAAATCCACGCGGGCGTTTAATTTCTTTTGTTTGGTTTTCATAACTGTCTTCTTTTATGCATCAACAGGTTGAACATTCTTAAGGTTGGTTATCAAATTGTAACGGTTTTCCTTGATATCCTGCAAGGAGTTCATCACTGTCTTGATGTTTGAATATGGCGTCTTCGCATCGGCCTTGATGGCGATGACCATGTTCGGCTCTACATCGCGAGCGCACTTTACCCAATCCTTAAATTCACTCGGCTCGGTCGTTACGGAAAGCAAATCCTCTCCGTTGTCATCCTTCACCGTAGCTTCATCATCTAACATTTTACCTACTGGTATTCCTTTTATTTCACTTCCACTTAAGTAAGCTTCGCGTTGACCGGCCTCCAACTGAAGAAACGAATGCATCTCGTTCATCGGCACACCAAACGCCGATGTCTTGCTGAACGCTTTCTTTTCTTCATCCGTAAAGGACGTACCATATCTTTCTCCCATCAAAGCAAGCACATCCTTCAGTTGAGCGGGATTGTCCATGGTCAAGAAGACCTTGCCTTCGGGTGAAACAAAGATTGTCATCAACTTGGTCTCAGGGATTTTGATATCAGACACTGAACCAGGAGTGTTTACCTGTACTGGTTCTGGCTTGACGAATGTGGCAGTAAGCATAAAAAAGGTAAGCAATAGGACCATAACATCGCTCATAGGCGTCATGTCTATGAAGATGTCTTTCTTTTGTATTTTAAAATGTCCCATAATTACTTATTCCTTATAATATCTTACTTGTGTGACTTCGCGAAAGAGTTGACAATGATGAAACCAACCTCATCAAGAGTATAGGTCATCTTGTCGATTCTATTTGTATAGAAATTATAGAAAATCATGGCGAGTGCGGAGGTGGCAATACCGCTGGCGGTGTTTACAAGCGCCTCGGAAGTACCCTCGGAAAGAGCGGAGGAGTCAGCACCACCACCTGCGGACAAAGCGGCGAATGACTTGATCATACCCAACACGGTTCCGAGAAGACCGGTCAACACACCGAGGGTCGTCAATACACCGAGGATAGGCAAGTTCATCTGAAGTGTCGGCATCTCTACCGCGGTTGCATCGTCAATGGCACCCTTGATTGCCTCCATCTTGTCCTTCTTCGTCTTTGTCTCATCGGCAGCCTCCGATGCGTAGCGCTGCAACGCTGCGGAAACTACTGCTGCTACTGAACCACCCTGCTTGTCGCACAATGCCTTGGCGGCATCGAGATCGTCAGTTGCCATCGCCTTACGGATGCCATCCGTGAACTTTACAAGCGTCATGGTACCAAACGCGGTGCGGAGAGCCAACCAACGCTCAACAATCAATGCAACAACGGTAAGGCACATACCGTGGATGATAGGAACCACGAAACCACCCTTGTAGATGGTACCCAACATGTTGATGGACTTGTTTGCCGTATCACCGCCAGCAAAATTGCTGGGGTTTCCAAATACCGTGAGGAAGATGATGATGGCAATGATGATACAGATGACAATCACCCAAAATGCGTTTCTAATTCCCTTAAAAGCAGCGCCTTTCTTAGCAGCCGGCTTTTTGTTTTGTTTTGTTTCCATTTGTTTTAACTAAATTTAAATTATTAAAATTATTTGTTTAACTATATTCTTTTTCAATGTAATCGTGCCCTTGACAACATACTTTCGCTAAAATCGTTTCATCAAAGCACACACTAATACGCTGCAAATATATAAAGAATATTTGACACACGGTCTATTCACCTCACTTTTTATTAATATTTTTTAGTATTTCCACCTTTGACCCTATCTTGAACATGATAAAATCACGCTTGTTTCACTATATAACGAACACCGCGCTTTTTTATTATGATAACCGCATATTATCTGAAAAGTAATTACAAACAAGTGGATATTTTCGCCATTACCGCCACCATTTGGTACAAAATGTGTAATTTTGCACCAATAATACGGCACAAGGCATGACAAGTCTATTATGCCGAATTGATTTTATACCTAATAGCCTATGACATCAAGTGAACGCCAAAATGGCCGAAAATTTAACATCTATATTTGAGTTGAAGAGAACCTAACGAGATTGAAGAGGCTACCTGCAAACATGAAACATCATCATATTATAATGAGACACTTTACCTACAAGACAGCGGGCATCATCGCAGCCTGCAACCTTGCCACTCTTTGGCTCAACGCCGAGACGACCGGTCATTCTTTCAGCGTCCCTGACCCCTTGGACAAAGTTAACCTCTTCCTCGGTACCGCAAACGACTTCGGACAACTCTCACCCGGGGCAACGGTCCCGTTTGGAATGATCCAAGTGGGACCGGACTGCAACCCACGACAACACCCGGGATACGACTATGAGGTCACCACCATCTCTGGTTTTTCCATCAACCGCTTGTCGGGCGTCGGGGGAAATGGGTGCGGGGGGAACGTCTCTATCCTTCCCATCACGAACAATAAGCCCGTAAAACTCTACAAGAAAACGGAAAAGGCGGTCCCGGGACTCTACCGAGTCAGACTCAACAATGGAGTGGAAGTGAAAACGACAGCCGACCGACACATGGCGGTTGAACAATTTATTTTCCCTACCGCGGAACAGGCTTGCCTGCTCATCAACCCCGCCTCGTCCTTTGAAAAAGTACACAACTGTTCTTTCCGAAAGTGCAGCCAAACATCGGCGGAAGGAATGGTCATAAGCAGCAACACTTGCGGACGCGGACGATACCACCTTTTTTACAAACTGTTTTCAAATACACCGTTCAACATCTCAAACAAAAAGAACGGCATCAAACTGATGTATTTCACCGGTCCGCACGACAACAACATCGAAATACGCATTGTCGTCTCCACGGGACTGGCTTCGGAACTGGACAAAATCTCCGAAGAGGATGTATGGAAATACTCTTTCCACAGAATTGCACAACTGGCACGGAACGAATGGAAAGAAACTTTGTCAAACGTCAAAGTCAAAGGAGGGACCGACGATGAACAGACTATCTTCTACACTTCTCTCTATCGCACGTTCCACAGTCCATTCCAAATGACGGACAACACCTTCACCCATTTTCTCGCCACCGACGGAAAACCACATTCTGCCAATTTCCAATACTATAGTTCCTGGTCTCTTTGGGACACCTACCGCACAAAGTTCCCATTGATTACC
>DCGD01000075.1:1960-2238 GCA_002315195.1 Prevotellaceae bacterium UBA1787 | reverse complement strand
CCGGCAAGAAGGACTGGTCAACCGACTACGAATGCGCTCCGACCGTGCGCACCGAACATGCCATCGCCACACTCCTCGACGCCTATCGTCAGGGAGTAAGCATACCCAACATTCAAGACGCGTATCGGGGAATGACCGAAGAAGTCATGCGGCTGCCGCTGAAATCACCCGACCAATGTCTTGAAACCGCAGGGGATTTCTGGGCACTCGGCGAACTGGCGAAAGAACTCGGCATCAAGAAAGACGCAGGAAAATGGCGCAAGCGAGGAGAAGTGATT
>DCGD01000075.1:1760-1937 GCA_002315195.1 Prevotellaceae bacterium UBA1787 | reverse complement strand
ATCTGGCCCAAACATTTCATGAACATTGACGATACTTTCACAAAGATGAAAGGAAACGGACTCTACCAAGGTACCCGCTGGCAATACCGCTGGGGCGCACCCATGTTCCTCGACAGGATGATCAAGAATGTTGGAAAGAAGACTTTGGCCAAACAACTGCGGACTTTTTTTGAACAG
>DCGD01000075.1:0-1688 GCA_002315195.1 Prevotellaceae bacterium UBA1787 | reverse complement strand
TCTGTTCGGAAGACTGGGCATGCCAACCCTGACCGGCGAAATCGTGCGAAAACTGAGCCGGGAGGTCGCCACACACCGTTATGGAGGCAACGACGCATACCCTACCCCATTCGTGGGATGCGCTTTTGTAAACAAGACCAGGGGCTACTGTCCCGAAATGGACGAAGACGACGGAGCCATGAGCGCCTGGTATGTCTTCTCCGCCATCGGCTTGTATCCTACTGTTGTCGGTGAAGCTACATACGACCTCTTCGCACCTCTGTTTGACGAAATCTGCATCAACACAGGAAACGGAAAGGACATCGTCATAAAGACACACGGAAGAACCAACAAGGAACAAACCTTGAAATACGTGACATGGAACGGAAAGAAAGTCAAGTATTTCCGCATCTCGCACAACACCCTTAAGCAGGGTGGCGAACTGGTATTTTGGTTTTAGCAAATATTAATGACACTATGGACATTGAAACCGCAAGGCTATACTGCCTTTCACTTCCTTGCACGACTGAAGACACACCATTCGGCCCCGATGACCTCGCCATCAGGGTAATGGGCAAAATCTTCGCTTTCTTCGACTTGGAGCGTCCGAATATGATGGTTCTCAAGTGCGAACAAAACCGCGCGGAAGAACTTCGGGACATTTATGAGGCCATAGAACCCGCTTGGCACTGGAACAAGAAATATTGGAACCAAATTTGGTTTGACAAGGATGTTAACTCCGAACTCCTTGAAGAACTCATTCTTCATTCCTACCACGAAGTCGTCCGAAAATTCCCAAAAAAACTGAAAGAAGAATACAACAAAGCCATAAACAATGAGAATAATTGAAAAACGCGTTATCAACGAAACAAAATACTTCGTTGTGCAGCCCGACGGCGTGTGCGCACAAATTATCGAAATCACCATCGAAAAGAACATCATCAAGAACGTCACCTTCCATGGTGGCTGCGGTGGAAACACGCAAGGCATCGCCGCACTCGTGAAAGGCATGACCATTGAAGAGGTAGCGGACAAACTCCAGGGAATCCGATGTGGATATAAATCCACCAGCTGCCCTGACCAACTTGCACAAGCCTTGAAGGCTATCACGAACTACGGATGAACAACTACTCCTCCAAAAGACAAGACATGAGAACTACATCTGGCATTTTTTCATAACTTTCATACCTCCAAGCCGTTTTTTTGACATCTCTTGTACCTTATTGAAAAAAAAATAGTAATTTTGCAATTTAGCAATGGAAACACGGGGGATTTTCATGGATTGTCCCACCATTCATGACTATACTTTTTTGCGCATACATATTATAATATAATTAAAACATGGAGAAAATTGATTGGGCAAACCTGCCTTTTAGTTACATTCGCACCGACTACAACGTCCGCTGCTGGTATCGCAACGGAAAATGGGGCGAGATTGAAACATGTTCTGAAGATACATTGAATCTTAGCATTGCAGCCTGCTGCCTGCACTATGGACAGGAAGCATTCGAGGGACAAAAGGCATTCCGCTGCCCCGATGGAAAAATCCGTATTTTCCGCATCGAGGACAATGCCGCCCGTATGCAAAGTACAAGCCGAGGCATCGTCATGCCGGAAGTGCCCACCGAACTCTTCGTTGAAATGACCAAGAAAGTCGTGAAACTCAACGAACGGTTCATTCCACCATACGAAAGCGGCGCAGCCCTCTA
>DCGD01000032.1:2496-14604 GCA_002315195.1 Prevotellaceae bacterium UBA1787 | reverse complement strand
CCGCTAATTGGTTATATACATTATGCCGCCCGGTCAAGGCCAACGACTCCTCCTCCATGTTAATTGGGGTTGGATACTCAATTCTGTATTCTCCGTCCGCCAAATATGCTATGGAAGCATTGCTTTTGATGGCAGAAAATGGACACAGCCGGCTCTTGATATCGTATTTCTGCAATTCTTTCTTTATGATGGGGTCATTTTCCCAATATACGAATGCATCTTCCTCTCTTTGGTTTTGGATGATGCGCATCTTTGCATCAACATAATTCTGCATATTGAAATCATAACGATCAAGATGGTCGGGTGTTATGTTGAGCAAAACGGCCACGTCCGCCCGGAAGTCGTACATGTTGTCAAGTTGGAAAGAACTAAGTTCTATCACGTAATAGTCGTAATTTTCCTCCGCCACTTGCAAAGCAAGGCTCCGACCAATATTGCCCGCCAACCCCACATTATATCCCGCTGACTTGAAAATATAGTATATGAGCGAAGTTGTGGTGGTTTTTCCATTGCTGCCCGTTATGCAAATCATCTTCGCATGCGTATATCGTCCGGCGAACTCAATCTCGCTGATAATGGGAATCCCGCGCTCAATGAGTTTCGCTACCATGGGAGCATCATTAGGAATACCGGGACTTTTAATCACTTCGTCGGCATTGAGAACCAATGCCTCCGTATGTCCCCCTTCCTCCCACGAAATGCCATATTTCTGAAGCGTACTGATATATTTGTCATTTACCTTACCTGCATCGGACAGAAAAACGTCAAAACCTTTATTCTTGGCAAGGACCGCGGCACCAACTCCGCTTTCACCTCCTCCTAACACTACTATTCGGCTCATGTGGTTTCTATTTGGTTATCTAATTTTCAATGTAATAATTGTGGCTGCAGCAAGAATGATGGTTACAATCCAAAAACGTATGGTCACTTTGGATTCATGCCAGTTTCCCCTCGGCCAATTTCTGAATTTGTATGCACATTCAGGGTCAAGTTGGGATGGCAAAACCCTGAAATTGTCGTGTATTGGCGTACGCTTGAACAGCCTCTGCCTTATACCGCGTTTCTTGCCAATTTTGAAATATTCGACCTGAAGAATGACACTCAGGCTTTCCACGAAAAAGATGCCACATAGCAACGGAAGCAACAATTCCTTATGAACAATCACCGCCAAGACTCCTATGATGCCACCAATGCTCAAACTTCCCGTATCACCCATGAACACCTGGGCGGGATAAGCATTGTACCACAGAAAACCTATCAAGGCGCCGACAAATGCACAGCAGAACACCACCAGTTCCTGAGTCCCGGGGATATACATGATGTTGAGGTAGGCGCTAAACTCCAAATGACTGGAAACGTATGCCAGAATACCCAGGACCACGCCTATTATAGCGGAATTGCCCGCTGCCATGCCATCCATGCCATCATTGAGATTGGCGCCATTCGATACGGACATCACCACCAACACCGTAATAACAATGAAGAAAATCCATCCCGCAGTGTCCTTGTAAGGACCACAGAAAGACATTATGTCACTGTAATCCAAATTGTTGCCTTTGAAGAAAGGTATTGTGGTTTTCGTTGATTTCACCGTTTCCGACTTGTGTATGACCTCTACCGATGCTTCACGCTTGATTTCGACATTCTCGCGGATTACGGCATCCGGACTGAAATATAGTGTCAAGCCCACTATCAAGCCCAAGCCCAATTGACCCATCAACTTAATCCTGGCGTTTAGTCCATCCTTTTTTTTCCGAAAAACTTTTATATAGTCATCGGCAAAGCCCAAAACACCCAACCATAACGTCGTAATGATCATCAATATCAAATAAATATTCCTCAAGCGTCCGAACAGCAGACACGGAACCAGCATTGACACGATAATTATGATTCCTCCCATTGAAGGAACACCCACCTTGTTGATTCCATAAGGGTCTATCCTGACATCACGCTGCGTTTCCGTAAAATTGCGGCTCTTCATGAAATGGATGAAATGTCCTCCAAACCATGCAGAAATAACCAAGGCAAATATCAAGGCCAACAACGAGCGGAACGAAATGTATGTCCACATTCCTGAACCCGGAATACCAAACTGCTCAAGAAAACGAAAAAAATAGTATAGCATGTCAAATGGTTACTTTTCTCTTTTGAAAATATCCTGAAGTATCTCTTTGTCATCGAAATGGTGTTTCACACCATTAATTTCCTGATATGGCTCATGCCCTTTTCCTGCGACGAGTACCACATCTCCACGTTTTGCGAGCATACAAGCCGTCTTGATGGCATCGGCACGACTCACATTACATATAATCCCGCCCTTTTGTTCCTCATTGATTCCCACCAGCATGTCGTTGATGATTTCCTGCGGGTCCTCGAAACGCGGATTGTCACTGGTAATGATTACTTTGTCACTCAGGCGAGCAGCCTCATAAGCCATTATCGGACGTTTGCCTTTGTCACGATTACCACCGGCACCACACACAGTAATCACTTCACCCTTATGGCAAAGCACATCGTTGATGGCATTCAATACGTTCACCAAAGCATCCGGTGTATGTGCATAATCCACAATGGCGACATAGCCTCTCGGTGAGCGCAATGTTTCAAAGCGTCCGGAAACACATGACAACTTACTCAAAATCGTAAGGGTCTGGATGGGTTCAACTCCCAAGCTGACCGCGGCGGCATATATGGCCAAAACATTGGAAACATTGAATTTACCCACCAATGGCACAAATACCTCCGTCCCATTGACATTCAGCAAAGTTCCCTCAAAACCGAGTTCAACAATCCGGGCATGGAAATCCGCCATTTTCATTTGGGAATAAGTGTATGTTGCCGCTTTTGTATTTTGCACCATAACCAACCCGTTGCGGTCATCTATATTGACAATGGCAAAAGCATCCTTACCCAAGCCGTCAAAAAACTTTTTCTTGGCATCCCGATAATTTTCAAAGGTCTTATGGTAATCCAAGTGATCACGCGTCAGATTGGTAAAAATTCCACCCGCAAATTTCAATCCTCCAATACGCTTTTGCTGAATGGAATGAGAACTACATTCCATGAAAGCATATTTACATCCTTCCTCCACCATCTTGCTGAGCAATTCATTCAATGTTATCGCATCGGGTGTTGTACATTCTGTTGGAAAAGGCGTATCACACACATAGTTGCAAACCGTTGAGCACAGTCCACATTTGTAGCCCAAACATGAGAACAATTTATACAGTAACGTAGCTATCGTTGTTTTTCCATTGGTTCCCGTCACCCCTATCAGTTTCAATTTTTCAGAAGGATAACCATAAAAAGCCGTTGCCAACTTTCCTTCGGCATCTTCGGTACTGTCAACCCTGACAAAAGTCACGTTTTCAGGTCTTGCGTCTGGAAAAGCCTCGCAGACTATGACTGCCGCTCCTCTTTCCATGGCTGTCGGGATGTACTTGTGTCCATCCGTCTGGGTCCCGCGAACAGCCACAAACATATTGCCAGCCTCAACCTTTCTTGAATCAATATTTATCCCGGTAATGCAAATGTCGGCATTACCCGTCATTTCCCTAACTTCAATATTCCTAAGAACCGTTGTTAACTTTACATTTCCCATACTAAATATTTTTCACTCTTTTTTCGTACAAAAATTAGAGGTTTCATCTTTTCTCTTGTTTTTAATCTGCATTCTCTTTTTTATCCTCTTTAACCACTTTTGAAGATTGGCTAATAAAATCCTTTTCAAAAACCAGCTTGATGGTTTGACCTTTCTTGGCTGGCTGCTCTGGAGCGATGCTCTGGCTTTTCACCTTGCCCATTCCACTTACTGCGACTTTCAATCCCATCTTTTCCAACAGAAAAACCGCATCGCGCATTCCCATTCCTCTCACATCCGGTACACGTTTCATATTTATGAATTTGGTATCTATGACCATTTTCTCTCCGACAGGATTAGCGGTTCCCCAAGACGATTCAATGTTCTTGCTGGCGTGGTTCACACTGTCGTAAGAAAGTTCCAACTCCTGGAGAACATTTTCTACGTATGCAAGATTTCCATAACTCTTCTTGGGGGTATGGGGATGATGAACGTCAACCGCCTCCTCTATGTCAGGACGTTTCTGCTTCTGCATTGCCATTTCTGCAATCTTCTTGAATACCGGGCCGCACTGAATGCCACCTGATGCTGGTCCGCCGTGTTTGATGATGCAGACAATGCAACTATATTGTGGGTTCTCAGATGGGAAATATCCCGCGAACGAAACCAAATAGTCCATCGAAAAACCATCTTTTGACCATATCTGTGCCGTGCCTGTTTTACCGGAAATGCTGAAATTTTTGGAATTCGCCGGCTTTCCCAATCCACTGCTGACGACAAAACGCAAACACGCCTGGATGTCTTTCAGCGCCTGGGATGAACACATTTGCTCGCGTATCACTTGCGGAGGATATTCTTGAATAATCTCACCACCGCGCATGGCTTGCGTGACCAAACGTGGACGCATCATTCTTCCATTGTTTGCCACACCATTGTAAAAATTCAGCACACTGATAGGGGGTATCTGGGTTTCATACCCAATACTCATCCATGGCAACGCCGTATTTGACCAATTGCTGCCATCCTTCTTTGGACGCCGTATGCGAGGTGTTAAATACTCTGGAATATCCAGTTTCAAATCTACCGCTATGCCCGTTTTATATATGCCATCGACAAATTCCGATGGGTTCTTATGATAGTTCTTGTCTATCAGGACACTCACACCTATGTTTGAAGAATAACCTAAACATTCGGGCGTTGAAATGTCGCCATAGCCAAAGCCGCTGCGCCAGTTGTGGTCTCTCATGATGGTTCCATACATTTTACGGACGCCATTTCCTACGTCCACATGATCCGACATTTTTATCTTTCCGTCATTGAAAGCCACCATGAACGCTACAGGCTTGAATACGGAGCCCGGTTCCATCAAGTTGCTTACGGCATTGTTCTGTATTTCACGATATCTGCCATCCTGACATTGCGTCAAACTGGTTATGGCCTTGATATCACCTGTTTTCACTTCCATCAAAATCGCCATGCCAATCCTGCCGTTGATTTCCTTCAATTGATCTTTCAAGGCTTTTTCACAGAAATCCTGCATGTTCACGTCAATAGTAGTTTTAATGTCAGCGCCATCTATCACGGGCTTATTGACAATTTCCAAATATTTGTTCAATATCTTTTGCCTTGTCACGAACCCCGGTTCTCCTCTCAACACCGAATCGAAAGCCAACTGCAATCCCGAACGCGCGGAATCTTTTCCATGGTACAAGTCACCAATGGTACGAGTTGCCAAGGTACCAAAAGGCTTATTGCAGTAAGGTATCTCCTTAGAATGGAACCCACTGAAATTTTTCCCCTTATTAAAAAACGGCAATTCGCAGATTTCCTTGTAATTGACAAAAGAGACACGTTTGGGATACAATTTCCAATGACGACTCTTTTCCCTCATTCCCTCACTTATTCGTTTCTTGTACCATTTGACCGATTTATCAGGCAAAATGCGATTCAACCCCATACAAATGCTGTCCAACTTTTCCTGCAGCATCTTGTTTCTGTTCCTTTGCAGAGTGTCGCATCTCACTGAATCCTTATCGACCACGACATAATCCATGAAGATTTCATACTCAGGCAATGAAGTTGCGAGCAACTGACCATCAGCGGAAAAAATATTGCCTCTTCGGGGATATTTCTTTACGTTTTTCTTTTCAAACCTCTTGCTGAGCTGCATCCAATCCTCATTATTTATGAACATCGTCGATATGGCAGACCAAAGCACATATATCCCGAAAACTGCGAAAAATACAGCTATTATTTGATAGCGATTAATGACCGGCTTGTTGGTAAAAAAACTCATTTCTTATTCCTATAAATAATATACGGCGGGTTATCCGCAGCCTTCAATGTACTGTCTGCCGTATTCATCAAAAATTCTGCCACCTGACTCTCTCTGCTCTTCTGCAGCAACTGCGATGAACGGGCTGTCGCCCTATAACGCATTTCATTCTTTTCATCCTTCAGCTTTTCTATTTTTATCATCAGCTGCTGCGTCTTGTACCTGTTGTTTACATACAGTAATATCATGACCACAACCATCAAGACAAAAGGCACATAATGCTTTATTTGGGTAAAAGACAATTTCTCACCATTAAGCACATTAATAAAAAATTCCTTTTGAAAATTGATTCGTTTTTTTCCGTCCTCCTGCGGCTTTTTATTCGCTGAGACCGAACCTTGTTCGTTTTCCGCCGAATTTTCAGGAACGCCATTCTCCTCAACATTGGCTTCCTGTGTCATCGTTGCATTATCCCAATCTTCGTTCATCTTCATCCAACTTTTTCATTAAAACAACCTATTCCATTATCTTTCCAGGCAACGGTTCCTGTCGAACAGCGACCCGAAGCTTTGCACTGCGGCTTCTCGGATTCCTGTCCTGCTCCTCATCAGAAGGAACCAGCACTTTACTGTATAGGGCACGCAAGGGCGACAGACGATTGCCGTAGAAATCCTGTTCGACCTTGCCTTCAATGTTGCCGGACCTCATCACATTTTTCACAATTCTATCTTCTAAAGAATGATAGGTCAGCACAACCAATCTTCCACCCGGACGAAGCATTTCACAAGCAGCAACAAGCAATTCACCCAAAGCATCCATCTCATGATTAACTTCTATCCGCAGTGCCTGGAATACTTTCGCCATATCTTTCTTCTCACGTCCTCTTCCCACAAATTTTCCCGCCACATTCAGCAAATCTGAGACGGTACGGAAAGAAGATGCAACTCTTTGCCTCACGATGCCTGAAGCCAATTGACGGCTTTGGCGCAGTTCACCATAATTCCAAAACATTTGGGCGAGAGCATCTTCATCATAATCGTTCAAGACATCCGCCGCCGTTTCTTTCATCTTGCGATTCATGCGCATATCCAAAGGGCCATCCTCCCTGAAAGAAAAACCGCGTTCCGCCACGTCAAAATGATGACTGGACACTCCCAAGTCCGCCAATATTCCGTCAAGTGCCTCTATTTCATAATAGCGCATCCAATTCTTAAAATATCTGAAATTGCTCAGGACAAACGTAAAACGACCATCAACCGGCACATTGCCCAACACGTCTTCATCCTGGTCAAAACCAAACAGACGACCATTGTCATCAAGAACATTCAAGATGGCGTTACTGTGCCCACCACCGCCATACGTTACATCAGCATATACACCTTGCCTGTTTACTACGAGCGATTGCACGCATTGTTCCAACATCACCGGAACATGATAGTTTCCTGCTTCTCTTTTCATAACATGACATTTTGCAATGCTTCACCCAAGGCGGCTCCATTCAAGGAAGCATCTTCCTCACGCTTGGCCCATATTTCAATCGTACTGTCCATTCCGATGAATGTCACATCAGATACTATCCCCGCCATTCTCAAATAGCGCTTTGGTATCAATATTCTGCCATTGGCATCGAGTGCCAACCATTCTACGTCGGAAACAAAACTACGGAACATTTGCTGCTGTTCTCGATTCCATACGCTCAGGCGACTACGCAATTCATCCAAACGCTTGTTCCATTCCGACTCAGGGTAAATCACAAGACAGTCCTCGAAAATATCCTTGCGCATGATAAGCCTTTCCTCGGAAGCCTCCTTCATGACACGACGGAACAATGCCGGAAAGAACACGCGCCCTTTTTGATCTACTTTTGCTTCGATAGTGCCAATAAATCGCATGGAGTTGTTTTTACATAATATTTGGGGCAAAGTTACACAATCCCCCACAATTCACCACACTATTACTTGAACTTTTTTATTATTATTTTACAAATTGTTGTATTGTGCTATATTTCACAGATTTATAATTAAATGACTTTGTGAGGGACAATTCCGCTGTAACGAAAGAATTTTGAAAAATTCATGTTGAATTTTCACCATTTGGTTACCTTTGCATACGAATCAAAACAATTGTCATGAAACAGTTTCTTTTCGTAATTTTGCTCACATTCGCATTGGGTGTCGCCCTCCATGCCGAAAAACGCACCCACATTCTTCTCAAGACAAGCAAAGGCGACATTACCGTTGAACTCTACAACGAAACTCCCGCGCATCGCGACAATTTCATCCGTCTTTGCAAGGAACATTATTTCGACAGTCTCCTCTTCCACCGCGTCATCTACGAATTCATGATTCAAGCCGGCGATCCGGACTCAAAAAATGCCGCACCCGACCAACATTTGGGCGAAGGAGGGCCAGGATACGACATTCCCTCTGAAATTCATTTTCCCCAACTTTTCCACAAGCGCGGAGCCTTGGCCGCCGCACGCGAGAATGACGATATCAACCCAGACCGCAAGTCAAGCGGTTCTCAATTCTACATTGTATGGGGAAAGAAATTTACCGATGAGGATTTGGAAGAGATGCAGGAAACCATTCGAGAACGCACCGGCATCACACTGCCGAAAGAAGTCTGCAAAGTGTATCGCACCCTTGGCGGAACCCCTCACCTTGACGGCAGTTACACCGTATTCGGAGAAGTGGTCGATGGGCTGAAAACCGTAGATAAAATTCAACGCACCGCCACCAACAATGATGACCGCCCCAAAAAAGACATCCTCATCCTCGAAACCAAGATTCTGGAAGATTGAAAATACACCAACATACCAACAACATTCATGCAAGCCTTCCGGGACACTTTGGAAATGCTTCCCGAAAGGCTTGCTATACGCTGCTTATGCGTTGGCGTAGATAGTATTCTGACAAGTGGCAAAAACTATTGCGATCGCAGGGAATTGCGTTACTTGATTACATACCATGTATAGCCGTTGGCAGGAATGGTCACCTTCAATTTTACAACGTAGTCCCTATCCAGACGATATTTGCGCACCTTACCTTCCTGCTCGCGGATGCTCGCTGTTTTATCCAAACCAGTATAATACAGAGGCAGATTTATGGTTCGGGTAATCGGTTCGTCAAGCGGATTGTAGAACACAGCCAACCCCTTTTCGTCCTTTCCCTTTGGATTGACGTGCATGATGCCATCCCAATCGCGTGCATCAGGCTTGCGCAAATGAATAATGTCACTGTTCAAAATCTCACGGTACTTTTTATACCATGAAATGATCTCGACAACAGCCTGCTTGGTTTCTTCCGTGTCATAGAGTCTTGGACCGCGGTAGCAAGCCTGCACGCCACTGCTGTAGTTCTGGAACATCAATGTCTTGTATTCGAAGAGATGCTCGCTCAGAGGTTCAAGTGTCGCGGCGGCTCCGCCTCCGTGATATTGGCTGAGCGGAACAAAACTCCAACAAGCCGTTTGAGGACGCTCAAAGGTACAATCATAGTTCAACTGCCTTGTATGTATCAATTGAGATGCACGCGGCAGAGACCAGTTTACCTCCTTGTAGCCTATCCCCGTTTTCGAAGAACCATTCAAGAGATAAAAATCAGGCACATTCAAATACACGCCGCGCTCACGCATTCTATGGTAGAAATTCGCTATGGTATAGAATTGGTTCCACTGCGAATCGTCCAAATTCTTATGTCCGGGATGTTTTTCACTGGCGCAATAATCCCCCGGATAGGAACCGTCATGCTCGAAACAATCCATACCCGTCTCAACAAGAAAATTCTCTATGTTTGAAAAATACTTGATGCCCCATTCGCTGCACAGACAAGGGGAATTGCCGAATCTCATGCCTCCAGGTTTGCCGGTCGAAGCATTGATGCAGTCATTGGCATCATCTATTCGGCGACTGGCAAGCAACGAATAACATCCCATCTCTATGCCTTTTGAATGTGCATAATCCACCAAGTCCTTGAAGCGTGCGATGTTTTCAGGCGAAACATCCTCCGCGTTCAGTCCGCTCCCGAAACTCAGGATTATCATCTCGTAACCGGTTTCCGCACATTGATTGACAATGGTACGAACCTTGTTCGGATCAGTCGTCGTCAAATGAACAAAAATCGGATTTTCCGTCACCCAAGGAGCCACGGTCCTGTAAAAACGGCGCTGAAACAGTCCCTGCCGCTCATGATCGTATGAATCGAACGGCATTTCCCATACGGTGAAGGTATGGAACGCCTCACCTGTGGCCACCTTTTGAGCCGGTCCCCTCTCTGGATTAACCTCAAGGACGCACCGCGTATTGCAGCCATAGTCGCGCTGGCTGGTAAAAGCGGGATCTTTTACCCAATGAGTCGTTATGTCCGTTTCCTTGTGCGTGAACTCGCCCCTACAATTGTAATCACTTTCTACATGGATCTTGGAATGAAGGTAAGACTGAGCGTCAATGGCATACGGGCCATCCGGTTCCGAGAAGGAAAGATGTTCCAGACGGAAAGCATCTACCTTGACGTCACGCCCCGAACCGTTGACAAGTTCCATCTGCTTGCTAATGACGGGAATATCATCATAAGCGGCAAATGTTATGCGAAGCGTAAGGCCTTTCAGTTCACGCTGTCCTTCAAGCGAGAATGTAACGGTCTTTCCGGTAGGCAACTGTTTGTTGAGCGCCCAACGATGACGGTTCCAAGGAAACTTCTCCTTGATGACGCCCTCTTCATACCCTTGGAGTTTGAATGTTTCATCCAAAGCCGTCATTTCTTCGAGCCAATCATGACGCAGAAACGCCAATTCTTTTTGACCCGAAAGACCGCCGACAACGTATTCCTTGCCATCAATCGTAAGATAACCCTCCGGGGAAGCCGCACGAATCAATTCTTCATCCAACATCCGATTCTTCAAACTAATGGTTGAAAGTGTCGGCTGCAACCGAAATGTCCTCGAAACCATGGCATTGCCAATCGTCAGTTCCTTTCCATCAGCTGATTTACTAATGAACGACGAAGACTTCTCCGGAGAAATGAGCCAGTCGAACTCCATTTTGTTGTTGCGAACCACTGATGCGCCAACCGACTGGACTAAAAAACTTGACAGTATTAAAACGCCTGTCAACAAATCTTTTCCTCTAAACCTCATATTCCTTCTTTTTGGGCAAATATACAACTTTTTGCTTTTTCAGAAAGAAAAAAGCATGATAAAATGCAAGTACGAATGACATACCATAGCGGAAACAGTACACAAGAACAAAAAACGCGTGGTTTTGTTACTCCCCAAAAAACATTCAATCAAAAAGGCCATGTAAGATTTCCAAAGATTTGATTTCTGGAAAGTCGGGGAGTTGCAAGCGGTAATACTGACACAACACCTCCAGAACTCTGACGCGTTCTTGCCGAGATATGGGCATCAGATGCATGGTTCGGTAATTTACACGTTGCAAAATTGGCAAGATGCGCGTATCGTCCCCCTTTATATAATCAGTGTGTTGCGGAATGGTATTCACATAACAACCGTTCTGCATATCGAATATGTCGGTATTCGCTTTGTGTCCCACATTGGGTTCAAAGCCCAAAAAACACGTCAACTGAAATAAAAAAATCAAATGGAAATTGGCAAATTGTTTCTCACTCTCATCAAACCAAAGAAGGGAATTCAAGACGTAGTCAAAAGCGGAAAGGTTTGGCTTTTCGTTTTTCAACGCATGATAAAGAAATTCATAGAGAAACAATCCGACCGGATTTTTCAATGGATGATAAGGCATGGTGGTATATGATTTCCATATTCGGCAGTTTTTCAAACGCTGCAGCCGCTGATTCTCTCGCATGTCCCATTCTATTTCCAGCAACACCAACGGCTGAAACATTTTACTCTTGATGGCGGCACGTGAGGTTTTGGGTATGCGCACAACAAAAGACAACGCTCCCTCCTTTTCCGTATATAATGTCGCAATGGAAGACACATCGTTGTATTTCGTAATGTGCAATACGATGGCACGGGATTTGACAAGCATATTTGAAATGTATTGTTTTCGCAACGTAAAAGTACGACAATTTCAGCATTTTTAGCATGAAAAATGACGTCAATCTTAGTCATAAGGGCAAAAAAGCAGAAATTAAGTAAAAAATTAAAAAAAAATCGTGATTTCTTTTGCACAGTAAAAATAAAACATCTACCTTTGCACCGCAAAAGCAGAGAAACCTCTGTGAAGAGTGCAAAGCGCATTCAGGCGATGGCCCGTTCGTCTATCGGTTAGGAC
>DCGD01000032.1:0-2460 GCA_002315195.1 Prevotellaceae bacterium UBA1787 | reverse complement strand
GCAGTTCGATTCTGCTACGGGCTACTAACAATATAAAATCAAATATGGCAAATCATAGTTCTTGCATCAAAAGAATGCGTCAGACAAAGACGCGCACACTTCATAATAAGTATTATGCAAAGACAATGCGTAATGCTGTTCGCAAACTTCGTTCCACCGAAGATAAGGCAGAAGCTGAAAAGTTGTTGCCCGAAGTTCAGAAAATGTTGGATAAACTTGCTAAGACCAACATCATTCACAAAAACAAGGCTGCGAACCTCACGTCGAGTCTCATGCTTCATGTAAAGGGTCTGGCATAATGCTGGTCAAGACAAACGAAAATTAAACTACGCTCAATATGATAAGGTCGGACAATAAGTTCGGCCTTAGTTATTTAAAGACCGATAATACAAATTTCCAAAATATATGCGCAAAGACATTGTCATCAAAAACATCAACGATGTAGTGGTTCTCTTTTCAGGAGACTCCGGGGACGGAATGCAGTTGGCAGGAAACATATTCTCAACCATTTCCGCTACCGTAGGAAACAGCATCAGCACGTTTCCAAACTATCCCGCTGATATCCGCGCTCCACAAGGTTCATTAACCGGCGTCTCCGGATTTCAGGTCCACATTGGCGCGGAGAAGATTTTCACACCCGGCGACCAATGCGACGTACTCGTAGCCATGAACGCCGCAGCTCTGAAAACACAATACGGCAAGGCAAAGCCCAATGCCACCATCATCATCGATATTGACGCCTTTCAGGCAAAAGACTTGGAAAAAGCGGCTTTCAAGACACAAGACCCCTTGAAGGAGATGGGCATAGACCCGGACCGCGTCATTGCCTGCCACTTGACACAGATGGTAAAAGATTGTCTATCTGAAACCGGCATGGACGTAAAATCCATCATGAAATGCCGCAACATGTTCGCTCTGGGCTTGGTATGTTGGTTATTCAGCCGAGACCTTAATGTCGCATTCAGTTTCCTGCGCGAAAAATTTGCAAAGAAGCCCCAACTTGCGGAAGCAAACATCAAAGTCATACAAGCCGGCTACGATTTCGGCCACAACACGCACAGTTCCGCCGCCAATGTATATCGCATTGAAAGCAAGGAAAAAGAGCCGGGACGCTACATGGACATAACAGGCAACAAAGCCACCGCATACGGTTTCATCGCCGCGGCGGAGAAAGCCGGATTGAAACTCTACCTCGGCTCTTACCCCATTACTCCGGCAACGGACGTACTCCATGAGTTGTCAAAACACAAGTCACTCGGTGTCACGACTGTTCAATGTGAAGATGAGATTGCAGGATGCGCATCTGCCGTAGGAGCTTCTTTCGGTGGTGCCTTGGCCGTCACTTCCACATCCGGTCCCGGCATCTGTCTGAAAAGCGAAGCCATGAACCTCGCAGTCATCATGGAACTGCCTTTGGTCGTTCTTGACGTCCAACGCGGTGGACCCGCGACAGGCTTGCCTACAAAAAGCGAACAGACAGACCTGCTTCAAGTGTTGTTCGGCAGGAACGGAGAATCTCCAATGCCCGTCATCGCCGCGACCTCTCCCACCGATTGCTTTGACGCCGCTTACCAAGCCTCAAAAATGGCGTTGGAACACATGACTCCCGTTGTATTGCTGACGGATGCTTTCATCGCCAACGGTTCAGGTTCATTCAAACTCCCATCCCTTGTCGAATACCCTGACATAGATCCGCCGTTCGTGCCAGAAGAATTGCGGGAAACATGGACTCCCTACCAACGCAATCCCGAAACGGGCGTTCGTTATTGGGCGGTTCCGGGACGCGAGGGTTTCACCCACATTCTTGGAGGTTTGGAAAAGGACAACAAGACGGGAGCCATTTCCACTGAACCAGAAAACCACGATTTAATGACCAAACTGCGTCAGGAAAAGATTGAAAAAATATCCGTCCCCGACCTTGAGGTGGTTGGAGACACCAACGACGCTGATTTGCTGATTGTTGGGTTCGGTGGCACTTTCGGCCACCTTCGCGCTGCGATGAACGAATTGCGCGCACAAGGCAAGAAAGTGGCACATGCGCACTTCAAGTTCATTAATCCCCTCCCCAAGAATACCGCAGAGATATTGAAAAAGTATCCCAAGGTTGTTGTTGCTGAGCAGAATTCCGGACAACTGGCCGCTTTCCTACGCATGAAAATTGACAATTTCGTACCCTACCAATTCAACCAGGTAAAGGGACAACCTTTCGTTGTCAATGAATTAACAACTTCTTTCACCAACATTCTCAACAAGTAACAGCCATGACAACATACTCCTCATCAGATTTCAAAAAAGGACAACCACGTTGGTGCCCCGGATGCGGCGACCATTTCTTCCTCGCATCACTTCAAAAGGCAATGGCGGAAATTGGCGTTGCTCCATACGACACCGCTGTCATCTCCGGCATAGGCTGCTCCTCACGCTTGCCACACTACATGGCAACCTACGGCATGAACACCA
>DCGD01000087.1:252-4370 GCA_002315195.1 Prevotellaceae bacterium UBA1787 | reverse complement strand
CTGCATGACAAGATAACACTGGACCGCATGTGGATTCTTCGCAACTACATTGCCGACATGACATCCATTGAAGCAATGAACACCATCAAGAAGCGTCTGGAAGACACCCGCAGCAATGAAGAATTTCTTATTTCAATGAATTCATAACGGAAATCCCATGCGGCAGTTTTTTTTAAGATGCACCATTGACATCTGCATGCTCCTCGTCGTGTTCTACGGCGTGGGCGTGAATGTACTGCCGCTCTGCTGCCTTGAGGAACACGAACATCTCACACTAGGGAAACCCCATCACTGCCATCATCATTGCGGCAGTGAGGACGATGAGAGTCGTTCCCAGCATTCCCTACACCACCACTCCACGGATTGTTGCAAATTGACGCGCTTGGTTTTGCAATTAAGCAACGTCAAAAGCAACTCGATGGATTTTGTTCCCGAAATATGTCCGGGATTTCCTCCTCAACCTCACATCAACACATTGTCACTATTTGTTGACAATGTGTTGACCTTTTGTTTTGCAAGCAAAGCACCACCCCTATACAACGGTCGCTGCCAATTGCTGCACAAGTGCTGCCTGATTATTTGAAAATGAGTTACGACACCGTTTGAATATTTTTTCTTACGGTACAATATCTCATTTATCAATCATTCCGCTTTGGCATTGGTACTTATTGGAAACTATAAAAAAATCCAATGCCAGTACCATAAAGGTCAAATGCCAAAGTTGAGACAATAATCACAGCAAAACAATGTCACGAAAAATATTCACAATAATTTTATGTGTGTTTGCGCTCGGTGTAGAAGCGCAAATTTCGGGTGACGTCAAGGATAGACATGGAATGCCTCTCGTAGGCGCCAATATTCGTTGGCTTGGCGACCATTCCGCCATCTTGAGCGACCAGGATGGGAAATTTCAGATTAACGCCACGACAGGCAACAAATTCCTTGTGTGCAACTACGTCGGTTATGTCGGCGACACCGTTCACGTCTCAAATTCAAGAGAAATGGTGCATTTTATATTGGCAGACAACATCACCCTGAGCGAAGCAAAGGTAGTCGGCAAGCGAAAAGGTACTTTCCACGACAACCACAGCCTTGAAAACAAACTCACCATAACGTCCGATGGTCTCATGCACGATGCCTGCTGCAACCTCGGAGAGAGTTTCGTCAGCAATCCATCCGTCGATGTCAGTTATTCGGATGCCGCGACGGGCGCGAAACAAATCAAACTACTCGGACTTTCAGGAACGTATATCCAAATGCTGACGGAAAACATACCCAATTTTCGTTTTGCGGCAGCACCTTACGGGCTGGGGTATATCCCGGGAACGTGGATGCAAAGCATACAGGTGTCCAAGGGGGTGACTTCCGTCAAGCAAGGCTATGAGGCGATGACGGGACAAATCAACGTGGAATACAAAAAACCACATCAACATGAACCGGATTATCTGTTCGTCAATGCATACGCCGACCACGACAGCAAATACGAAGCCAATGCCGACGCCACGCTATACGTGGGAGATAAATGGAAAACGACATTATTTGGCCACTACGAGAACCAAACGAAAGATCATGATGACAACCACGACACGTTCGATGACATTCCACAAGTGGAACAATTGAACTTGATGAACCGCTGGACTTACCAAAACGGACATTATACCTTCATTGGAAGTGCCAAGATGTTGAGTGAAGACCGCCTGAGCGGCCAAGTGAACGTCGCCGTCAATCCCTACCAAATCAACATCAAGACAAACCGGTATGAGGCTTTTACCAAAAACGCCTTGGAATTGTCTCATGAACACGAAACAAGCATCGCCCTCATTCTGTCTGGTTCATGGCACCATCAGGATGCCACATACGGAAAACGGCTCTATGACGTTAAAGAACTCAACGGCTATGGACAGTTGCTCTTTGAAACGAATTTTACCCACCAGCATGCACTTTCACTGGGTGGCGGCATCAACCACGACGGTTTTCACCGCCATTACCGCCTCACTCACAATGACGCTCCGAATTCAGCAGATAAAGACCTTGAATCGGTATGGGGTGGCTATGCACAGTACACCTTCAACCTGCACGACCGTCTTGTGGCGATGGCTGGCATCAGGGCGGACCACAGCAATCTTTACGGCATGTTCGCAACACCGCGCATCCACGTGAAATACACCACGCCGAACGATGCATTCTGCTTCCGCATTTCAGCGGGAAAGGGTTATCGCACGGCACACATAATGGATGAGAACAACTACCTATTTGCAGGCAGTCGGCAGATTGTCATGGAAAACAACAACCTGCGCGAAGAATCATGGAACTACGGCGCTTCCACCAATTTTAAAATTCCCATATACGGAAAGAAACTTGAACTCAATGCTGAATACTATTATACGAACTTCAACAAACAGGCAGTCTGCGACATGGACAGCGACCCGCACAAAATCAGTTTCTACCAACTGAAAGGGCACAGTTTTTCACAAGTGGTGCAACTGGAGGCTTCTTATCCTTTCTTCCAAGGTTTCAAATTGACCGCCGCCTACCGATTTACCGATGCCCGATGCAACTATGGCGGTGTCCTGAGAGAAAAACCATTGACAAACCGCTACAAGGCACTGTTTTCGTCCACCTACAAGACTCCTCATGAAAAATGGCAGTTTGACGCTACCCTGCAACTCAACGGAGGCGGTCGCATGCCCTTGGCCTATAAAGACATGACCGGCAAAGCGTCATGGCAGTCGCACTTTCACGGTTATCCGCAATTGTCGGCCCAAATTACCCACAACATTCATGACTTGTCCATCTATATTGGCGGCGAAAACCTGACCAACTACAAACAGAACAATCCCATCATCGACGCTACAAACCCATGGGGTGACAATTTTGATCCAACAATGATTTATGCACCAGTCCACGGAGCCAATGTGTATCTTGGCATACGCTACAAAATACCCCGCGAACATCATCATTGAAAACATCATCATTGAAAAAGAGGAATTTCCAAGAATGGAAATTCCTCTTTTTCAACATATTCCTATTTGATGACTAACCGACCTTCAAGAAAATCTTCTTACGATAAAGGATGTAAAGGAAAATCCAGCAAGTCACAATGTAAGCAATCTCCCACATGACGCCTTCCCACTCGGCAGGAAACAGGCTGACACAACCAGGGAAAATCCTTTGGGAAATACTTCCGAACGGAATGAAACTCTGTCCCAAATAAATGGTAATGGAGTTCATACCAATGACCTTGAAGAAAAAGTCCCATTTTTTCCATCCCTTGACGTCAATGATATAATAAAACAACGACAGCATGATGAGGGAATAGCCCGCCACGGCACATACGAAGGTACTGCTCCACAATCTCTTGTTGATGGGATATGCAAGACCCCAAGCCCAACCGATGATGGCAAGTACGATGCCGGCAACAAGAAGCCCCAATGCTTTCTTGGAAGGGGTGATGTTTGCGGCCTCATGCTTAATCCATACTCCGCTCAACATGCCGAGAAGAGCCGTACAGATGGCCGGCAGTGTGGAAAGCAGTCCTTCGGCATCGTATTTGTCACACATGCAGTTGGAACCCAACACTTTTACATCCAAATAGCAAGAAAGGTTCCCTTCCAACGACAAGGGATCGGCACCGTTTGCCAAAGGCGAAGGACAGTATGCGGAAACGAGCCAATAGCCAACAAGAATGAACAACATGATGCCAACCAATTTTTTCCAATCCTTTACGGCACAGAACAACAGGGCGCCGAACATCCATGCGGAACCGATTCTACCAAGCACACTGCAAAGACGCAAATGAGCGAAATCAAAATTCAGAAAACCATTGTAAACCCAACCGAAGAAAATGAGCAACAAACCGCGGATAACAATCTTGCGGTAAATGCTTCCCATGCTCTTTCCGCTTGCCTTCTGCTTGCTCAACGAGAAAGGAAAACTCACACCGGCTATAAAAAGGAAGAGTGGGAAAATGGTGTCATGGTGGGCCAATCCATCCCAACCGACATGGTGCATTTGCTCTCCAACAACCTGCCATGCCGCATTTTCCGGGAAAAAAGCGGCAATGGCTGCAATAAGACCGGCTCCACCCATGATGAAAAACATGTCGAAACCTCTTAGGG
>DCGD01000087.1:0-219 GCA_002315195.1 Prevotellaceae bacterium UBA1787 | reverse complement strand
AATAAATATATTTAAGTTAAAAATTATGAAAGCAAAAATACAAAAAAATAAAAAACAATCATCCATTGAATACATATTTTGCATACGCAACTTTAGCATTTTGTATCTTGCGGCATTGGCTGTAAGTTAGTGGCATTGGCTAAAGTTTCCTGATTTTGCCAATACCTACAATCATATATAACTGGTTTCCAACAAAATATCCAAATAAAAAAAGTTGGT
>DCGD01000117.1 GCA_002315195.1 Prevotellaceae bacterium UBA1787 | reverse complement strand
TTTCAGGAACAACGGAGCAAGATGTGGTGAGTGTATATACCCTGGATGCGGTGAAGGTTGTTGAGCGAGTGGCGCCTCAGGACATAAAACTCCTTCCCGGGGCATACGTTGTCAAAATCAACGATGAAACCACTAAGATACTTGTAGGTAAGTAAGCGACAGTGAAAATGATTGATGTTGCAAAATCCATCGTGTGTGCCGTAGTGGTTCTGCTTCTCACCCAAACAGTTGGGTCTCAGGGCATATTTCCTTTCCGACAGCGCATCATGTCGTACAATGTGCATCATTGTCAGGGGGTGGATGAACGCCTTGATGTAAAACGCATAGCTGATATAATCAATGAGCAACATCCCGATGCCGTTGCCATTCAAGAACTGGATAGCATGGCAAGGCGCACCGACTATATGTATGAGTTGGGCGAACTGGCGAAATATACCGGTTATCATCCATCTTTTGCGGCTGCCATGCCTTATGAAGGCGGCAAGTACGGTATAGGAATTTTGACACGGGAAATACCCAAGTCTGTGAAACGCATACCTCTCCCGGGCAAGGAACCCCGTATGTTGATAGTCGTAGAACTTGAGAATTACGTGATGGCATGTACGCATTTGGACTTGACGGAAGAAGGACGTTTGGAATCGTTGCCCATTATCTTTAGGGAGGCGAAGCAATGGAAGAAACCTTTTGTCTTGGCAGGTGACTGGAATGACATACCCACCTCGAAGACCATGAAGGCAATTGCAAAAAAGTTCAATTTCATTTCTGACATCAAACAATTTACGAAACTAAGAAAGACCAAGCGGGCTTGCATAGATTACATCGCGGCTTTCAAGAATAAACATAAAATCCAAACCTTGAAATATCAAGTGTTGGACGAGACTGTCGCATCCGATCACTTGCCCATTGTGGCAGATGCATGTTTTGTCAAATAATCATAAACCATTAAAATATATATAATGAGAATTCAAAAAACCATGCGTGCAGCAGTATTTGCCATGGCATCTCTGCTCATGGTGCCTTCAACGCAGGCACAAAAGAAAGCATTCCCTTTCCAAAAGAGAATTATGTCGTACAACACACACCATTGTCTGGGTCTGGACAATCGTCTTGACATCAAACGTATCGCTGAAGTAATCAAAAGCCAAAATCCCGATGCAGTAGCTGTCCAGGAATTGGATAGCATGGCATCGCGAAGTGAATATACCTATCAATTGGGCGAACTTGGAAAGTTCACGACGTATTATCCCACCTACGCGGCTTCCATTCCATTGGGAACGGGAAAATATGGTATAGGAATCTTGACTCGCGAACCGCCAAAGTCGGTGAAACGCATTCCTCTTCCCGGCAAAGAAGCCCGCATTCTTCTTGTTGTGGAATTGGAAAACTATGTGTTCGCATGCACACATTTGGACTTGACGGAAGAAGGTCGTCTGGCATCACTGCCTATCATCTTCAATGAAGCCAAGAAATGGAAAAAACCGTTCATCATGGCAGGCGACTGGAATGATGGCCCTCAATCAAAATCCATGACAGAACTCGGAAAGAAATTCACTTTTCTTTCGGACGTAACAAAGTTTACGTTCTCAGCAGACGATCCTCGCGGATGTATAGATTACATTGCGGCTTTCAAGAATGGGCGCAAGATGGAAACGAAGAGGTATGAAGTCCTGAATGAGCCGGTAGCTTCAGACCATTGCCCCATTGTCGCTGACATATCTTTTACGAAATAATTGATGTAAGTCCCTCATCGTAGGTTTTTCATGAGTATATTCTATATGAAATTCTTATTGAAACTTCCAGCGAGACTGTGTGTTGTGCTTGGTGCTTTTCTAATTATGGCGCTGGCTTCATGTACGCAAAAGACACATAATTATCCATTTCAAAAACGCATCATGTCATTCAACACGCAGCATTGTGCCGGTATGGATGGCAGCCTTGACATCCGGCGAACGGCGGATGTAATAGTAAGTCAGGCTCCTGACGTAGTGGCGGTCCAGGAACTGGACAGTATGGTGGAGAGAAGCAATTATTCCAATGAATTGGACGAACTTTCAAGGCAAACGGGCTTGTATGCTACTTATGCGGCATCCATACCTCTTAATAAAGGAAAATATGGCATTGGTGTTTTGACACGGGAAGAGCCAAAGTCTGCGGTACGCATACCTCTTCCAGGTGAAGAACCGCGCGTGCTGCTTGTCGTTGAGTTGGAAGACTTTGTGTTTGCTTGCACACATTTGGATTTGACAGAGGAAGCCCGTTTGGAATCAATGCCAATAATATTCAATGAGGCAAAGAAATGGGAAAAACCCTTTGTGATGGCCGGCGACTGGAACGATGTGCCCGGTTCAAGGACAATCAATGCACTCAACAAGGAATTTACTTTCATTTCAGATACTACACAGTGTACGTTTGACGCAGAAAATCCCACAATCTGCATAGATTATATTGCTGCATACAACAATGGACATGAGATGCAGGCTTTGAAGTATGAAGTCCTGAATGAGCCGGTGGCATCCGACCATCGTCCAATAGTTGCCGATGTTTCTTTCCTGAAATAATTCATTGACCGTAGAGCGTAAAAGGCATCTTGTGATTGCAAGATGCCTTTTATTTGTGTAGACAGAACTGTTTCGTGTATTCCGTCTTATGTCATTCCGTGGTTTCGTGTTATGCGTCTATGTTTGCGAACGTGGCATTTTGTTCGATGAAAGTACGCCGTTGTTCAACATCGTCTCCCATGAGCATGGAGAAAATGTGGTCGGCTTCCGCCGCATTTTCCAACGTAACTTGCTTAAGAAGGCGTGTTTCGGGGTTCATGGTGGTTTCCCAAAGTTGGTCGGCGTTCATTTCTCCCAAACCTTTGTAACGCTGTGTCTTGATACCTTCTTCGCTTCCGTCGTTGTATGTTTGGATGAAGCGCTGGCGGTCGGCTTCGGTGTAGCAATATTCTTCAATCTTTCCTTTCTTGCAGCGATACAAAGGAGGGGTGGCGATATACACATACCCCTGTTCAATGAGTTCGGGCATGTAACGGAAAAACAAGGTGAGGATAAGTGTGTCAATGTGGGAACCATCGACATCGGCATCGGTCATGAGGATAACCTTGTGGTATCTCAACTTTTCAAGGTTGGCCTGTTTGCTGTCTTCATCATCAACGCCAAAACGAATGCCCAGCGCTTGAATGATGTTGTTTACTTCTTCACTTTCAAACGCTTTATGCCACATGGCCCTTTCGACGTTGAGTATCTTTCCTCTCAAAGGAAGAATGGCTTGGTATTCGCGTGTTCGTCCGGATTTGGCCGAACCACCCGCGGAGTCGCCCTCGACAAGGAATAGTTCGCATTTTACGGGATCCTTGTCGGAGCAGTCCGCCAATTTTCCCGGCAACCCACCACCTGACATGGGATTCTTGCGTCGCACCGTTTCACTTGCCTTTCTGGCCGCTATGCGTACTGTCGCTGCAAGTATCACCTTGTCAATTATTATCTTGGCTTCCCTGGGGTGTTCTTCAAGATAACGTGACAGTGCTTCACCTACAGCCTGCTGTACGGCGCCGGAAACTTCGCTGTTGCCAAGCTTTGTTTTTGTCTGTCCCTCAAATTGCGGTTCACCTACCTTGATGGACAGGACTACGGTAAGTCCTTCGCGGAAATCTTCGGGTGAAATTTCGATTTTCGCTTTCTCAAATGATTTGTTGTCTTCCGCGTATTTTTTCAATACGCGCGTCAGGGCTGCCCGAAATCCCATAAGGTGCGTGCCGCCTTCAACGGTATTGATGTTGTTCACATACGAGTGGATGTTCTCGCTGTATGAGTTGTTGTACATTATGGCGGTGTCGATGGGAATGCCCTGCTTTTCGGTTTTAAGGTAGATGACATCGTTGAACAAGTGTTCGCGGTTGGCATCGACATATCGCACAAATTCTTTCAGACCGTTTGCGGAATAGAAAATGTCTTGACGGGTGTTTCCTTCATGGTCTTTCCGCATGTCAGTGAGCGTGATTTTGAGGCCGGCGTTGAGGAATGCCAGTTCACGCATGCGGTTGGCGAGTACGTTGTAGTCGAACAGGACGGTTGTGAAAATGGTGTTGTCCGGCCAGAAATGCTGGCAGGTGCCATGCCTATCAGTCGTACCGACAACTTTCACATCGTAGAGAGGCTTGCCAAAAGCATATTCTTGCTGGTAAATCTTGCCTTCGCGATAGACTTGTGAAATCATTTTTTTTGACAGTGCGTTGACACAGGAGACACCCACTCCGTGAAGTCCTCCCGACACCTTGTATGAACCCTTGTCGAACTTGCCTCCCGCGTGCAGCACGGTCATGACTACTTCAAGGGCCGACTTATGTTCTTTGGCATGCATGTCAACTGGAATGCCGCGTCCATTGTCCATTACCATGATGGAACCATCTTCTTCGATGGTGACTTCAATATGGGTGCAATAACCGGCAAGGGCCTCGTCGATGGAATTATCGACGGTTTCATTTACCAAGTGGTGGAGTCCTCTTGCGCTGATGTCACCGATGTACATTGCAGGCCGTTTGCGAACCGCTTCCAAACCCTCTAAAACTTGAATGTTTTTGGCAGAATAGTTCGCCTCAATCTTTTCAAAATCTTCCATTCTTCATGTGAAATAATAATTACAAAGTTAAGACTTTTTTTTGAATTGCATGGTGATTGTGGCTAAATATTTTTCTTGGGAGAATTGATATTTCAAATGGGCATTGAAAATGAAAAAACTCTCAATCTGTATTTGGCGAATTGAGAGTTTTCTTTTCATGTGACGACATGGTGGGATTACTTGATTTCCCAGGTGTCGTTTGTCATGAGCAGTTCTTCAAAATTGTGGTATTTTTTTTGTACCTTGATGTTGTCAATTTGCTCATAAACCGCCTCATTGTACGTGGGGGCTTCCACGTCACGAATGACCCCCAATGCAATTGGGAAATCAGGACCTTCCATGAGTGCGAGTTTCAGTTGGAGTGTATTGTCCTCACAGTGGGCGTCGTGAACAAGAATGTCTTTTTCGGTAATGCCATTTTCCCCGATTTTGGCCACCTTGAGGCTGAAGCCATCCTGGACAAGTCCGAATTCATTGTTTTCGCCAAAAACCAAAGGTTTTCCATGCTCCACATGGATGGCGTTTTTCGTGCGTCCCGGCTTGGTGTAAATGGAATCATGGGTGCCGTTGTTGAAAATGACGCAATTTTGTAGAATTTCACAAACCGAAGCACCCTTGTGGTTGTATGCCGCCTTGAGGATTTCCACCGTTCCCGGAGCGTCTGTGGCTACCGCACGAGCAAAAAAATGTCCTCTTGCGCCGAAGCACAATTCAGCGGGTCGGAAGGGATCTTCAACGGTGCCGTAGGGGCTGGATTTGCTGACGAATCCCCTTGGGGAAGTGGGGGAATACTGTCCTTTGGTCAAACCGTAGATCCGATTGTTCAACAGGATCATCTTGATGTCGATGTTGCGTCGGTTGGCATGAATGAAATGATTGCCACCGATGGCAAGTCCGTCTCCATCACCGCTTATCTGCCATACGGTGAGATTGGGGTTGGCAATCTTGCAGCCGGTTGCAATGGCTGCCGCGCGTCCGTGTATGGTGTTCATGCCGTA
>DCGD01000018.1:17963-23958 GCA_002315195.1 Prevotellaceae bacterium UBA1787 | reverse complement strand
AGTCCCGTTTTCCGCTCTTTTTTTTATGTTGCAAGTTTTCAGTTTGTAACATTTCATTAATAAATAAGAAATCATTGTTATTTATATTATGAATTTGTACATCAGGTATTTTAATGATGAAACCATAGTGCACAATGCAGAAGAAGCCGTAAGTTTTTTGAAAGGATTGGACATTCAGGGTTTCGATTTAGGTGAAGAATTTGTAAGAGGGCTTGAAGCCTATATGCGTTCCAGTTTGACATATCCCAAGCGTTACAAAGTACGCACGCATGTGTATTTCATTGTCATCAGGACAAATTTGGAAACATTGGAGGCTTTCAAGGAAAACGCTTCAAAACATAATGTGGAAAATGGTGAGGAAAAGGTGGAAAACAAAAAGGGCAAGCAGGTGATGCTTGAACAGAAATTGCAGGGTTGGTATGACGCGGTCCTTAATTTCAAGCGCGTGATAGCAGTTTCGGGAACCAACAAATTCCAGTATCAGGACACGCGTTTTCGCGTATTGTGCTATGCGGACAGTCCGCACGCCTGTTATGTGCGCATGGTGAAGCACTTGCGCGGGCGTGACGATGTGGATGCAAGAAGTCAGTATCCCTCCATCAAAGGGCGCAGTTTTGAATACTCCTACTTGGGCCAGGAACTGCCCACCAGTTATAACAAATAGGCATTTTCCAGTTCAAAAACAATAAAAAGTCCGCAGTGGATTAAATGTTCCGCCGCGGACTTTCCGTGTTTGTATGCAGGTCCTTAGAAATTGTTGTTTTCTGCGAATTCCAAATAATTTTCCAAGTCCTTGTCTCCCCTTCCGCTGACGTTGACGACAACGATGTCGTCTTCGTTGAATGTCATTTTTGAAAGTGCAGCCAAGGCATGGGAGGATTCAAGCGCGGGAATGATACCTTCAAGTCTCGTCAATTCAAAAGCCGCCTTGATGGCTTCGTCGTCATTGATGGAATACACTTGCGCTCTACCCATCTTGGCAAGGTTCGCCAACGCCGGACCAATTCCAGGGTAATCCAACCCCGCGGAAAGAGAGTATGCTTCAGCGATTTTTCCGTTTTCGTCATGGAGCACAAGCGTTCTGCTTCCGTGCAATATGTCCGCTGAACCTTTATGGACGGTGGCGGCGGTCAAGTTTGTATCGCATCCCTTTCCCCCTGCTTCCGCGAGAATGAGTTTTGTGCGCGTTTCAGGAATGAAATGGTAGAATGCGCCCGTTGCGTTGGAACCTCCGCCGACGCATGCGAGGACGTAATCGGGATAGGGGCGTCCAATCTGTTCCATAAGTTGCTGTTTCACCTCTTTGCTGATGATGCTTTGCAGATGGGCGACGATGTCAGGATAGGGATGAGGTCCAACGGCGGAGCCTATGATGTAAAACGTGTCATCTGGATTTCGGCTCCAATCTTCAATGGCTGCGTCTACGGCGTCGTTGAGCGTCATGGTACCGTTTTTCACGGGATAGACTTCCGCGCCAAGCATCTGCATTCTTTTAACGTTGGAGAGTTGTCGCTTAATGTCCGTTTCTCCCATGTAAACCCGGCAAGGCATGTTCATAAGCGCGCAGACCGTTGCGGTAGCGACGCCATGCTGCCCGGCGCCGGTTTCACAAATGATGCGTTTTTTGCCCAAACGTTTTGCAAGGAGAATTTGTCCAAGGGCGTTGTTGATTTTGTGCGCCCCCGTGAAATTCAGGTCTTCGCGCTTAAGAAAGATGCGCGCGCCATATTGTCTTGAGAGGTTGGGCGCTTCGTAAAGAGGAGAAGGGCGTCCCACATAATGCTTCAGGAGATGTTGGAACTCATTTTGGAATTCATTGCTTTCGATAATGTCAAGATATTTGCTTTTCAGTTCCTCGACACTGTCGGTAAGGGATTCCGGCACAAAAGCACCGCCAAATTCTCCGTAAAAACCGTTTTCATCAACGTTGAAATTGTTCATGTTCAATTATATGATTTATTATACATTCAACAATAAAAAGACCCACC
Organism: Prevotellaceae bacterium UBA1787; assembly: GCA_002315195.1. The sequence continues at coordinate 21,970 of DCGD01000018.1, read as the reverse complement.
GTGAAGTTCGGCAGGTCTTTGATAATCTCTTATTATTCTCTTGCTTATTTTACAGCACACGACAAGCGGACTCACAATTGTTAAATTCTGAGCGACGCCACCACCAAAAGATGTTCTCTGTAAATTGCAGCATTATTTCGTTTGTTTAAGTGTTAATAATTCTAAATCGGTGCAAATTTAGTGAATATGGTTTGATTGCCAAAACAATTGGAATAATTTTTTTTGGAAAAATTAAGATTGGTATATATGAGTCCACTATAAAAAGTATTTTTTGTAAAAATTAGTATTGATAATCAATGTNNTGAGCATTGATAATCAATATGTTACGAATACAAAAATCAAAAATTTTGACTTTTTCAAGGAGACTCAAATATTTTTCAGGAATACAAAACACGTTTCATGCCATTGCCGCATAATACAGCTTCCGCCGCAAGGCGGGCAATCATTTCATTTTGTGTTTTTCATGGTGTTTTCAACCCAAGGTCAAACAGTTGTTATTTCGTTGAACGCATGCATGCCGTGTTGCCGTACTTTGTGATCTCGTGCGCAAATGCGTTTTGTGTCGACATCCGCATTTTGCCAACATTCGTAAAATTTTCAACATAGAAAACTTTCGGGCTTTGAGAAATGTTGCAATGGAACGAAAAAAAACATACCGTACCATGAAATTTACAAGTTTTTTTTCTACTTTTGTGTCAAAGTCACATGAAATGGACCCAGAGAATCACAAAATAAATTGTAAGCTGATAAAGGTGAACCGCTTTGACGATGCACGCGGGACTCTGTGCTTTGCAACCGGAGAGAAGGATTTCCCATTCGAAATCAAGCGAATGTTTTGGATAACCGACGTTCCGGAAGGCGCATCACGCGGGGAGCATGCACATTTTACATGTTATGAGGCCATTTTTCCCGTTTCCGGTGGCTTTGACATTTTCATCGATGATGGAGAAAACCGCGAAACATTCACGGTCAACAGTCCTTGCGAGGGCATAGTCGTACCTCCCAAGGTGTGGTGCCGATTGTTCAATTTCCGTCCAAACACCGTGTGTGTGGTCGCCGCGTCGGAATCCTACAATTCAGAGGGATACGTGCATGACTATGCATCGTTTCTCAAGCGAGTGAAATGCGAATAGAACCCTACAGTCCCGAAAGGAAGGTCGCATGGGATGCCTGTGTACGCGGATCGCGCAACGGCACTTTCTTGCTTGAGCGTGACTACATGGACTATCACTCCAATCGGTTTACGGATTGTTCCCTGATGTTCCTGTCCGACAAGAACAAGGTATTGGCGGTGTTCCCCGCTGACATCGTAGGCAAAACGGTTAGGTCGCATGGCGGTTTGACGTATGGCGGCCTTGTGGGAGGAACGGAAATGACGCAGACCCTGACAATGGAAGCGTTTCAATTGTTGGCGGAATACTACAGATTGACTTTTCATGCGGAGACGTTGCAATATAAATCCATACCATATATATACAGTCGTTATCCCGCTTCGGAGGATGCCTACGCACTGTTCAGAATGGGTGCGACGTTGACAAGCCGCGGCGTTTCACAAGCGGTTGATTTGTCGAGGCGCCTTGCGATGAGCCATTTGCGCCTGAGGCAGCAGAGAAAGTGCCACCGCATGGGCGTGAAAGTGGAAGAAGCAACATCCATGGAGGAATGGTTCGCTTATTGGGATATCCTGACCCAAGTTTTGCATCAGTGTCATCATGCTTCGCCCGTTCATACGCGAGAAGAGATACTGCTGCTGCACTCGCGTTTTCCTGAACACATACGTTTGTTCTTGGCAAAAGAGAACACCGATGCCGCGCCTTGTGGGGACATTGTGGCAGGCACCGTCCTGTATGTGACGGAGAATGTCGTACATGCCCAATACATAGCGGCGAGCGAAAGAGGGAAGGAAATAGGCGCATTGTCGTTTCTGTTTGATTTTCTCATGACGCACCAAGTGTGCCGGGGGCGTCGGTATTTCGATTTCGGCATTTCAACGGAACAAGACGGAAGCATCTTGAATGAAGGGTTGGCTTTTCAGAAGGAAGGATTGGGGGGACGTGGCGTTTGCTATGACGCTTATTCCTTAATCTTAAATGGACAAGGATAAAATAATATGTATAATCCAATAAAAGTACACAGACGATGACATTAGACATTTTGTTTTGCACGCACAATTCCCGCATTGTCAGGTTGCCGGACTTGTTGATGGAACCGGACGAGCAGATACATTATATCGTTTCATTCCAATATACGAAAGATGAATATCTTGACCTGATTCCCAAGGTCTTGACAGAAAGAAAGGATGTGACATTCATAAAGATAAAGGGAAAGGGTCTGTCAGAAAACCGCAACAACGCCTTGAAATACGCCACCTCCGACTTGGTTTACATAGCGGACGATGACGTTCGTTTTCTGCCTATGATGAAACAGACCGTAACGTCAGTTTTTGAATCGTTTCCTGATGGCATAGACATCGCCTTGTTCCAGGCGCAGACGTATGCCGGAAGAAATCTGCGCGAATATTCAATGACCGAGGGACCTTGCAACAATTTCAAGGATTTGCTTTCGGTCCTGACGATAGAAATGGTTTGCCGTCGGGAAAAGATACAGAGTCTGCGGTTTGATCCTCGTTTTGGCCTTGGGTCGGATGCACTTTCATGCTATGAGGAACAGGTTTGGTTGGCGGACGCCTTGCGTAATGAACTGAAAGTTTGTTATATTGCGCAGCCAATTGTACAGACATCCGCCATCTATGTCCCGCGAATGTTCTATGTGGATCCAAAGGTCCAGCGTTCTTTCGGCGCCTTGCTTTATTATGAGTATGGTTGGCGCGCTTACGCTAAGTCGGTGCTTGCTGCTCTTGACGCGACGCGCCGCCGTTTCGCCCACTTGATACCCGTGTTGAGTCGCCTGTATGAAGGCATCGACTATATACGCAGGACTCCCAAAAACAGTGACAAATGATATTGGAGGTTGCCATCTGCACCATAGACGACCGCATTAAGCGCATATCCAACATTCTTTTAAAGCCGCGGGCAGACGTAAAGTACCTTGTCGCTTATCAGTATACTGACAACCACCATTTGGAGAATCTGAAAAGTGCGGCATTGCAACGTCCTGACGTAAGGGTTGTATGTATGGAAGGCAGAGGCTTGTCGCGCAATCGCAACAATGCCTTACGGCATGCGACGGGCGACGTGCTGCTGATAGCGGATGATGACGTACAATACGATGAGGATTCGTTTGGCATCATATTGAGACATTTTCAATTGGATGACCAATTGGACATCGCTTGCTTTCAGGCGCTCAAAAAGAGTGGGGGAGTGCTGCACCGGTATGCGTCCAAGACATACCTGTTTCAAAACCGTCCCCATGGCACGTATTTCAACTCAACAGAGGTAGCCGTCAGACCCGGGAGGGATATGCCTCGTTTTGATGAACGCTTTGGTTTGGGCGCTCCGTTTCTTTCAGCGGGCGAAGAAGAGATTTTCCTTTTCGACGCGGTTGGAAAGGGTTTGAAGGTTCAGTATTTTCCGGAGGTCATTGTTCGTGTGCCCGGCGATACGACGGGAACGAAATTCAATGAAGACGCTTCCGTACAACGCAGCAAGGGCGCAGTATTGTGTTGGATGCACGGACCGTTCGGTGCGTTGCTGCGTTGTTTGAAACACGCCATCGTCACGCGCGGCATACGTCATCGCGCCAAGGCGTTTTACGAGATGCTGCGCGGCATCGTGTATGTGTGTCAGTGAAGCAGAAACAACAAGGTTGAAATCGGCAATCCGGTTGTTGCGGCAATTCAGTCCGGGCCAACTTTCTAACACGCACGATAAAGGTCGTCACCTAAATGAGACAATCAGTTTTGTCACCACAAAAGCAATAAAACGAAGAGTCTCCTTGAATAAGTCATTGTTTTGATTTTCGTTTTTTATAATTGAGTCCACTGTAAAAAGTATTTTTGTGAAAAATGAGTATTGATAATCAATATGTTACAAATCCAAAAATCAAAA
>DCGD01000018.1:9679-17953 GCA_002315195.1 Prevotellaceae bacterium UBA1787 | reverse complement strand
TTTTGACTTTTTCAAGGAGACTCAACTATAAATATCAGAAGTTCAAATATTTTTCCACTAAAAATTTGCGAATATCGTCAAAAGAAATGGATTTGTCCAATTGTTCTGTCAGTCCGGAATTGATCACATAAACGAATGCTTCTTTGCGATAGAAATTATCTCCATTATTGAGAGAGGCTTCTATTGTGCGTGACTTTGACATAAGACAGGTGAGTTGATAGTCTTTGTCAACCATCTGTGTATTGCCTTTGGGATGGGCTTTTTGTCTGTGTTGGCTGCTTGTAAGCAATATCAAGTTTTCATAATATGTTGAAATCATTGGAAATTGTGATTTCGGAAAAATGTGATGAATTTCAGTGGCAATGCCCAAAGCCAATTCATCATGAACCTCGCTTGAATCACCTTGGTGGCGCCTCACATTTCTGATTGCTTTGTTTACTTGGTACTCAATGTAAAAGTTGGCATTGATTTTGTCTCTCTCTTGTGCGGCGGCTTCTTGGCGGGTCTTGTTTTTTTCTTTTCTTGATGGTATGTCACGCCAATTTACCTTATTATACATAAGGTCTCCCCAATCTTGCAATTTGCCATTGCTTCCGGGTATCATTTCCGCATACGAGTATACATTCAGTAATTTGTGAAGCATTCTGGTGGTATCCAATTTTGATGCAGTAGGTGTGTTTGCGCGGATGAAACGGTGATACTTGTCATATAATGTGTTTTTGGCAGCGCATATTTCACTTCTTTTTGTTGATTTTTTGCAATTTTCATTGTATTCTTTGAAGAAACGTTCTATGCCACTTTCAGAAACGACTTTTTGGAAAAATATATGTAGAAAATTAAAGGCGTTTCTTTCACGGGAGGCGATATACTCCAATATTTTCAGATTGTTCACGCGAAAAGCGAGACGATGTTGTGTGTTGACAAGTTCAAGCACATGGGCATAAGCCAAAAGTTTCAAAGGTTGAGCCAATACTTTGTCATATTCATGGCGAGCCGATTTGTTGTCAGCGTAAGGCTTATGAAATATTATTCTTGTGTTTTCTATGAAAAATTGTGTTTTCCACAAGTCATTTACAGTGAAATCTTTCGTTGCGCAATCTGTGTTAAGTATGCTGTCCGCAATAAAGCATACAATATCCGGAGTACACTTTTGGTCGACGAATCTACCATTGTGATTTTTTCGTATGTCGTAGTCGTCGTATGTGTCAAGATGTTTTTGTATATCTTCCGTTTTCATGCGTCATGTTGTTTTAGTTTACCAAAGAAGAAGACGGAATTGTTGTCAATGTTCAGGGAGCGGGTACCTCGATTTCTGGCGATGGAATAGAACTCAGAAAATTCGTTGGTTGCATAAAACGCCAGGTCTTCCTCCGTTATTGTTATGGTAGGGTCAATGAGAGTCAGTATGGCTACAGAACCATCCGCGATGCAATTGTTTGGCATGAAGCACGCTCTTGGATTGTAGGTCAAATTAGGCAGCAAGACACACGTTTGGTTCAAGTATTTAGCTACGTCAAGACCATTTAAATCATCCATATAACAGTCATAGTCAGGGATATTGATGATTTTGTTGTCACCGATATTGCGCGATTTCAGCACCCGTATACGTCCGCTGGCCTTTGTCTTGGCTTTCGTTATGACCCGGTCCCTATATGCCTTGAAAATATTGAAATTCATTTCGTTGGCTACTTTGTCAAAACAAGGGTCCCTATAAATAAGCCAATAAGGAAATTTGTCATCGGTGATGTATGCTTGTGAACAGCACCTGACGTTTTCCGTAATGTATGACTCAACGATGGTTTTGTCCGGCTTCTTTCGAGTGTCAAGAATAAAATTTACGGTTTCGATTTTAACACCCTTGAATCCCTTTTCACCAAAGTCAATGATATGCGTCATGCGTTTTTCTTTCATCAAGGTTCTTGTCAGGTTGAATTCTGGGGCGCTTACCAGGCTTTTTGGTACAATCAAAGACACGATGTCTCCCACGCTCATCATTTTTTCAATAAAGAAAGCAAAGATGTTGTTTGTATCCTTATTTTGTGCTTGCATTTTATACAAGGAGAGCAGTTTCTTGTCTTTTGTTATCTTCATATATGGCGGATTGCCAATCACTATGTCGTATCTCTTATTGAAATCATATAGGAGAGAATCAGCCACGATGTAATTAATGTGGATGTTTTGCGGAATGTTGATTTTGCCTACGAGAGTTTGAAGTACGGCAATACTGTTTGCGTCTATGTCCAGGACGTCAATGTTTACAGTCGGTACGTCAGCATACTTTTGCATCAATGTGGGAAGGAAATTCCCCACGCCTACTGATGGTTCCAAAATATTGAGCGTTGAGTATGTTTTGGCTTCAGGAAGTTTGCTGACTATGTTGAAGCAGGTGTCTTGCCTGGTGTAATATGCGGCGTTGTTCTCTCTTTGGGCATTTGCCAACTCCGCGACTTTTGACAGTTCAGTGAACTTGTACGCAAGGCTTTCCCTGATGAAGTTCAGTAGATTGTCGTTTATGGTGAGTTCTTTTCGTTCAATTAAACCTTTCGCCTCTTGTTTCGTCAATGTTGGTTTGCATAACACATTGCGTATCTTGTGCGCGATTTGCCTGAAAATAACGGTGGGAACGGCTTCACCGAGCGTTTGACGTATATTCATTTCCTCTTTTTTAAGGAAAGTGGCTTTTTCTTCAGGAGTCAAGGCGTTGAGTTTCTCAAAAGGCATGGCGGACCAATTGAAAGTATGCGGTACCGACATCAAGAGCATGATTTCCCTGATGCTGAACACTCTGTTGTCAACGGGATGTACGGTATTTTGGCTTGCCATGATGTCGTTTCGAGTATGTATGCACGGAGCGGTCTTGTCCCAGTACTGGCGGGTATATTTATCACCGTTTTTTTGAGTATTGAATACCACCACGCCATTTTTTATCGTATGCGGAATGCGTTGAATGTCGGTGTTGTCAAAAGCAGACTGTCCTTCCTTTATTTCAGAAATCCATGCTTCCATTTCCGGGTTGTATTTTCTGAAATTGTGGTAGATGTCATTTTCGGATATTTCTCCCATTTTTTTCAATGGAGGGAGATGACCTATTGCTTGTCGGAGTGTGATCTCAGACTTTTTATCCGGAAATAAATCATTGGGAATGACATCCATAATGTCCTTTCTTACGCCAATCACAAGCGTACGGGTACGGCTTGATGGATTTCCATAGTCCTTGAAATTAACAACCTTGTACAAGATATTATACATGCCACCGAGGTTCATGTCAATGGCTTCTTTTATGCTCTTGTTATTTCCGTCGGCATCCGTGCAAGCGGAAGTCAAGAACGCCCGGACATTTTCAAAGACAAAGAATTTCGGTTTTATTTGGTGTACCATCTTGATAGACTCGACGACCAGTGAGTTTCTGACAATCTCGTCATTTCTTTTTTTGTGGTTGGCAATGGACATGCCTTGACAAGGAGGTGTGGCAATGAGAACGTCCAAATCGGCAACATAAAATGTTTTTTCCCACTTTTCCAATTCAGCGAATACCTTATCCTTGGTCTCCTGCATTGTCATATCGCCGCAAATATATCCGCTTTCATAGACACATTTGTTGTTGTATGACTGTATCTTGAGACGCTTCTCGAGCAACTCTACGGTAGCGACACAATAAAAGCCTTCTTCTTTAAAACCATAGCATCCCACGCCGGCACTGCTAAACAGGCTGATGTAGGTGTGGATGCCGTATGAAGAACGACTTTCAGCCACAATTGACCCTTCTATTTCTTCTGGTGGTATATATGCTTTTGTCTTGGTCATTATTTTTTGCTTTCAGAATTCTCAACCGTCAGGGAAAGGACATAATGGGTAACTTGTTCATTCCCTAATACAATGTTCGTAATGTCGTTCGCCAACTGGAAAGATAAAAGACTTGTTTCATCGAACTCATGTAAGGAAGTAGAAAGTATCACTTGTTTTTTTCGCTTCTTTTGAACATCTTTTTCCGTTTCGCGGTGGGTGTCCGTTTCAATGTCCCCGGTCGAAGTCAATTTTCCCTGTGGTAGTTGAATATACAACCCTAAAAACAAAGTTTTATCCGTGAACAACATAATCTTGTTATCGTCTTGACAATTTTTGGCAAAGATACGGACTTTATTAGAGAAAATGATTTTTCATGTCCACTTTGTTTTATGATTTTTGACGGAATAAAACTTGTCTTGGTGAGTTATCAGAGGCAAATGGATCAAACTTGTGGATTATGGAATGCTGACTCACTCTTCCACGCTACAAATAGGTTTTTGGATGCAGTTGGTGATGGATTAATAATAAACCACTCGTTATATATGTAATATTATATAAATACTTATAAAATATATTTTGAAACTATTTATCAAAGCAAGAGGTCAAGGACAAATCAAGATAAATTTCTGATAGAGGGATTTGACTTTCCAACTGAATAGGTACAACTCACAAAATTATAGTGATAGTTTTATGTTAAAGTGCTTTTATTCTGCGGAATGTGTCACTTTTTAATAGATTTCGCTGATTATACGATATTCTTTGTAACTTTGCATTCAAGTTACAACGATTGTATTATAGAAAAGGCATGATTATAGGTCGTAAAAAAGAGATAGAACAACTGCATGATGCGTTGGAGTTTGAGTATTCTGAGTTTGTTGCGGTTAATGGAAGACGTCGTGTAGGCAAAACATGCAATTCTTGTCACCACCAAAGGACTTAAACGCAATGCACACTCCGATTGCATGCAATCTGTTGTGACTATGGAAGATCTCTTTAAAGAATAATTTTCTTGATGCAAATCGCGGAAGATTTATTGAAAAAACCTCCATTGATTGGTTATCTTTCCATTTCCAATGCTTTGCAATGGAGATTGCAATATGGTAGAATTGTAAATTTGCCGGAAGAAATCAACGGTATAACTACCATTGTAAAATATGAAGCTGAATGAATTTCTTGATGGGTTTTCTGGAAAGTCTCTTGAAGAAGCCAATATTATTGCCGAAGAAATCTGTGGAATAGAAAATTTCTTCGAGACGGAAGATTACTGTGCAGCAGAAGAGATAGAACAAAGTAACAAGGTTGAATATGGTGATTGGCAGACAAATTTTGAACTGGCTTGTCGAGTTTGTCTTCTTGTCAAGAACCAAGGAATAACCCCGGACGTCATCATTGAGCCAACTTGCGGAACCGGGACATTCATGCTTGCGTCCATCATTGTATTTGGGGCTTCTGCAAGGAACATTTATGGAATAGAGATATACAAGCCTTATTTGAATCAATTAAAATTCAGATTCTTGGACTATGCCTTAAAGAATCCTGGAATTATACAAAGTAAAATACATCTTATTCACCAAAGCATATTCAGTTTCAATTTTGAAGACTTGCATATTGACAAAGACAAAAATGTGCTTGTTGTAGGAAACCCGCCTTGGGTTACCAACAGCAAACTAAGTGAAATAAACAGCGACAACCTTCCGAAAAAGTCAAATTTCAAGAACGTGAGGGGATTGGAAGCAATCACGGGAAAAGCGAATTTTGATATTGCTGAATATATAACATATCAGTTATTGGAAAGTTTCCACAATCGAAATGCCTGTTTGGCGTTTCTAATCAAGAACTCGGTCGCTAAAAACATAGTATATGAGCAAAAGAATGGTAAGTATTGTATTGAGAAAATGACCCAATATAATATCGATGCCAAAAAGGAGTTTGATGCATCAGTAGCCGCTTGCCTTTTTGTCGCTAAGCTTGGTAGCGGCAATGCAAAATTGTGTACTGTGATGGATTTGTATAATTTGGAAAATCCAATCAATTATGGCTGGGTTGGAGATTGTTTTGTGTCAAATGTCCAGGACTATTCCCATTATTCACATATAGATGGCAAGTGCCAGTTTATATGGTGGTCCGGCATGAAGCATGATTGCTCAAAGGTCATGGAACTTGAAAAGAGGAATGGCAAACTTTTCAACAATCTCAAGGAAGAGGTAGATGTGGAGCCTGATTTAATATATCCTATTCTCAAAAGTTCAGATTTAAAGGAAAGGGAAGTAACGACTTTCCGCAAATATGTGGTAGTTACGCAAAAAAACACATCTGATGACATCTCGCTTATGAAGGACAAGTTACCGCGCACATTTAAGTATTTGGAGGACCATAGAGAATGGTTTGATAAAAGAGGCAGCGTAATATATAAAAAGAGGCCAAAATATTGTATTTTTGGCATAGGTCCTTACTCATTCCAAAAATACAAGATAGCAATAGCGGGACTTTATAAATCCACCACATTCTCATTAGTAAGCCCAATGGAAGACAAATGTGTCATGCTTGACGATACTTGTTATCTTCTTGGTTTTGACAACCAAGATATGGCAATGTGTTTCATACACATTCTCAACAGTCCGATTGTACAAAAGTTCATGCAATCACTCGTATTCTTTGATGCAAAACGCAGCATTAACAAAGACCTGCTCATGAGAATAGATGTAGAGAAAGCAGCAAATTGTCTTTTGACCGAACACTATTTGACGAAAGAAGAATATGACATGGCAATCCATCATCTCAATACCATCAAAAAGACTTCAGTTCAACAATTGGAATTAGATTTCCAATAACGGTTTACCCATAAACCGCCTCTTGCCCCGAAAAAGCGTCTGAAAGTTCAGCAAAGTTCATGGCGTGCGATTAAAAATTTCACAAGATTCAACGCCAATGAAATTAATCCTCTGAATGTAGTGCGTTTTTTGGATTTTATTGCTACCTTTGCCTTGTCGGTTATGGTTTTGTCGCCTAAGTTTTCCGATGCCAAGGTGGTGAAAGATTAGGCATGACAAATTTTAGACAAATCTTGTAGTTCAGTGTTTTTTAATAAATACAATAACAAAGTCGCGGATAAGGTATATCTTTGTGCGCGGATTAAACCATAAGAAAGCGATGCTTGGAGAGTCTTTTGCAAAGAACCATGGAAATTTATATGACGGAACCGAAAGGACTGTATCGGTAGTCATACCTTTTTACAATAGGGTATCATTTTTGGAACGCGCGCTTCAGTCGGTATATGTACAGGACTATCGTCCGTTGGAGTTGATATTGGTTGACAACAACTCAACCGACGGTTCCCGATTGGTGGCGGAAAAATTTGCGGAATTGCATCGTGAACATGATTTTAGCGTAAGAATTTTCGCTGAAACGAAGCGCGGGGCGGCAGCGGCACGAAACAAGGGTTTGTCGGTGGCGCGGGGCGAGTATCTGTTTTTCTTTGACAGTGACGATGGCATGTCGCCGGACTACCTGTCCTGGGCAGTCCGCACCATCAATGACAACGGTGCGGAAGCCGTCGTGACGCCGACTCTCATGTGCTGGCAGGATGGAAGAACGGTTCAAAGAAGTTATCTTAGTCATCTTACGGTAGAAGGGCAAATATTGACGGGTCAGTTGTCCACACAGTCTGTATTTTATAAAAGCACATTCGCCCGTCGGCTGAATGGATGGAACGAGGACTTGCTCTATTGGAACGATTGGGAAATGGGCATCAGGATTTTGCTTTCCGATGCACTGATTTCCTGGCACAAAGACAAAGTCTTTCATTTCATTTATCAGCATGATGAAAGCATCACCGGAAAGTCCTATTCCGATTCATTTCCGAAAATCATGAAGGCGTTCAAGCACATATCGCAAATGTTGCGGCAGGATGCCACGTTGCCACATTCCGTCCTGTTTTCATTGGCAATGCGCGAAGCCATTATGTCGGGACAACTTTACAAGGAAAAACAAATCGGGCAGTCAAGGGTATGTTTTTCGTTGACAAGAGAACAAACATTCTCACTGTGGGAACGCTTGGCGCTCAGGGTGTTGCGTGCATATACGGCAATGGGTGGAAGAGGAGCCTGGCGCCTTGCGTTGAAACTGCTTTGAAAAGCCGTCACCGCAAATTTTCATTTCTTCACGAAAGATATGCGCGCCGTCCAAAAATCAACGTATTTCCGCGCTACCTTCACATAATGGTGATGCTTGCGAATGTACTCCATGCTTTGGTTGGACAAGTCGGGAATCAATTCCTTGTGGAGCGCAAGGTGGCGTAGCGCCTGATATACGCTGTCTTCGTCAGGCAGTACGTTGATGATGGGTCGCAGCGTTTTTTCGTTCAGTATCTCATAATTTTCTTCTTCCCCTCCTCCAACGACAACCAGGCCCTTGGCCATTCCCAGCAAGCCATTCATGGCGGGAGTGTAACTGTACAGTTGGTCAAGGATGACGTCGCTGCCGTTCATG
>DCGD01000018.1:7426-9653 GCA_002315195.1 Prevotellaceae bacterium UBA1787 | reverse complement strand
AGGCACGGACTCCACTTTGATCATTTCGCACAGGTCAGGCATTTCCTCAACGACGCGTTCCAGGGCTCTAAGCATGATGTCGGTGCCCTTGTAAGCCGACCGCGCCCGTTGAATTCCAATGAAAAAGCGCACTTTGTTTCCCTCGTGTCTTTGCAGTGGCGTCACCTTGTCAGGGTTGATGGGAAAAGGAATAAATTGCAGTTTGTCTCCAAAACAGGGACGGTAGGAGGCGTCGTATTCATACAGTCCGGAAACGATGCCGTCACAGTCTTCCGCAATGTATTGGTTGAGTTTTCCCTTTGCGCCAATCAGCCAGTCGTTTATCCAAATGTCGTTGTCTTTGTTGTTTCGAGTATGCTCGCCCAGATTGAAGTCGCTGTACCTGAACGTCTTGCAATCCAGTCCGGTCTTGACCCAATAGTGATCCATTCCAAAGGCGCCGAGAAAGAGGGATTTGTTCTGTCGTCTGAGCATGTAGTAGAAAGGGCGTATGCGCTCCGCCTTGAGTGACAGAAAAACGGGATTGATGATTTGCACGACGTCGTAGTTTCTCAATTTCAGTATGGTTCCAAGTGCCTTGGCATAGTAAAGAATGCCATCTTTCTTGTTGGTGGAACGGCGTCGTAAATCAATGTCGCGCGGATAGTTTTTCCATCCGTCGCCGTCAGAGACGACGGTGACATGATGCCCCAGCGCTTTCAATCCTTCCGCCAAGGTGCAATGCACATTGCTATATTCGCCCAATAATAATATTTTCATCTCAAGGCAAAAATACAAAAAACAATGGGCAAACATCTTTTTTTATGTCATAAAAAAGAAAAAAATGTTAATTTTGTCCCCAATTATGTTCGGCTTGGCACAAAACGATAAATCGAAGGTTGGAAGCGCCTACAATCACGTATTAAAGTGTACGGGGTTGTTTGGAGGCGTTCAAGGCATGACCGTATTGGTTTCGTTGGTAAGAAACAAGTTCATTACGGTGCTGTTGGGAAGTGTCGGCTTGGCGCTGATAGACATATTCAACCATGCTATGACGCTTTTCAGCAATGCGACGACATTTGGCGTGCCCCTCACCGCCGTTCGCCGCCTTTCGGAGTTGTATGAGAAGGGCGATGAAGCGCGGTTGGAAGAATATATCAAGGTCATACGCAGTTGGAGTTTGTTGACCGCCCTGCTGGGCATGTCGCTATGCGCCCTGCTTGCGCGGCTTTCGGCGGATTATTTTTTGAAAAGCGATGAATATACCCTTAGTTTCCTCTGTATATCCCCTTTGGTAGGCATGCTCGCCATATCCGGTGTGGAGTTGGCCATACTGAAGGCTTTGCGCCGGTTGCGCGACTTGTCCGTTGCCACCACAGTGGGTGCCGTTTTGACGCTTTTTCTGACGGTGCCGTTCTATTTCATCTTCGGCAACAAAGGAATAGTTCCCGCCTTGCTCTTAAGTACATTGGCGGTGATGGTTGTAAATTTGTATTTTTCGACAAAGCAGCATCGCTGGCGGGCAAATCCTTTTTCCGTCAGGATATTGAAACAGGGAACAGAAATGTTGAGGCTCGGGTTCTCCTATGTATTGGCGGGCATAGTGGCATCCGCCGCGGAGATGGCGGTTCGTGCGTTCATTGTCGAGGCGGGTTCCCTGGCCGAAGAGGGATTGTACTGCTCCGGTTTCATGCTGACGGTAACGTATGCGCGTTTCGTGTTTGTCAGTTTGGAAGCGGACTATTTTCCCCGTCTTTCAGCGGATTGTTCCAACGTGCAGCGCATGAATGAGACGATAAACCGCCAGGTGGAAGTCAGTGTACTGCTGATGGCGCCGTTCCTTTTGTTTTTTGCGCTTTTTCTGCCCTATATCATTCATTTGTTGTTTTCAGCGGAGTTTTTGAAAGTGGTGCCGATGACTTTGTGTTCATTGTATTATATGTATTTCAAGGCGTTGACCACCCCCGTGGCGTATTGCACGTTGGCTCATGGGGATTCCGTTACCTATTTCGTGGCGGAGTTCATTTATTATGTGGTATTCATGTTGTTGGTAATCGGTGGTTATCTTGCATGGGGGCTGATTGGTGCGGGAATAGCGCTTTCCCTTTCCAATTTGTTTGACATGTTGATGGTAGCATTGATATGTAGATACAAATACCAATTTCACTATTCATCCCGAGCTGTTTCGTATGGCGTGGTTCAGGGTGTGTTGTTGAGTGGTGGAATATGGGCTGCGTTCCAAGGAAAT
>DCGD01000018.1:3471-7411 GCA_002315195.1 Prevotellaceae bacterium UBA1787 | reverse complement strand
AAATATGGTGCGGGACTACCGTTGTTGGTGGTTTCGACCATGTGGTCTTTGAGAATGTTGTCGAACGAAACGACGATTGTATCGTCTCTTAAAGAAAGGGCAAAGTATTTCTTTAAAAAGAAATAGAAAGTATAATTTACATTTTACGGTGTAAAAAAGTGCAAAATGTTAAAATTTTCATCGCAATTCTTACTTTTTGTCAAAAATACTTGCACAATTGTGTCAATATGTATAATTTTGCACTTAGAAAAAACATATATTTTATACTAAAATGAAAGCAGTTGAAGTAATTGACAAATTAAAGCAGAGATTTCCAAATGAACCTGAGTACATTCAGGCTGTTTCTGTGGTGTTGAACACGATTGAGGATGCTTACAATGAACATCCTGAGTTCGAAGCGGCAAACTTGATTGATCGTTTGTGCATTCCTGAAAGAATCTTCACATTCCGTGTTACATGGGTGGACGACAAGGGCAAGGTGCAGACCAATATGGGTTATCGCATTCAGCATAACAATGCCATTGGCCCGTACAAGGGAGGTGTTCGTTTCCATGCTTCGGTAAACTTGTCAATTCTGAAGTTCCTTGCTTTTGAACAGACATTCAAGAATTCATTGACCACACTTCCAATGGGTGGTGCAAAGGGAGGTTCCGATTTCAGCCCGCGCGGCAAGTCCAACGCTGAAGTGATGCGTTTCTGCCAAGCGTTCATCACGGAATTGTGGCGCAACATCGGTCCTGACACGGATGTACCCGCGGGTGACATCGGCGTAGGTGGACGTGAGGTTGGCTACATGTACGGAATGTACAAGAAGTTGGCCCGCGAGAATACGGGAACTTTCACCGGCAAGGGTCTTGAGTTCGGTGGTTCTTTGGTACGTCCCGAGGCGACGGGTTATGGAAACGTATATTTCTTGAAGCACATGTTGGCTACCCGCGGAATTGACCTTAAGGGAAAGACCGTATGCGTCAGCGGTTCAGGTAATGTGGCTCAATATACGACGCAAAAATTGATTCAGGAAGGAGCCAAGGTGGTGACACTGTCCGACAGTGATGGTTACATCTACGATCCGGAAGGCATCGATGAAGAGAAGTTGGCATACGTCATGGAGTTGAAGAACCTCTACCGCGGTCGTATTCGTGAATATGCAGAGAAATATGGTGTGAAATACGTGGCAGGCGCTCGCCCATGGCATGAAAAGTGCGATATCGCCATGCCGAGTGCGACGCAGAACGAAATCAGTGCGGACGATGCGCAGGCTTTGGTTGACAATGGTTGCTTCGCCGTGTCGGAAGGTGCCAACATGCCTTCAGTGCCGGAGGCCATCAAGATTTTCCAGTCAAATGGTTTGCTCTATGCTCCGGGCAAGGCTTCCAATGCGGGTGGTGTTTCCGTATCGGGTCTTGAGATGAGCCAGAATGCCATGCACTTGAGTTGGAGCGCTGAGGAAGTGGACAAGAAACTTCAGGGCATCATGGCTGACATCCACGAGCAGTGCTGCAAGTACGGCAAGCGTGCGGACGGCACCATCGATTACGTCAAGGGAGCCAACGTAAGTGGTTTCATGAAGGTGGCAAAGGCCATGATGGCACAAGGAATAATTTAGTCATAGTTGTAATTATTTTTCAAGGACTGACCGCATGGGATGTGGGCGGTCCTTTTCTTGCATCGTGATTGTCGCGCCCGAACATTTTTTGGCAGGTGACATAGCCAAAATCTTGCGTATTTTGCGTGTCGTTATTTGAAAAAATGACAAGCGCAAAATGAGTTCCTTTTGTTTTTTGATTCAAAAAATGAAAAAATAAAGGCTTTCTGCATGAAAACCTTTATTTTTTGTTATTCATAACTCGCAATTTGGCATAATTTGCCTAAATTTGCATTTCAAAATTATTGAAGTATGGAAAATTTTTTTCAAAGACATGCTTATTTGATTGAGCATACGGATGTTAACATGACCCGTCCCTTGATGAATGAGATTGATTGGAACGATCGGTTGATTGAAATAAAGGGTCCGCGTGGTGTCGGCAAGACCACATTTTTGCTTCAGTATGCCAAAAAAAATTTCAATGTAAGTATCGGGCGCTGCCTTTACATCAACATGAATAGTTTCTATTTTCAAGGTAGAGGGATTGTTGATTTTGCGGAGGAATTTGTAAAACGAGGCGGCAGAGTACTTATCATTGACCAGATTTTCAAGCAGAACGGTTGGCAGGATGAACTTGTGGAGTGCTATCGCCGTTTTCTGCAGCTTCATATCATATACGCCACTACGACCGTGGATCGTCCCAATATTGAAAATCATGAATTGAGAAAAATATGCAAGACATATGTGTTGCATGGCTTTTCATTCCGCGAGTACATCAATCTGCAGACGCAGTCCAACCTACCCAGGGTCACCTTGGATGACATTCTGCACAGAACGGAAATCACCCAGAAAAATATATTGCTGAGGGTTCGTCCTTGGAATTATCTTCAGAACTATCTGCGTCATGGTTACTATCCCTATTATTTGGAAAACCACAGTTTCACGGAAAATCTCTTGAAAGCCATCAACACGATGCTTGAGGTTGACATATTGTTTACCAAGCAAATTGATGTGAAGTATCTGCCGCGTCTCAAAAAGTTGTTGTATCTTTTGGCGCTTTCGAGCGAGGGTTCTCCCAACGTGAGCAACCTGGCGGAAGAAATAGAAACCTCCCGCGCCACGGTAACGAACTACATGAACAACCTTGAGGAAGCGCGTTTGATACATCAGATATACAAGGACAATGGCGCCGCGCCCAAAAAGCCCGCCCGCATTTTGATGCACAACACCAACCTGCTTTATACCATTATGAACGATACGCCGTCGGATCAGGACGTGATGGAAACATTCTTCATCAACAGCATTTGGCGCCATCATGAGGTAGAGGCGACCAAAAAGGCCGGCATCTATACGATAGACAAGACAATCCCTATTTGCGTGTGTGACAGATACAAGAAAAAACGCAAGGAAACGGATATGTATTATGCGCGTTTCAACACGGAGGTGGGACGTGAAAATGACATTCCCATTTGGATGTTCGGTTTCCTATATTAATAGGTAGATACCAAGCAACGCAAAATCATTGGAAAGAATAGAAACTATATAAATATCAATTTTAACATAAAGAAATGGCAACAGAAAAAAAGTTCATGACATGTGATGGTAATGAGGCCGCTGCACACGTAGCTTATATGTTTTCAGAGGTCGCTGCCATCTACCCAATTACTCCATCGTCTCCCATGGCAGAGCATGTTGACGAATGGGCTTCCAAAGGAAGAAAGAACCTGTTCGGTGACACCGTCATGGTGCAGGAAATGCAATCAGAAGGCGGTGCCGCGGGAGCCGTACACGGATCACTTCAGGCAGGGGCCTTGACGACCACTTTCACGGCATCCCAGGGTTTGCTTTTGATGATTCCCAACATGTATAAGATTGCGGGAGAGTTGACTCCTTCAGTTTTCCATGTTTCCGCTCGTACGTTGGCTACCCATTCCTTGTCCATTTTCGGTGACCACAGCGACGTGATGGCTTGTCGTCAGACAGGTTTCGCCATGTTCTGCGAAGGCAGTGTACAGGAAGTGATGGATTTGAGTGCAGTTGCTCATTTGGCTACCATAGAAAGCAGAGTTCCATTCATCAATTTCTTTGATGGTTTCCGTACGTCACACGAATACCAAAAGATAGAAGTCATGGATCAGGAAGCGCTTCGTCCATTGGTTGACATGAAAGCGTTGTCCGAGTTCCGTTCCCGCGCCCTGACTCCCGAGCATCCAAGAGCAGCCGGCATGGCGGAAAATCCAGAGACGTTCTTTGCGCATAGGGAGTCCTGCAACAGGTTCTATGATGCAGTTCCCGAAATCGTGGAAAAATACATGGCTGCGGTTTCAAAGATTTGCGGCAGAGAATATAAATTGC
>DCGD01000018.1:0-3453 GCA_002315195.1 Prevotellaceae bacterium UBA1787 | reverse complement strand
ATTGTTCAGTTACTACGGAGCGGAAGATGCCGAAAACATCATTATCCTGATGGGTTCAGCAACGGAAGCGGCGCGTGAAGCCATAGATTATTTGGTAGCCCAGGGACGCAAGGTTGGTATGATTAGCGTCCATTTGTATCGTCCGTTCTCGGTGAAGCACTTGATGGCCGCTGTTCCCAAGACGGTCAGGCGTATTGCCGTAATGGATCGTACCAAGGAGCCGGGCGCGGAGGGCGAGCCATTGTATCTCGACGTCAAGTCCGCTTTCTACGGCACGGAGAACGCACCGTTGATTATCGGTGGACGTTACGGCCTGGCTTCAAGCGACACCACTCCAACCATGATTATTTCAGTATTTGAAAATCTTGCATTGCCCGAGCCGAAGGATCACTTCACGCTGGGTATTGTGGATGATGTGACGTTCACCTCCCTGCCATTGGAGAAGGAAATGGCACTCGGCGGTGAAGGCATCTATGAGGCCAAGTTCTTTGGTTTGGGCGCGGATGGCACCGTAGGCGCAAACAAGAATTCCGTAAAAATCATCGGTGACAACACCAACANNNGCCAGGCATATTTCTCATACGATTCCAAGAAATCCGGAGGTTTCACATGTTCACATCTTCGCTTTGGCGACACTCCAATCCGTTCCACATACCAAATCAAGACCCCAAATTTCGTGGCTTGCCATGTTCAGGCCTATTTGAAGATGTACGATGTGGCCAGCGGATTGCGCGATGGTGGCATTTTCCTCTTGAATACCATTTGGGATGGTGAAGAATTGGCAAAGAATCTGTCCAACAAACTGAAGAAATATTTTGCACAGCACAACATAACCGTTTACTACATCAACGCGACGAAGATAGCCCAGGAAATAGGGCTTGGAAACCGCACGAACACCATTCTGCAGTCCGCGTTCTTCCGCATTACGGAGGTCATCCCGGTTGATTTGGCCATAGAGCAGATGAAGAAGTTCATCGTGAAGTCTTACGGAAAGAAGGGCGAGGATGTAGTCAACATGAACTATGCCGCCGTGGATCGTGGGAACGAGTACAAGCAATTGACAATAGACGCGGCATGGGCCGACCTTGCGGATGATGAGGAAACCAAATACAACGAGCCCGAATTCATCACCAAGATCGTACGTCCAATCAACGCTCAGTTAGGTGATGTCCTGAAGGTAAGCGATTATGTAGGCATTGAAGATGGTTCATGGCCACAAGGTACCGCGGTGTATGAGAAGCGTGGCGTTTCCGCCCTCGTACCGGTTTGGGATCCAAACTATTGCTCACAGTGCAACAAGTGTGCATTCGTTTGTCCTCACGCAGCCATTCGCCCGTTCGTGATGAATGAAGCTGAGGCTTCTGGATTCAAGAGCGACACATTGGAGGTAAAGGCTCCCGCTCAGTTGAAGGGTATGCGTTTCCGCATGCAGGTGGATGTCATGGACTGCTTGGGTTGCGGCAACTGCGTGGATGTATGTCTTGGCAAGAAGGTTGAGGGCAAGACCGTACAGGCATTGAAGATGGTACCCTTGGAAAGCCAGAAGGCAGAAGCGGACAATTGGGAATATTGCGTGAAGAACGTATCAACCAAGCAAAATTTGATTGACGTAACCGCCAATCCTCGCGTAAGCCAGTTTGCCACTCCATTGTTCGAGTTCTCCGGCGCTTGCTCCGGTTGCGGTGAAACGCCTTACGTGAAATTGGTCAGCCAGTTGTTTGGTGACCATGAAATGGTGGCAAACGCCACGGGTTGTTCTTCCATATATTCAGGATCCATTCCTTCCACACCTTATACCGTGAATGAAAAGGGACAGGGTCCCGCTTGGGGCAACTCACTCTTTGAGGATTTCTGTGAATTCGGAATGGGTATGGTTCTCGCCAACAAGAAGATGCGCCAGAGAATAGAAGCGCTCTTGAAGGAAATGACCTCCATGCCGGAATGTTCAGAAGCATACAAGGCGGCCGCAGCGGAATGGTTGGCAGGCAAGAACGATGCGAAGGCAAGTCGCGCCGCAGCGGACAAGTTGCTGCCGCTCATTAATGAAAATGCTGAAAAGGGATGTCCTACTTGCAAACAGTTGCAAGAATTGAGTCATTATCTGACCAAGCGCAGCCAGTGGATCATTGGCGGTGACGGTGCAAGTTACGACATTGGTTACGGAGGTCTTGACCACGTTTTGGCAAGCGGTGAAGACATCAACATCCTTGTACTCGATACTGAAGTATATTCCAATACCGGTGGACAGGCATCCAAGGCGACCCCGATTGGCGCCATTGCCCAGTTTGCCGCAAGCGGAAAGCGCGTCACCAAGAAAGATCTCGGTTTGATGCAGGCGACATACGGCTATGTATATGTAGCACAGGTGGCCATGGGTGCGGACAATGCACAATGCCTGAAGGCCATCCGCGAAGCAGAGGCATACCCCGGACCATCACTCGTCATCGCTTACGCTCCTTGCATCAACCACGGCCTTAAAGCTAAGGGCGGCATGGGCAAGAGCCAGCGTGAAGAGGCAAAGGCGGTGGAATGTGGCTACTGGCACTTGTGGCGTTACAATCCTCAGTTGGCGGATGCGGGAAAGAATCCATTCACACTTGATTCCAAGGCACCGGATTGGAGCAAGTTCCAGGATTTCCTTGCAGGTGAGGTTCGTTTCTTGTCCTTGAAGAAAGCCATGCCGGCGGAGGCGGAAGAACTTTTCGCCGCTACCGAGGCAGCAGCCAAGAAGCGTTATCAGTCATACGTTCGCAAGACAAAGGAAGATTGGACATTGTAAAAGCGACAGCTTCATAATATCATTTAGGGAGAAGGCTTTTTCAATAAGGCTTTCTCCCTTGTTGTTTCAATCAAAAAGTTTCTTAACATGCTGAAAATAATTTGTTTGTTGGTAGCGTTAGTTCCTTTGTTCAAAGATTACAAGAGTTTGAACCATCAGGCCGAACAGGAATACCAGAAACCCATTCGTCCGGGATATGAAGGACGGAATCCTTATTGGAACGTGTTCGCGAAGAAATTCATATACGCTCCCGCCTTTGATTTCAAGAATGTGGATGGCGCGGTGAAGTATCGGTTCAGTATTTCCATGCAGGATGCCGATGAAAGCGTTTCATCTCAAAAAAAGAATTCGTCGAACTCTTGGACATTCGTTGCGAACACGCCTCAGGCAAGTCTCGCTCCCGTGTGGAAGAAACTGCCGGTGGGCAACATGAAACTGATGGTTGAAGGCATCGACAAGGAAGGCAAGGTGGTCGGCACGGCGGGAGAACGTACATTCCTGCGTGATTTTCCATTCAATGGTCCTTATTCCCCTGCCGTTCGTCCCTACGAAACGGCGGCAAGGATGGCTTTGCTGTACATTCATCAAATGCCTGCGGTTCAACATTGGATTGAGCATATAGAGCCCGACATGAGTTATCAGCTCAATACCTATCCCAACAAAATCATCGGGGC
>DCGD01000035.1 GCA_002315195.1 Prevotellaceae bacterium UBA1787 | reverse complement strand
GCACTGACTGAGGATGCCTCTTCCCATCTCCTGTCTTTCCGGGGGAATGACGTCTCGATACCTCGCTCACTGCAGAAGGAATGGTTCTTGTTGTCGGAGTAGATTTGTACCTTTGCCATGACGATGAATTTTCGTTTCCCCCAAAACAAGCCGTTCATAGCAGTTTTTTTTGGGGGTGTTTGTTATCTTATGCAAAGGCACAAAAACTTTATAATACTGACAATTAAATAGTTACATTTATTCTATCTATTAAATGACAATTCCTATTTATATAGATGTCGTTTGATGGAGAGTTTGGGTGTTTTTTCAAACGGCTCTTTCATAAATTCAACTTCGGAGATGGCGCAATGCTTAGGTAGTTTGACATTCGCATTTGTTTTGATGTCTTTTTCAATTTTTTTGAGTTCTTCCTCATCGAGTACCTTGTTTGTGAAAGCGTCAGCATCAAGAAAAGTCAATGCTACCAGTTTGTTGTTGCGTTGAACGATGATGCACTCCTTGACTTGAGGCAGGCTGCAGACAACGCACTCAATTTCCTCGGGATAGATGTTCTGACCGTTCGATGATAGTAGCATGTTTTTGCATCTCCCTTTCAGAAAAACATTTCCTTCGTTGTCGATGGTTCCCATGTCTCCGGTATTGAACCAACCATCCTCGGTGAAAGATGCTTTGGTGGCTTTTGGATTTTTGTAATATCCGCTGAATATGTTCAGTCCCTTGGCTTGTATTTCACCATCTAAATGTTCTGGGTCGGCAGATTTCACTCTCAGTTGAATAAAGTCCATAGCCCGTCCGCATGAGTGAAGCATGAAAGAGTTCCATTTGGAGTAGGCAAGAAGCGGTCCCGCTTCCGTCATCCCATATCCCACGGAGAAGTGTAATTTGATTTTTTTGAAAAAAGTTTCTATTTCGGGATTGATGGCAGCACCACCCATAACATAAACACGGATGTTGTTTCCGAAGGACTTGTCGATGGATGACCGAATGAGGTCATAAATGACATTTCTGATAAAAGGTATGTGTAACAAAGGTTTCATGATGGGCTTGTCAAGCAAGGGTTTTATCTTCATGGTATAAATTTTTTCGTAAACCATTGGGACAGAAGTAAAATGAAAAGGCTTGATTTCCTTGAGCGCTTTCATCAGAATGGAGGGAGAGGGGATTTTTAAGAGAAAAAAGATGGAGGTTCCTCCACATAGTGGGTAAAGCATGTCAAAAGACATGCCGAAGATGTGCGCCATTGGTAGGACGGACAGGAGACGGTCTGAAGGTCCTGATGGTTCTACTTTCTGTGCGTATTCGATGTTGGCGGACAGACATTCGTAACGAAGCATGACACCTTTTGGGTCGCCCGTGGATCCGGAGGTATAATTGATGACGGCCAAATCCTTGTCATTAAGTGTTGGAAAGTGCAGGTTGGCACTTGATATGCCATGAGGATAGGCTTCGGAGAAATACTCTTCCCAATGTTGATAGGCGGTCTTGTATAACGAAGAACCCCATATCATTTCAAAGTTGGAGACATTGATGATGAGTCGGACTCTTGGTAGAATGTTCATATCCAAATGGGAAGCGATATCCTTGTCGGTGAAGAGCAAGATACTTTCAGAATGGTTGATGAATTTTTGAATGTTGTCTGAGGTGAAATCGGCAAGCAGGGGTACAACGACCGCCTCATACGTGTTGATTGCCAAAAATACAACACCCCATCTTGCCTGATTTCTTGCGCAGATGGCGATGCGGTCACCTTTCTTTATGCCAAGTGTTTTAAAAAGGACATGAAAACGAACAATTTCCTTTGCCACTTCACCAAATGTGAAGGACTCGCCATGATAGTTGCATAAGGCGGGTCGATTCCAGTTTTGTACAAACTGATACTGTAGTTTTGATAAATAATGTTTCATTATTGTGTTTTTGATATTTTTCTCATTCATATTATGTAACAGTCTTTTAATTAAGTATTCGTTAAATAAAATTACGTTTGATAGAACATGGTGCCATTTGCTGAATTCACCTTAATTTTCATGTGTTTTCTCTGACCAAGAGCATACCATGTGGCAGGTGGGAATACCGCCGTCTCCCTTGCTTATCAAAACTGAGAGAACCAAGGGCACTTCTTTTTTTAGGGAACATGTCAGCTGGTCGCCAATAAAAGATTCGCATCCAAATCGGATGTGTACTTCATTCACCCTGCGAGTGGCCGCATATTCAATTGGAAACAAAGACATGGCAAGTTTTACATAATTCTGGTTGTTCATGTGCCCATTGAAATCGGTATCCATATTTGTAACAAGATGATTGCATTTAGCCAACTCAATACCTTTATGGGAAAAGTGAAACGTATTCCTTTCCTTTGTTTCTTCGATGTCATGAATCAAGAGTTCCAGAGGTTGAAGCGCGCTGCACTTTACGGGTCTCCGCGTCTGACCATCCATGACAACCCATGTGCTTGTTCCTTGTGCAAACACCTCTTTCTTGGAACTTGTCATACGATAATCCACAAAGACTCTTACTGCTGAAATTTTCGTAACCCAGGTTTCTACCGTAATGGTATTGGACCACAATGGCATAATATTGCTTAAATTGGCATGAAATTCATAGATGACCCATAAATATCCCATTTTCAGCAAGTTAGCAGGTCCAAGGTCAATCAAAGCCATTTGACGTGCTATGGCATCCGTAAAAATACCCAATACAGCATTGATGGGAAGTTCAAAATGCTGATTGATGTCTGAAAAAGTCACGTTGTACTGATGTTCAAAAACTTTCATAAAAAACAAATTACCGTGCTGCAAAATTAGAGATAAAAATATATTGAAAATTATTTGTTTTCGCTGAAAAATAAACTAATTTTGCCGTATATAATAAAAATAATATTCATTTTTGCCGAAATAATAGCCAATTTTTCCATAATCATTCATAAAGCGCATAATATGTCAATAAAAACTCTTTCACTAAAAGATATTAAAGCGGCTTTTCCATCATCGCCTATCATTGCACAGGGAGAAGATTTTTTTATTTTGGATATTGAATTTGTGATGGGAAACGAAACATTCCTTACTTATCCTTGCCGCTTTGGAGGTCTTCTGTGTGTTTATGGCATGGAAGGGGAGTTTAGTTTGATAATAGGTATGGACTCCTACCTCATCCAAAAAGACACTTTCGCCGTGAGTCTTCCAGGCGACATTGTAAGAATGAAAAAGTTGCATCCTGATGAAAACGCTAAAATAATTGTAATGGCGCTTTCCAATGAAATGCTGCAACAGATAGAGTTTGATTACGCTCAAGCGCAAATAACATTCAGAAACAGGCAAATAAAAGCCAATTATAAATATAAAATACTTATTTACCGATTTAAGAAGATTATTGATTCCATCATATCCGTCAGACATACTGACACTTCAAAAAGTTTCGGATTCATATTGCGCTCACTCACTATAGAATTGGCTCATATTTGGGAGAAACTGGTTCAAGTTCCGGTTTCAAATGTTTCGCATGTTAACAAACTGACCGAAGAATTCATTTCACTTGTAGCGAAACATCATGTAGAACACCGTGACCTTGAGTTTTATGCAAGAATACTTGGAATAACGCCAAAGTATCTTACTGCGGCTATCAAGAAAGCAAGTGGAACATCTGCAGTAGAATGGATTTCAAATTACATCATTTTGGAAGCGAAGTTTTATTTGAAACATACAAAATTGAACATCAAGGAAATTGCTTATGATTTGAACTTTCCTACTCAAGTCGAATTCTACAGTTATTTCAAACGACACACCGGAATTTCACCAAGTCAATATAGAAAATCTTAGTTTTTCCTTGATGAGAAAAATATCGGATAGATTTGTCGTTTCCTATTGTCAAAAGATGAAAAAAAACTTAAAACCAACCGATAAATTCCCTGCCTTTGAGTCAGGAATGGCGGAAAAGTATATTTTTGCACCGTCTTAAACAATGCAATGTCATGGCGC
>DCGD01000066.1:17202-19777 GCA_002315195.1 Prevotellaceae bacterium UBA1787 | reverse complement strand
AGGAAGGCGGGAAGGCCGGCGGCCTCGGAAAACGACATGAACCGGCTCTACGGCGCGACATGGTTTCTGGAGAAAGCCGCCGAGGCGACAGTCACCATGGGTTTCCTCGCGAACATGACGCACTAATGGATTGTAAAGCCTAAAACATTACATAATATTCCATCATATAGTATTGAAATACGAACGAATGAAAGCATGTTTTTTGTCAGCTTTTAGACTCTACAAACCACTAATAATTATGGTGACTCAGTTTGAACACCGTAGTGCTACTTTTGCGCTGAACTAAGGCTAAATCTGTGAACATCGCAACTTGCGGCGGAATTTTTATCGAGTACCTGCAAGAGATTGGGCTTTGGGATTATGGATTTATATTTTTCCTCAAGAAAATGAAAAAAATCAATGCAGGGAAAGGTGCTTTGGTATAGACTTTGTAACAATTCAGGAAGAAAAAAGCATTTTCATTTATGAACACGAACGGACAGCATAACGAGGAGGAAGAGGTTCTGAAGACAGAACAGGCTTCCGCAGAAGCCACAGAACAGCAACCAAAGACGGAAAATTCCGAAAGCAAGGAGACCACTACCAAAGAGGCGGTCGAGACCAAGGAGGAAACCAAAGAGACCCAAAAAGAAGAAACAGTTGAAGAAAAGATTGCGAAACTTGAACAGGAACTTGAGGAACAGAAAAGCAAGTTCATGTACAAGGTCGCTGAATTTGACAACTACAGAAAACGCACAATCAAGGAAAAGACGGAACTGATCCTCAATGGCGGGGAGAAAGTACTGTCCGCCATTCTCCCGGTATTGGACGATTTCGAACGCGCCCGGCAGAACCTGAAAAACACGGAGGATGTCAATGCCTTGCGCGAAGGGTTGGAATTGATTCTCCAGAAACTGAACAAGGTTTTGGAAAACCAGGGACTGAAGGTCATCCAGGCGGTTGGCCAAGATTTCAACACCGACTTTCACGAAGCCATTGCCATGATACCCGCCGCAAGCGATGAGCAGAAAGGCAAGGTCATCGACTGCGTTCAAACCGGCTACATGCTCAATGAAAAAGTCATCCGCCACGCCAAAGTCGCCATAGGGCAATAATAAAACAACTGTATAAGTGATTATTATATGGCTAACAAGAGAGATTATTATGAAGTGCTGGGAGTTGAAAAAAACGCCAGCGACGACGAAATAAAGCGCGCCTACAAAAAACTGGCAATCCAGTATCATCCTGACCGCAACCCCGGAAACAAGGAAGCCGAGGAAAAGTTCAAGGAGGCCGCCGAAGCCTATGACGTGCTACACGACGCGCAAAAGCGCGCCAAATATGACAGGTACGGACATGAAGGCATGAGTGGCGGCTTCGGTGGTTTCGGTGGAGAAGGCGGAATGAACATGGAAGACATTTTCAGCGCTTTTGGTGATATCTTTGGAGGAGGATTCGGCCCGTTCGGAAATTTCAGCAACACCAAATCGTCAACCCCACAAAAATTCAAAGGCGCCGACCTTCGCATCAATCTGAAACTGACGCTTGAGGAAATCGCATCCGGCATTTCCAAAAAAATCAAAATCAAGAAGTACGTCACCTGCGAACACTGCCATGGAACAGGCGCCGAAGGCAACGAAAAACCCATCACTTGTTCCGAATGTCATGGTTCAGGCTATGTCACCAAAGTACAGCAGAGCTTCTTTGGCATGACGCGGACGCAAAGCGTTTGCCCGACTTGCCACGGCGAAGGCACCATCATCAAGAACAAATGCCAACATTGCCACGGTGAAGGCGTCCACATGGGAGAAGAAATTGTGGATATAGACATCCCGGCAGGCGTCGAAGACAACATGGTCGTAACAATATCGGGAAAAGGACATGCCGGACGTCACAACGGCATATCGGGCGACATTCATGTCATTATCAAAGAACTGCCCCACAACACTTTCGTCCGTGACGGAAACGACCTCATCTACAATCTCCTGATTTCCTACCCGCAAGCGGCTTTGGGCGACAACATCACCATTCCGACAATCGACAGCAAGGCAAGAATCAAGATTGACGCGGGAACACAACCGGGCAAGGTTTTACGCTTGCGCGGAAAAGGTCTCCCCGTCGTCAAGGGATATGGTTACGGAAAGGGCGATTTGGTCGTGAGAATCAGCGTTTACGTTCCTGAGAAACTTTCTTCGGAAGAAGAAAAAATCCTTAACAGCCTCAAGGAGAGTTCAAACATCCAACCCACGGCGAGCGCCAGCAAAAAATTCTTTGACAAACTAAGGAATTTATTTGACTAAACAATGACATACGAGGAAACCATAGCATATCTCTACGACAGCACCCCGGTGTTCCAAAACATCGGAAAAGGCGCTTACAAGGAAGGTTTGGACAATACCCTTGCCCTTGACGAGCATTTCGGGCATCCTCACAAGAAATTCAAAAGCATACACGTGGCAGGAACCAACGGCAAAGGTTCCTGCTCCCATACCTTGGCCGCCATTCTCCAGGACGCAGGCTACAAGGTGGGACTCTATACGTCACCACACCTCGTTGATTTCAGGGAACGCATCCGCATCAACGGCACACCCGTCCC
>DCGD01000066.1:16904-17184 GCA_002315195.1 Prevotellaceae bacterium UBA1787 | reverse complement strand
AAACAATATGTCATTGATTTCGTAGAAAAAGAACGCCATTTCTTCGAACCCCTGCACCCTTCCTTTTTTGAACTGACCACCGCTTTGGCCTTCAAGTATTTCGCCGAAAACGCAATTGACATCGCCGTCATTGAAGTGGGACTCGGAGGGCGCCTTGACTGCACGAACATCATCAAGCCCATTCTCTCCGTCATCACCAACATCAGTTTTGACCACACCCAATTTCTCGGCGGCACATTGACGGACATCGCTATGGAAAAGGCGGGCACCATCAAGCCGG
>DCGD01000066.1:13915-16892 GCA_002315195.1 Prevotellaceae bacterium UBA1787 | reverse complement strand
CCCCGCCATTGTTGGTGAAACAACCCCGGAAACCCGAACCGTATTTGAGAAGAAAGCAGAAGAAGTCCATGCTCCCATCATTTTCGCCGAAGATACGCAGGAGATTTTATCCTCCGAAACAGACCACGACACGGGCGGCCGCACCTATCACACCAAGAATTACGACGTCATCAAGGGCGCATTGGGCGGTCTGTGCCAGGAAAAGAACACCAACACCATTCTCCATGCCATCCCCCTATTGGAGAAAATGGACCTGCACATTCCATTGAGATGCATCCTCGGCGGCTTCGCCAACGTCTGCAAAACAACCGGCCTGATGGGGCGCTGGCAAAGAACGGCCGACAGACCGCTCACCGTTTGCGACACCGGACATAATGGAGGAGGTTTCGCCTACATATCCGAGCAACTGAAATCGCAACGATGCAAAACCTTGCGCGTCGTATTCGGCATGGTCGATGACAAGGACATTGACAACGTGCTGAGCATGCTGCCTGAAAACGCCGTCTATTACCTGACCCAGGCTGACGTCAAACGCGCCCTGAGCGCCGACATCCTCATGACAAAGGCCAAGGAGGCCGGACTGAAAAACACCAAATGTTTCAAGGACGTGCCCACCGCCTACATGGCGGCCCGTGAGGAGGCGGATGACGATGATTTCATCTTTGTTGGCGGTAGCAGCTACATCGTCGCGGATTTCCTAAAATTTATTCTTGGATAAAATGATAACTACACTATAAAAAAACGCTCATTTTATTTGGGTGATTATATCTTTTGAGTTATATTTGCAACTCAAATAAAAAAATAAGGATATAATCATGATAGAAACCAAGGCGCCAAATCATCTATGCCGTTTATTTCCAAAGGATTTTCAAAAGGAAATAGACGGAAAAAAGACGGATTTATATTTTTTAAGGAACAATCAGGGAAATGAAGTTGCAATCACAAACTATGGAGGGGCGTTGGTTGCCATAATGGTTCCAGACAGAAACGGAAAAATAGCCAACATCATTCAAGGACACGACACCATCGATGGTGTTATCGAAAGTCCGGAACCATTCCTAAGCACACTGGTAGGTCGTTATGGGAACAGGATTTGCAAAGGCAAATTCTCACTCAACGGCAAGGAATACAATCTAAGTATCAACAATGGTCCCAATCATTTGCACGGAGGTCCAACCGGATTTCATGCACGTGTTTGGGACGCAAAGCAAATAAATGAGCACAGTCTTGCCTTGCAATACGTTTCAATGGACGGTGAGGAAGGTTTTCCGGGCACATTGACCATGAGTGTCATGTACACCTTCACGAATGACAACGAACTTATCATAGACTACGAAGGCACCACGGACCAAACCACCATCGTAAACATGACCAGCCATGGTTTCTTCTCGCTGGCAGGCATCGCAGACCCCACCCCCTCCGCCATGAACACCATCTGCACCATCAACGCGGACTATTATATTCCAATAGACGAAACATCCATTCCTACCGGGGAAATACGCAGCGTGAAAGGCACGCCGTTCGACTTCACCACTCCACACGTTGTCGGTGAACGCATCGACGCCGACGACGAGCAGACCAAGAATGGCGCTGGATACGACCATTGCTTCGTACTCAACAAAAAACAGCCGGGCGAACTCAGTTTTGCTGCCAGGATTGTTGAACCGGAAAGCGGACGCAGCATGGATGTGTTTACGACTGAACCCGGAATTCAATTCTACGCGGACAACTGGGGAAACGGTCTCAAAGGACAATACGGTGCGACATTCCCACGCCGCAGCGCCCTTTGCTTTGAGGCGCAGCATTTCCCCGATTCCCCCAACCGCCCGTTCTTCCCTTCCGTCGTATTGGAACCGGGGGAAATCTATCGTCAGAAAACAATTTACAAATTCGGAGTTGAAAAATAACAAAAATTTTATATCAAGTATTACATCTAAAAAATTAAAAAAATGGAACAAAAGTCTAAACAATGGGCAGCCATCATCATGATGTTTGCTATCTTCGCAATGATTGCGTTCGTGACTAACCTTTGCTCACCTATGGCGACAATCGTCAAAAACCAGTTCGGTGCTTCCGAGTTTGCAGGTCAAATCGGTAACTATGCCAATTTCATCGCTTACTTGGTCATGGGTATCCCCAGCGGTATGCTCATTGCTAAGTTCGGCTATAAGAAAACCGCCCTCATGGCCCTTATAGTTGGTATGATTGGCCTTGGCTTCGAGTATTTGAGCGGCCAGGTTGGAAGTTATTGGGTTTATCTTATCGGTGCTTTCATCAGCGGGCTCTGCATGTGTATGCTCAACTGCGTTGTATGCCCGATGCTTAACATCCTTGGCGGTGGAGATAAGGTAGGCAACCAGTATATTCAAATCGGTGGCGCATTCAATTCCGCAGCCGCCGTTGCCGTTTATATCCTCATGGGCGCATTGATTGGTGAGGTTACGAAAGATACCAGCATCACCGACGCCACGCCGGCTCTGTTCATTGCTTTGGCCATTTTCATGATCGCGTTCGTGGTGCTTCTCTTCACCATGATTGAAGAACCAGAACAGGCTCCGGTTGAACCCAGCCTTTTTACGGGCGCCCTCAAGTTCCGCCATTTCTCCCTCGGTGCTTTGGCCATCTTCTTCTACATGAGCGTGGAAGTTGGTACGCCTACTTACATGATTTCTTATCTGCAGACACCTGAAATTGGTATAAGCGCAGCCAACGCGGCTCTCATCGCTTCCGTATATTGGTTGATGATGTTCGTTGGTAGAACCATCGGCGGCAGCATCGGAAACAAAATCAGCAGCCGCCAAATGGTCAGCTTCGCTTCCATCCTCGCCATCATCCTGTTGGCATTCGGTATGTTCGCCCCCGACAGCATCAAGGTGAATGTTCCGGGTATCGACTGGGCAAACCTCGCCGTTAACTTCACTGAGGTTCCCGTTGGCGTACTTGCTTTCATTCTCGTGGGACTTTGCACTTCCGTAAT
>DCGD01000066.1:12637-13889 GCA_002315195.1 Prevotellaceae bacterium UBA1787 | reverse complement strand
TCTTCAACATGGCTGTTGAAGGACTTGGCAAATACACCGCGGCTGCAAGTGGCATCTTCATGACCATGATTTTCGGTTGCGCCGTTATGGTTGGCTTCCAGGCTTGGGCTGCTGACGAGTTCGGTGTCATCACCAGTTACATCATTCCAATCATCAGCGCTGGATACATTTTGTTCTATGCACTTGTAGGAAGCCGCGTGGCAAAGAAAGAGGAATAATATTTTTAACTCAAAACATTCGATATGAGATTAACTATTGAAGACGTTCGCAGCCGTTTCATCAAACATTTCGATGGCTCGACCGGTTCGGTATATGCGTCTCCTGGTCGTATTAATTTAATTGGAGAACATACCGACTATAACGATGGTTTCGTATTTCCGGGCGCAGTGGAACAAGGCATGATTGCTGAAATCAAGCCCAACGGAACACGCAATGTTCGCGCCTACTCCATTGACTTGAAAGATAAAGTGGAATTCTCACTCGACAATCCTGTCGGTCCGTCGGCTTCCTGGGCACGCTATATTTTCGGCGTTTGCCGCGAAATGATGGCATTGGGTGTTCCGGTGGAAGGTTTCAACACGGCATTTTCCGGTGATGTGCCTCTTGGAGCGGGCATGTCCTCTTCCGCGGCTCTCGAAAGCGTCTATGCCTTTGCACTCAACGACATTTGGGGTGGCAACAAGATTGAGAAAATGGAACTCGCTCGCGTTGGACAGCGCACGGAACACAAATACCTCGGCTGCAATTGCGGCATCATGGACCAATTTGCCAGCATTCACGGAAAAGCGGGGAGTTTGATGCGCCTTGACTGCCGCAGCGGAGAATTCAGCTATTTCCCCTGGAATCCCGAAGGCTATAAACTCGTTCTCGTCAACAGCTGCGTGAAGCACGAATTGGTAGGTAGTCCTTATAACGACAGACGCAGAAGTTGTGAAAAGGTTGCCGCCGCCATCAACGCCAAATTCCCCGAAGTAAAGAGTCTTCGCGACGCCACTTATGAACAACTTGATGCCGTTCGCGGCGAAGTGAGCGAAGAAGACGCCATGCGCGCACACTACGTAATTGGTGAACGCGACCGCGTCCTTGCCGTGTGCGACGCACTTGAAAAAGGTGACTATGAAACGGTTGGTGCCATGATGTACGAAACACACCATGGTTTAAGCCAAGAGTACGAGGTTTCCTGCGAAGAACTTGATTTCCTCAATGAAATCGCCAAGGAAGAAAGCGTGACCGGTTCCCGCATCATGGGCGG
>DCGD01000066.1:201-12616 GCA_002315195.1 Prevotellaceae bacterium UBA1787 | reverse complement strand
GGCGGATGCACCATTAACCTGGTAAGTGAAGAACTTTACAACAATTTCGTGAAAGTTGTCGTTGAGAAATACACCGCAAAATTCGGAAAGAAACCAATCATCATTGACGTCGTGATTGGTGACGGAGCCCGCAAACTTTTGTAATCTCTCTACAGAATAGTTAATAAGGTATCGGGACCACGCTTTGCATGGTCCCGATTTTTATTTACACTTTTCTGCATGGTTATACGATTTATCGTGCGACAACACACCCGAAAAACCTACACCATGCCCTCAATCTTTGACTATGAAGCCTGACATAGTTTCGCTTCTGCAATTCTCTTCGCCAATCGTACGGCTTTTGCCGTGTGAATGTCGAAAAAAATGAATAAAACGATTCAAAGTATCGCCAAAATGGGCAAACAACGGAAACAACAATAAGAAAATTTTATTTGATGCTTACTTGTTGATGTATTTTTAATAACTTTGCATTTTATTTAAAAAGGTATCAATGAAAAAAATAGTACTTGGCGTATTTTGCGTTCTCTTTGCTATAAATTTCATCTCGTGTAGCGATGATTATAACGAAGGTAAGATTATTAATCACCAGTTTTCTAATGAACGCATAGGCGTATGCAGTTGGAGTTGGAAAACCGACATGTCTACAATTCTAAAGAACATGCAGGAAATGAACATTCAAGGTATACAACTTGCAACCACACCATGGGTGGCAGGAAATCTATCCGATGCACAAAAAGAAATCTTTGGAAACAACGAATCAGAAAGCGTATTGGAAGACATTAAGCGACTGTCCAAGGAAGGAAAAATCAACATCATGTCTTGCATGGTTTGCTTTCCTCACGAAGACTATTCATCAATCGAGACCATTCACAAAACCAGTGGCTTTCTCTTTACCGAAGATGCACAGGGGCATACTGCGGAAGAAGAGTGGGCGACCAATAGTGAAATCGTAAGGAAAGCGGCTGTCCTTACAAAGGAATTGGGTGTGAAATACCTTTCAACAGAAGTTGGCTTTGTAAAAAAAGATTGGGAACTTGCTTTGGAACGGGTAAAGTACGCTTGCGATGTATGCACTGAGAATGGTGTTACGTTCCTCATAGAAAGTGGTCAGGAATCAGGCGAAGAGATGAAAAAATTCATACAAGATCTCGAGTCTAAACACCCGGGTACGCAAATCGGTGTCAATTTCGATCCCGCCAATCACATCCTCTATGGCACAGACACTCCCAATCACGCCTTCGACATACTGCGTCCGTGGGTTAAGCAAGTGCATGTAAAAGATGCCAACCTTGATGAATCCACGCGTAAAGCGTGGTGTGAAGACATACTTTGGGGAACAGGCGATGTTAAAAAAACTTTCAATTTCCTTAACCACTTGTATGTAGTTGGTTACAAAGGCAACCTTCTCGTTGAACACGAATGGGGAGACAATCGTGTAAGTGACATTAAGGTCGCACTCAAAGACCTTTTGAATCAATAAACCATCTTATGTGTGATATTTTAATGTGAATGAAAAAAAGAGGCACTCATAACTTGCACAATCAAAATAAAATCGTAATTTTGCACTTCGATGCGAAAATGCAGAAGAATTGAAAATAAAACAAGAAATAAAGAATAGTCATGAAGAGAACATTCCAACCTCACAACCGCAAAAGAAACAATAAGCACGGTTTCCGTCAACGTATGCAAACCGCCAATGGTCGTCGTGTATTAGCTGCTCGTCGCGCTAAGGGACGCAAGAAACTTACCGTTTCCGACGAGAACCACGGAAAATAAACAGACCACAAGTTTCGGAAAACAAAAATAGAAGGAGCAGAGTGCAATGCACGCTGTTCCTTTTGTTTTGACTGCATCCGCCTATGGGTCGCTTGAGGAACTTATGATTTTGGAAATGACTTATATTCCATGTTTCCATGATTACGACTTTTTTTAGATTATTTTATGAATAAAACACAAAAAAAACTAATACCTCGTTTATGTTTTGTAAATTCGCACATTCATTTAAACTATTATTCACTTTTCTTGACATTTACATACATATCATGAAATCATTTAATAAATTCATTGCATCCGCGATATTGGGTTGCTTCCCTTTCATTGCGGCTTCAGGAGAAACCGACAGCAGTATTCTCCCGGACAGTACTCTAAAAAAAATTGCTGTTGCCATCAAAAAATACGACAATGAAGCCCATCATCTCTCCAGCCGCGTCACTGTGGATTCCATTCGCAAAGTCAAGAAGACCATTTGCATTTTCACAAGTGGAGGAACAGAGAACATGTCCTTCCGTGAAGACAACGTACCACAAATCTACGCGGACGTCAAGGCTTTGCTGCCCAATGAAAAGCGTTTTCGCAACATCAGCATATTGTCCGATGCGCATCCCATTGAGACCTTGATACCCAAAGATGCCGCCGATAATGAAAAAAACAGGAAGAAAGCGGCCAAACAAAAAAAGAACGACCTCATCGTCACGCAACTGTCACTCCCTTTGGCACCTCAAGGCTTGCAGGGACGCCACATTGCCATGTGGCAAAGTCATGGCTATTATTTCGAACAAAAACTGGACAGATGGGAATGGCAGCGCGCGCGCATTTTCCAAACCGTGGAAGACCTTTATACACAAAGTTACGTCTTGCCTTTTCTTGTTCCCATGCTTGAAAACGCAGGGGCATACGTAATGATGCCACGCGAACGCGACTGCAACAAATATGAAGTCATCGTCGATGCTGACGGAGGATTGGCGCAGAATGCCTATAAGTCGCCCACCGAATGGCAGACCACCAATGGCGGCTTCGCCTACAAACGAGCCATGTACATCAATCACGAAAACCCATTCACGGAGGGTACATACCAAACCGCGGCTACCACCCGCAAGAACAAGGAGGCACAGGAAGCCACATGGACCCCTTCCATTCCCGTCACGGGCGAATATGCCGTTTATGTGTCCTACCAATCATTGCCCAACAGCGCCAACGACGCCTTGTACACCATACATCACCTCGGTGGAACCACCACATTCAAGGTTAACCAACGCATGGGTGGCGGCACGTGGATTTACCTCGGAACATTCCGTTTTGCCCAGGGAAGCCACGACAATGGCAATGTGACATTGAGCAACCTTTCACAAAACAAAAAGGCGGTCATCACGGCCGATGCCGTCAAATTCGGAGGCGGCATGGGAAACATTGGACGTTCAATCCCCGAAAAAACGCAAGAAGAAGGCTTTCAACCCATTACGGAAGAACAAGCCATCATCAGCCATTATCCGCGCTTTTGCGAGGCCGCACGCTATTGGATGCAATGGGCGGGCGTTCCCGACAGCATATACGACCTCAACAATGGCTTGAACGACTACGTGGACGACTACAAGTGCCGCGGCCTTTGGGTGAACTACCTCGCGGGAGGTTCTTCGGTAAATCCCGACCAAAAAGGCTTGAACATCCCCATCGATTTGTCTTTCGCATTCCATACTGACGCAGGTACGACACTCAATGACAACATCATCGGCACGCTTGCCATTTANNGAACGATTCACACAAATACGAAGGCAAGTTCCCCAACGGAAAAGACCGCATCGCCAACAGAAACCTGGCAGACCTGATCCAAATTTCCATCAGCAACGACATACGAAAGCAATGTGAACCCATTTGGCAGCGCCGACAGATGTGGAACAAGACCTATTTCGAGGCATGGATGCCGAAAGTACCCGCCATGTTGCTGGAATTGCTCTCTCACCAAAATTTCGCCGACATGCGCCTTGGTCTCGACCCGCGCTTCCGCTTCATCGTAAGCCGCGCCATTTACAAAGGTATGCTGAGATTCCTGGCCTCAGAAAGCAACGTGCCATACGTGGTTCAGCCTCTTCCCGTAAGCCACCTCATGATTGCGCCGGTGGAAGGACGCACCATCCAACTTTCATGGAAACCTACCATTGATTCTCTTGAAGCGTCGGCAACTCCCAACCGCTACATGGTATATACCCGCTTGGAGAATGAAGGTTGGGACAATGGCGTCCTGGTGGACACTCCTCAATTCAAGGACACGCTGAACGACAATAAGATGCACAGTTACAAGGTTGTGGCTATCAATGATGGAGGGCGCAGTTTTGACTCCGAAATCGTATCGGCGGGGCTACCTGCCGGCACTGCGGATTTCAAGAACGCGGTAGTTGTCGTCAATGGCTTTGACCGCATCGGCGCTCCCGCCGATTTCATCGCACCGGGAGAAGGCGGAAAGCAATTGGCAGGTTTCCTCGATGACGATGACCACGGCGTACCCTACCTCAAGGACATCAGTTACATTGGAAAGATGAAGGAATTTCGCCGCAACGTGCCCTGGATGGACGATGACGCATCGGGATTTGGCGACAGTTACAGCGATTGCGAAAAAGACGTCATTGCAGGAAACACTTTCGACTACCCAGCCGTTCACGGAGCAGCCATCATGGCGAACAACCGCGCCTTTGTATCCTGCAGCAATGAGGCTTTCGAGGACGCACGCAACAGCAACGCATACAACAGCAACACGACTTTCGACCTCATCCTCGGCAAGCAGAAACAAACAAAAATGGGACGCAACGTATTCCCCCCTACTTTCAAGACTTTCACGACCGCCATGCAAAACCGACTCAAGACCATACTTGACAATGGCGGCAACGTATTCATTTCCGGTGCCTTCGTTGCATCCGACCTTTGGGACAACCCCATTGCCGAACCTCTCAAGGAAGACAAGGACTTCGCCACGAACGTCCTGGGTTACAAATGGCGCACGGGAAAAGCAGCCAAAGGAGGCAAATTCTACGGCGTCCGTTCCAACACCATCACCATCAAGGGTGATTTCTCCTACCACAACGAACTCAACAACCTTTGTTATGTCGTAGAAAGTCCCGACGCCATTGAACCGGCCCAAAAGAACGCCAGCACCATCATGCGCTACAGCGAAAACAACCTCAGCGCAGCGGTTGCATACGCAGCCCCAAAATACAAGACCTTCGTCATGGGGGTTCCTTTTGAAACCATCCGCACCGAAGCCGAACGCACCCAGCTCATGCAGCAAATTCTAAATTTCCTCAAATAAGCCATGCATACACACGCACCTTTTTTTCACGCACTGCTGCTGTGCCTCAATGCGTTCTTTCTACTGTCCGCCGCCCATGCAGGCAATGACATCAAACCTTTCCGTTTTGTTCAACTGACCGACATTCACCTTAGCAACAAGTCCGCCATTGAAGCCCTGCAGAGTAGCATTGACGAAATCAATGAAACCGACAGCATCGACTTCGCACTCATTACCGGTGACATCACCGACCAAGGCGACCGCGCGACCATGCTGCGCGCCAAGGGAATGTTCGACAAACTGAAAATTCCCTATCATGTTGTCCTTGGAAACCATGAAACCACATGGAGCGAATCCGGCTGCATGGATTTTCGGGATATTTTCGGCAGCGAATCCCTCTGCTTTGAACACAACGGTGTCAAGTTCATCTGCTTCAATTCCGGTCCATTGCTCAAGATGGCTTACGGACACGTGTCGCCCAAAGACATCAAATGGGCTACGGAAGAACTGAAGAAAGACCCCGCGCAACCCGCCATCATCGTAACCCACTATCCCATGATGGACGGTGACGTCGACAACTGGTACAACGTAACCGACGCACTCCGAAAACCGGGCAATGTCCGACTTTTCATCGGTGGTCACTATCACTCGGTCCGCACCCTTTCCTACGATGGATTGCCCGGTATTCTCATGCGAAGCAATTTGCGCGACAAAAACGGAAGAAGCGGATATGGCCTGTACATCGTGGAGGACAAGGAAATAAAGGCATACGTCAAGCATACCGGCACCGCCCCGGAACACGCCGCCTCCTACCCTCTGACTCACCCTACCTACGACACCAACGCCAAAGCCGAACACTATCCCGACTATTCGGACAATGAACATTTCCAATTTGTCAAAGAGACGTGGAAAATCGAAACCAATGGCGCTTTCTACAGTTCGCCTGCCGTTGAGGACAACACGGTCTACACCGGCGACAATGAAGGCGACATCAAGGCTTTCAATCTGAAGGACGGCAGCCACAAATGGACTTTCCACACCAACGGCCGCATTGTCGGCGGCCTTGCCGTCAAAAAAGGCATTGTTGTCTGTGGTTCCGCGGACAAGAACATCTACGGCATCAAGGCTAAAGATGGAAGCTTGCTATGGAAAGTTGCCACAAACGGCCCCGTTCTCGGCGCGGTCACTATCCAAGGCAACACCGCCTTCATAGGTGCCAGCGATGGTACCATGAGAGCGCTCCACATCAAGGACGGCAAAAACGTATGGGCGTTCAGCGGCGTCAAGGGATACATCATGACGAAACCACTCGTTACCAAGGACAAGGTCATCTTCGGTGCCTGGGACAGCAGCCTCTATTGCCTGCAACGCAAGGGAGGGACACTCTTGTGGAAATGGTCGGACACACCCGGACACATGCACTATTCCCCCGCTCAAGTATGGCCACAGGCTACGCCTAACGACGTGTTCATCGTCGATCCCATGCGCACCATGACTTCCATCAACATTCAGACGGGAACCACCAACTGGCGCACCTCACAGTCCAAAGTACGCGAAAGCATGGGACTGTCACAAGACGCCAAGCGCATCTATGGCAAAACCATGCAGGACAGTGTCGTATGCTACGACGCCACCTCCAAGACGCCAAAGGAACTGTGGGCTTGCAATGTGGGTTTTGGCTACGAACACGGCCCCTGCATGCTGCCCGAAAAGAAAGGCACCGTGTTCGGCAGCACCAAGGAAGGCCTTGTGTTCGCCATCGATGGCAAAAGCGGAAAACTGCTTTGGCGACACAAAGTAAGCAATTCCCTAATGAGTACC
This sequence comes from Prevotellaceae bacterium UBA1787, assembly GCA_002315195.1. The sequence goes on along the minus strand of DCGD01000066.1, from coordinate 5,739 downwards.
GTCATTCCACTCAATGACAAACACATTCTCTTTTCCGATACGGATGGGCACCTGGGACTGCTGACCGTCAATAAGTGATGGGGGTTCAGCGATTGACCAACCACTTTCCACCATCATCCATCAGTGACAATTAACCAATAACATATACAACATACCACATGACAAAACTGAACATATTCCTGATTTCCACATGCCTGGCCTTATTGGTTCTTTCACAAATAGGAACAATCGACGCTAAGGCAAGGAAAACCACCACCACGGGCATTGAAGTCCTGAAAGAGAAAAATTTCAAACCCCTGGAAGGATTGCGCGTTGGCCTCATCACGAATCCAACGGGCGTTGATACAAACATGCGTTCAACCATTGATATTCTGTACAAGGCACCCAACGTCAATCTTGTCGCCCTCTACGGTCCCGAACATGGCGTCCGCGGCAATCTCCATGCGGGTGTCACTTCCTCCAGTTCCATCGACAGCATCACGGGACTGCCCATCCATTCTCTCTATGGAAAAACAAGAAAACCAACCGCTGAAATGCTCAAGGACATTGACATCCTTGTCTATGACATCCAAGACATTGGCTGCCGCTCATACACCTACATCAGCAGCATGGGACTTGCCATGCAGGCCGCCGCTGAAAACGACAAGCAATTCATGGTGCTTGACCGACCCAATCCTTTGGGCGGAGAGAAAGTGGAAGGCTGTCTCGTTGAGGATGGCTGTTTTTCCTTTGTGAGCCAATTCAAAATCCCATACATTTATGGACTCACTTGTGGTGAACTCGCCTCCTACCTCAACGAAGAACACATGATTGGCGACAAGCCATGCCGCCTCACCGTCATCAAGATGAAAAATTGGAAACGCAGCATGACCTTCGAAGAAACGGGACTGCCTTGGATCCCCGCCTCTCCCCACATTCCCCAAACCGTATCGGCCATTTCCTACCCCGCCAGCGGACTCATGGGGGAATTCAGCGTCCTGAACATTGGCGTGGGATTTACACTGCCTTTCCAAATGTTTGCAGCACCCTGGATTGAGGCCGACAAACTCTCCGACAGACTCAATGACCTAAAACTTCCCGGCGTTCAATTCCGACCCATCTACCTCAAACCATTCTACGCCACCATGAAGAACGAACAAATCCAAGGTGTGCAATTCTATTTCACCAACTACCGCAACGCCTCCGTCACGGACATTCAATTCATCGTCGTACAAGAACTCGCCAAACTCTACCCCGACAAAGCCTTCTTCAAACTTGCGGACAAGAAGCGTTTCAACATGTTTGACATCTGCTGTGGTTCCAAGGAAATACGCAACCTATTCAGCAAAAACCACAATTGGGAGGATGTAAAAGAGTATTGGTACAAGGATGTAAAAATTTGGAAAACACAGACAAAGAAATACTTGTTATATTAATGATTCGGCATTGGCATTGGCGTTAGCCCATAACCCAAAAACAAAACTATACAAAAAGTGCTTTATACCAATGCCATAAATGTAATAGCAAAAAGCCAATGCAAAAGCAAAAAAGTGCTTTATACTAATGCCATAGCCAATGCAAAAGCAAAAAAGTAACATTAAATCTATCATCATGTTTGAAAAGATAACCGAACAATCCTCGCTCTACAACGAACTCGAAAAGATGTCGCCGCGCGAGCTCATAGAAAACATCAACAAGGAAGACCAAAAGGTGGCATTGGCCGTTCAAAAAGTCATACCGCAAATCGAAAAACTCGTCACCCTATTGTTTGAGCGCATGAAACGCGGTGGACGGCTCTTCTACATTGGCGCCGGAACAAGCGGACGCCTCGGAGTGCTTGACGCCTCCGAAATTCCTCCCACTTTCGGCATGCCCCCAACGCTTATCATTGGACTGATTGCAGGTGGGGACACGGCTCTCCGCAATCCAGTTGAACACGCGGAGGATGACCCAACGAAAGGTTGGAACGAACTTATAGACCGCCACATCAACTCAAACGACACTTTGGTTGGAATAGCCGCATCGGGTACCACCCCTTACGTCATAGGGGCCATGCACGAAGCCCGCGCCCACGGCATTCTCACGGGCTGCATCACCTGCAATCCCGGCGCACCCATCGCAGCCGAAGCAGACGTGCCCATTGAAGTGGTCGTAGGACCTGAATTTGTTACCGGCAGCTCACGCATGAAGGCAGGCACCGCTCAAAAGATGATTCTTAACATGATTACGACAAGCACCATGATTCTCCTTGGACGCGTCAAGGGAAACAAGATGGTCAACATGCAGCTTACCAACAAAAAACTCATTGACCGCGGCACGCGCATGCTGGTGGAAGAACTCGGACTTGACTACGAATACGCCAACCACCTTCTCCTCCTGCATGGCAGCGTAGACGCCGCACTCAAGGCCTATAAACATATTAAATGACATACTTTTTTATTACCATGAAAAAAACAACCTTATTCTTCCTGTGCATTTTATGTTCTACCTTGTGGTCCATGGCACAGCCCCTGAAGCGAGTTTCTCCTGAAAGCGTCGGAATGAGTTCGCAGCGTCTGCAGGAAGCAGACAAGATTCTCAACCAAGGCATCAAGGATGGCAAAATGCCCGGAGCCGTTCTCGCCGTAGTGCGCCACGGAAAAATGGCATACATCAAGGCTTACGGCAACCGACGCGTAAAGCCTACCACCGACCCCATGACCATCGGAACCATTTTCGACATGGCATCATGTACCAAGCCGTTGGCAACGGGACTCAGTTTCATGAAACTCCTCGAACAAGGCAAGGCGCGCCTCACGGACCCCGTCAGCGACTTCATCCCCGGCTTCAAGGACTGGGTAAGCAAGGACAGCACCGACCGCACCACCATTCGTTTGCGACACATTCTCACCCACACCTCAGGACTACCCGCCTACGCCACGGCGGCTACACTGGCCAAAACTTACGGCGCACCCAATCCACAGGCACTCATGCAATACATAGCCACAAAATGCAGCCGTAACCCCGAACCCGGAACTTATTTTCGCTACAGTTGTCTGAATTTCATTACGTTGCAGAATATCATCCAAAATATTTCCGGCAAGTCCCTCCGAGAATTTGCCCAGGAAAACATCTACAAGCCATTGGGACTCTCCCACACGGATTTCCTCCCTTGCCGTCCTGACGACAGAGGCTACTGGGTGAACACAGAAAAACCGGTTTGGGCCAAATACTACAAAGAAGGCGAAGAGATGACCGACGTCGCACCCACTGAGGAACAAACTAACGGACAAATCCTTTGGGGACAGGTTCACGACCCCCTGGCACGCGTCATGAACGGTGGTATCAGCGGAAATGCCGGACTTTTCACCACAGCGGACGACATAGCGGTCATCTGCGCCATGATACAGAATGAAGGTACCTGGAACGGCAAGACCATCTTCTCACCCGCCACCATCCGCACCATGCGCACCGTACCAAAATCATTGGAAAAATTCGGACGCGCGCTTGGATGGGACAGCAACAGCGACTACAGCGGTCACAGAGGCGACTTGATTTCCGGCAACACCATCTGCCACACGGGATATACGGGGACATCCATCGTCATTGACAAGGACAATGACCTTAGCATCATCATCCTGACGAATGCGGTACATCCACACGACAAGAGCGGAATGATACGCATCTATACACTCGTTAGCAACGCCGTTGCCGGCTCCCTCATCAAATGATGTGGAAGACACTGTTCTAATTCATGCAAAAAGTCTTGGATTATCCAAGACTTTTTCTGATTGAAAACCTGAAAAATTTCACGCTTTCAACGCATTCCATTCGGAAAACAATGCACCGTGATTTACAAGATTACGAAAAAACTGAAAGCGACGTTTTTTTTCTCATCAAAACCAAACATAATACTTTTATCCTTGCTATCTTTGCTACCATTAACACAACAACCATGAAAAATCATCTCTTAACAGTTATTCTATCCATGACACTTGGCATGAACGCTTTCGCTGAAAACAAGGAAGTAAACATTTGGCCCCAGAAACTTCCCGACAACGTAACCTTGAAAAAAGGCGACATGGAACAAACCATGGGAGACGACGACATTCTGCGCATCAGAAAAATGCCCTTCCCCACCTTGGAAAAATTCCCCGTAAAAAACAGCAACCGCGACAAGGTCATCATCATCTGTCCCGGAGGCGGCTACGGAATCCTCGCCATCAACCATGAAGGTACCGAGATTGCACAGTGGCTCAACTGCCTCGGCTATACCGCCTACATCCTCCGCTACCGCGTCCCAAACGACAGGGATGGCGCCTTGCAGGATGCCCAGCGCGCCGTGCGCATGGTCAGGGCTGAGAACCCGGGCAAAAAGGTTGGCATCATGGGCTTCTCCGCCGGAGCCAGTCTGTCGTGCCGTACCGCCACACGCCACAAAATTCCTTCCTACCATCCTTGTGACGAAATTGACAAACAACCTCTGAACGTGGATTTCGCGGCGCTCATCTATCCCGCCTACATGGACCTCGGCGAAAACAATACTCTGACACCTGAACTTACCGTGGACGAAACCACTCCGCCTACCTTCGTTTTCCAATCCGCCGACGATGGTCTCTGCAACAGCGCACTTGTCATCACACAAGCCCTCCGCAACAAAAAAGTACCCGTTGAACTGCACATATACCCTACCGGTGGACATGGCTACGGTATGCGCGCTCACATAGCCAAAGCCGCAGGCATTTGGCCGAAACTCATGGAAAAGTGGATGGAAAACCTGAAATAGGCAGCCGAAAAGCCATTTTGAAATGATTGCATACCACTGAGACTCCAACGCTTGCAAACAAACTGAAAAATATCGCCTGAGGACCGACAATCCAAAGGCGATATTTTCTCCTCGGCATGGCGACATGACCGGACACGCTTATGGTTCTACGTTGATTTTTTGTATTCTACCGGCTTTACCCCACGTATTCTATCTCACCAATTCCAAAAAGGTGTGAAAACGAACCTTCGCCACAAAATTTGCCCATATAAATAAGCATTCCTATTAGTCACGAATTGATCAAAAGAAGTTGGTAAATTGTTAACTCAAAAAGGAGCAAAGTGCATTGTTCCGATAGTAATAGCAAAAACGGTAGGAGGTACATTATGATAAGACAGGAATTGACATACTGGGTTACTCTTGCATTAATTCCAAAGATTTGGACCAAGCGCAAGAATGAAATTTATGTAAACTGCTTCCAACACAATCCTCAGATTTCCATAATAGAGTTGTTTGAAAACGCATCAAATTGGGATATTGCCGGACTTGATGAAATGGAGAAAGCACAATTTGAAGAAGCAAGAACACAGTTGGCGAACAACTCGTTTTTGGTAGAGGAGTTGATGTCCCAAGGTTACGATATTCTGCCTATTACTCACAAAGATTACCCGAAATTATTGAAGGAAAACCTGAAATTTAATGCTCCCACTGTGATATACACCAAAAGAAACAAGTCACTCCTGAATGAGGGTAAGTTGCTGTTAGATGATATTTATAAATAATTATAAATTTTTATATAAAATATTTGCAAGTTT
>DCGD01000066.1:0-157 GCA_002315195.1 Prevotellaceae bacterium UBA1787 | reverse complement strand
TGAAACGATTATTAACCATAGGAGAGGCTGCTGACGCCTTGGGTGTAACCACTACAACTCTTCGCAATTGGGATAGGAACGGAATGCTTCATCCCGACGAAAAGACAAGGGGTGGTGACAGATGATACAGCATGGAGTCTTTACGAGGAATCAAGAA
>DCGD01000061.1 GCA_002315195.1 Prevotellaceae bacterium UBA1787 | reverse complement strand
CATTGGATGGCATGGGAGAAAATACCTAGAATGAGAAAAGTTGATGTTTGATTTTCGGTCGTGAACAGACGGCTTGTCGCCACTCATTTTCGTTTCAGTTCTTTTGGCGACTTTGTACCAAGACTGAAACAAGGGTGGTCTCCATAGATGTTGCCGCATGCCGTACAACCCGATATTCAAACGACCTGAAGACCATGCGATTGACCTCTTTTATGCAATGGAAACGGTTTTATTCTTGAGTTTCCTTGAATAAGTCAAGACTTTTGATTTTTTGGATTTTTAAAACATTGATTATCCATGCTTTTTAAGTGGACTCATTCTTTGCTTTTTGTCTTGATGCCAATTCCCAAGGAAACAATTCTTGGATCATATCGCCCTTCTTCACCACCCTTACTTAACCGATTGACTCTGAGTGGTTCCGTAACAACTTCTTTCGGAACGATGTCAAGTATTAGGTATCTGTCATAGCCCGTGTATTTGCGTCTGGTGATACCATCCATGACATCAACCTTGGGTAACAAGTGCATTTTGCTTATCTTATATACCTGTGAAGAATTCCAATTGTGGAATATGGCATAATGGCACTTCATGACTTCTGAAACAAATGCATCCGAGTCGCGGCTGTAATCCAAACCAATACCATATTTCCCTGTACGTACAATATTTGTTATTTTATTAACCATGCTATTCAGCACAATCATGATGCATTGCGCATCGGTAACGGAAATACCCGCGTGTCTTTCATCCGCATATTCCAGTCCCCTCTGCGGCGCGCTTTTCTCAAGCAGGTGTTGACGACGGTCTTCATCCATCAGCCAAGTTTCTATTTGCTTGTAAAGTACGCTTTCGCTGCTGTTGGGATCAAGATGAAGGTTGCCTTCAGCATCCGTCCAATATCCGCCGGGCTTGAGTGGGAAAGCACCGATGCCAATCTGTTCGTGGCTCTTGTGATAGTATGAGTTGCGCACATGCCCGGCATCCATGTTGCCGGGATAAAGCACATAGCCACCCACAATCTCTCGCTTTATTCCATTGTCGAGAGCTTCGTAGTAGATGGCGTCACGGTAGCGATGCATCTGATTGATAGCATCTTCTGGAGGCACATCATCACCATTTATGTGGGAATCGTCCAGTCGGTACTTTGCATCGAAGAGGTATGTGTAAACGATGTCGTCATTGTCCTTTTTTGAGAGACGGAGTACGATGTCCGGTCTTTGAACGGTTGTAAAGGTTTTGGTATCGTCAATGGCTGAGGTTGCGTCGGTGTTTTCCCGCTCCACTTCGGCATTGTACGACACGGTGGCAAGTTCCACACCTTCCCGCTCAAATTTTACCTCAGACTGCTGTCCAAATAGCAGTTGCTTGATGAAGCCTGTTGAAAGTTGCTTGCCTGAAGTCTTGGTGACTACATCTCCTTTATGGGTATTGAGGATGCTCTGTACCATGTTCTTTACTTTGATGAAGCACCATATCTCATAGAGTTCAGACACATCCTTCACCTCAAGTCTGCGTATTCCGTCCTCAAGTTCGTAACCACATTGCAGCAGGAGCCAGTTTCGGTAGATGTCACTATAGCCACGGCCGCGTTTCATCACCAAAGAGTCTTGCGTGAAACCCTTGAACTGACCAATTGGGCGGAAGAAGGGATGACGTGCAAGCCGTCCCAGTTCTTCGTCCATCACATTGAGTCCGCCTGCTATCTTTTCGTCGCTTACCTTCAATGTATTCTTGATATGTTCACGCACGATGCCAAAACGTCTATGGATTTCGCGAATGGCATATTTCAGGAAACGGTTTTCCACCGTGTCCTTTGACAGAATCATGTCTTCAGTGCGGTATAAATGGTGCGGGTCGTCCTGATGAAACAAGTACTCGTTTTCGATTGTGGGGTCCAGGTTGCGAAGTCGTTCCGCGCGTTCGTTCTTGACCACGGCTTTCAGACGCCGATTGGGTGAGTTGATGATAATCTTCGTGGCGTCCACGATGCTCTTGTAACATTGTTGGAATATCTGCCACCATATAAGGTCTGAGCTGTCGCCGTGCTTTTCTTTGTAGCTGAGATATGTTTTCTTCAAAAAGGCATAACTGAGCATGGAGTATTCCTCTTCAATGTCGGCAATGATACTCTTAAGGTCGGTGCGGTAATCCATTTTGTAGCTTAGCACCTCTGTACGGAATGACATTTTCATATCTTTTCCGTTCTTGGTGTAGTGTACAGCCATATCTGTTCTGCCGACTTGGTTCTTGAAGTTCAGCGTGCCATACATCAATGGTTCGTCGTCGTCATCCATTGCGGCATCAGAGCTGTGGTCGGCAATGCGGAAATCGGTGATGTGAACGCCTCGCCGTAAGGGTTTCACGCGAAGCGGATATTCAGTTTGTTCAAAGAAAACCGCCAATCGGGTAAGATTTCTACCTTCTTGTTCCTCTCCGTCAAAAATGAATTTCACATTTTCATCGTTTGAGGCAAAATGAGATTCAACCCTCTCCCATGCCTTGTCATCTTGCTTGGCGCGCAGGTTGTCTATGGCTTGCCTGAGATGCTTGCCATAGTTTCTACAGGAGAAACGAAGCGACACGTCTTCATTTCTTACCTCAAAGGTTTTATATGTTTCCTGAGCCATCGATAATGACAATGAGACAAAGTGGTCACCCCCAGAACGAGACGAAGCGGTCGCGCTCCAGTGCTTTTTGCATCAACTCGAGTTTGTCAATGGACTTGGAGGCGGTCAGTGCGC
>DCGD01000043.1:5593-7012 GCA_002315195.1 Prevotellaceae bacterium UBA1787 | reverse complement strand
CGCGCTGCCATTGAAGAAGGTATCGTTGCCGGCGGTGGCGTTGCTTACATCCGCGCACAGAAAGCACTTGACGGTCTCAAGGGTGAGAACGAAGATGAAAACACAGGTATTGCCATCATCCGCCGCGCCATTGAAGAACCTCTCCGCCAGATTTGCAGCAATGCTGGACTCGAAGGCGCAGTCATCGTAAACAAGGTACGCGAGGGCGAAGGTGACTATGGTTTCAACGCAAAGAAGGAAATCTTTGAAAACCTCCGTGAAGCCGGTGTGGTTGACCCTGCCAAGGTTAGGCGCGTCGCTCTTGAGAATGCCGCATCTGTGGCAGGCATGTTCCTGACAACGGAATGTGTCATCTGCGACAAGAAAGAAGAAAAGCCCGAAATGCCTATGGGAGGTCCTCAAGGCATGGGCGGCATGATGTAATTTGAAAGTTTTCCAATTTTCCCTAAAAGGCACGTTCTGCACCGGAACGTGCCTTTTCCGTTTTTGTATTACACCTCAACTTATCAGAGAACTACACGACGAATAACATGGCTGCACTTTGCCGATTGCATGTCTTGAAATGACAGAAATAATGGGGGAAAAAAACTATTTGTTTGGAATATCTTTCAAATTTCAGTAACTTTGTAGTTTAATTTAACACAAACAAATACAAACAAAAAATGATAACGTTTTTTATTTCTATGGTGGCCCTAATATTGGGCTATTTCCTGTACGGACGTTACGTGGAACGCGTTTTTAATCCGGACGACCGTAAAACTCCAGCCATCAAGAATGCGGATGGCGTTGATTTCATCGTACTCCCAAGTTGGAAAGTTTTCATGATACAATTTTTGAACATTGCCGGAACCGGTCCCATCTTCGGTGCCATCATGGGCGCCAAGTTCGGTCCCGTCGCCTACTTGTGGATTGTGTTTGGGTGCATCTTCGCCGGGTCTGTTCATGATTACCTGAGTGGCATGCTCTCCATGCGCCATAATGGAGCGGGGCTTCCCGATTTGATTGGCGATTATCTTGGAAAATATACGAAACAATTGATGTTGGTTTTCTCCGTGTTCCTTCTCATTATGGTAGGAACCGTGTTTGTTTACAGCCCCGCCATCATTCTTTCCGGCATCTGGGGCTCGGACACGATATGGATTGTTGTCATCTTCATCTATTACCTTGTAGCCACGGTTCTTCCCATTGACAAACTCATCGGACGCATTTATCCCATCTTTGCCGTTTCCCTCCTTTTCATGGCCGTTGCCTTGTTTGTATGCCTCGTCATCAAGATGCCGCAGCTGCCTGAATTATGGGATGGTTTCCACAACTTTGGAGCAGCGACAGACCCAAAAAATTTCACGGACAGTATTTTCCCATGTATGTTCATCACCATCGCCTGCGGAGCCATCAGCGGTTTTCACGCTACGCAGAGTC
>DCGD01000043.1:0-5554 GCA_002315195.1 Prevotellaceae bacterium UBA1787 | reverse complement strand
GGCACGCTGCATGAAATCCGAAAAATTGGGACGCCCCATATTCTATGGCTCCATGATTACCGAAGGCATCGTCGCGCTGATTTGGGCGACCGTCGCCATGTATTTCTTCTATGGTTCTCCCGCCCCGGGCATGCAACTGATTGAAGATGCCAAAGAAACGGGATTCCTTACTTCGGCTCCCGTTGTTGTCAATTTAATCAACAACGAATGGTTGGGAACGTTGGGAGGCATTCTCGCCCTGCTCGGCGTGGTTGCTGCACCGATTACCAGCGGCGACACGGCACTCCGCTCCTGCCGTCTCATCATCGCGGATTTCCTGCATGTGAAACAGAAAAGGATTTTGAACCGTTTCTTCATCGCCATACCGATTTTTGCCGTTTCTTTCTTTGTCTTGATGTGGCAAATCAACAATCCCAATGGTTTCAATGTCATTTGGCAATTTTTCGGTTGGGGAAACCAAACATTGTCGGTCATCACCCTTTGGATGCTGACAATTTATCTGGCCATCAACAAAAAACCTTATTTCATCACGCAGGTACCGGCAACCTTTATGCTGATAGTATGCACGGCATTTGTCCTCAATTCCAAGTTTGCCTTCAACCTAAATATGACAATCTCAGGCATCATCTGCGCCATTGTTTTTGTCATTTCTCAAATATGGTTCTTCGTTTGGATGAAAAAGAATATCAAGTAACGTAATACCACACCAATATGATTTCAGAATACCTTCACAATAGGTTCATGCGACTGTGTTGCACTGTTTTTGCATTTTCTGTATTCGTATTTCCAACATTGACCGCAACTGCACAAGACGACAAGGTCACAGCCATTGAAAAAATCGATGAGCATACCGTACGGCTTGAGTTTGTTTCAGGAAACCGGCTGTTTGACTTCTACGGAGACCGTATCTTCCGACTTTTCCAAGACAGCAAGAACCGCCCTTTGCGCAATCCTGAGGCAGAACCGAAAGCCCAAATTCTAATCGACAACCCACATCGCACCGTCACCAACCTGAATGTACTTTCCTCAGGAAACACTTTCACCATCTCAACATCTGAAATCAAAATTGAAATAGACAAAAAAACAGGGTTGATGAGAGTTTTCGACACCAAACGAAACAAAATGGTAGTCGAAGAACTGTCACCCATTGCCATAACCAACGAAAAATACAACATCCGTCTGCGTGAGGCAAAGAATGAGTTTTTCTTTGGCGGTGGCGTACAAAACGGACGTTTCACACACAAGGGACAACAAATCAACATCGTCAACGAAAACAGTTGGACGGATGGCGGTGTGGCTTCCCCCTGCCCTTTCTATTGGTCAACAAACGGCTACGCACTTTTGTGCCACACCTTCCAACCCGGGCGATATGATTTCGGTTCGACGAAACCGGGCGAAATCACCATAGAACACAACAGCGACTATTTGGACGTGTTCTACATGATTGACAACGGTGCCGTTTCTTTGCTCAACGACTACTATCAGTTGACGGGGCAACCAATCCTACTACCCAAGTTCGGTTTTTACGAAGGTCACCTCAACGCCTACAACCGAGACTTTTGGAAAGAATCCGAAAACAAAGGCATTCTTTTTGAGGACGGTAAACGCTATGAGGAAAGCATGAAAGACAATGGTGGCGTTCAGGAAACACTCAATGGTGAAAAGAACAATTACCAGTTTTCCGCACGCGCCGTCATCGACCGTTACAAAAAGCATGACATGCCTCTTGGTTGGATTCTGCCCAATGATGGTTATGGAGCAGGCTACGGACAGGCGGAAACCCTCGACGGCAACATCCAAAACCTAAAAGAATTTGGAGACTATGCGCACAAGAACGGCGTGGAAATGGGGTTGTGGACACAGTCTGACCTGCATCCCATTGACTCCCTCAAACCCTTACTTCAGCGCGACATTGTCAAGGAAATCGGAACTGCCGGAGTACGAGTACTCAAGACCGACGTGGCTTGGGTGGGCGATGGATATTCCTTCGGACTCAATGGCATTTCGGAAGTGGCGCGACTCATGCCCGAACTTGGACAGAATGCACGACCCATGATTGTCACTTTGGACGGATGGGCAGGCACGCAACGCTATGCAGGCGTTTGGAGCGGTGACCAAACAGGCGGTCAATGGGAATACATCCGCTTCCACATACCCACGTATATCGGGGCGGGGTTGTCGGGAATGCCCAACATCGGCAGTGTCATGGATGGCATTTTCGGAGGCAGGAACATGGCGGTCAACATACGCGATTTCCAATGGAAAACCTTCACTCCGCTGCAACTTAACATGGACGGTTGGGGATCGAATGAAAAATACCCCCATGCACTGGGTGAACCAGCCACCAGCATCAACCGCTTCTACCTAAAACTGAAAAGCATTCTCATGCCTTACATCTACTCCGTTGCCCACCAGTCGGTCAATGGACTACCCATGATCAGAGCCATGTTCCTCGAGGATTGCAACCGCTATACCTTAGGCAAAAACACGCAGTATCAATTCATGTTCGGTCCATGGTTCCTCATCGCTCCCATCTATCAGAACACCGAAGCCGACGCTTGCGGCAATGACATCCGCAATGGCATATACCTTCCCAAGGGACATTGGTACGATCTCTTTACCAGCCGAATTTATGAAGGCGGCTATGTACTCAATAATTTTGAAGCCCCCATTTGGAAACTTCCCATCTTCGTGAAAGGCGGCACCATTCTGCCAATCACTTATGCACACAACAATCCGAAACAATACGTAAAACATATCCGTTCCTATGAATGGTACCCATACGGAGAAAGCCAGTTTACCGAATACGATGATGACGGTACAACGGAAGCGTATCTCCACGGCGACACCGCAACCACTCTCATCCGTTCCAGTTTGAAGGACGGCGTCGCCAAAATGACCATTGAACCGACTAAAGGACACTATGAAGGAATGATCACCAAAAAAGCCTTCACCTTGACCATCAACGTTTCCCAAAAACCCAAGGATGTTGTGGTGACGTTGAACGGAAGGAAAGTCAAACTTCATGTCTCACACGACATGGCAGAATTCAGGAAGCACAAGAACACCATCCTCTATATGGAGGACACGGACATGAATGCATACAGCACACCCGATTCACCATTTTCCAAGGTCAAACTGCTTGGAAATCCCGTTGTATATATTCGTCTGGATGCATACGATATTACTACCACCACCACGGAAATTATGGTCAAAGGATATGTTTTCGGAAAAGACAATGGACTTTTCCGAAAAGAGGGTACTCTCGATATACCCACCAACCTGAACGTACCAGACAGTGTCCGTCTGCCATATAGTCTCACACCTCACTGGGACAAGATGGAAAATGCCGACTGTTATGAAATTCTTTTCGACAGTATGTTGTACACCGGAATTCGTAAAACCTATTTGGAGTTTGGCGACTTGCAACTTGAAACAGACTATACTTTCCAAGTCCGCGCCGTCAACAAAAGTGGACATTCCGAATGGGAAACACTCCACGTTCAAACCGCCGCCAATCCACTCGAATTTGCCATTCATGGCATCACCGCCTCATGCAGTGCGCCTTCACAAGAGGGACACCAACCCGGCAAACTGTTTGACTTCGATGAAAATACCATGTGGCATACCGAATGGGGAAAGGAAGCGACCCCGTTCGAACTCGTCTGCGACCTGCACTCTGTCAATACTCTTGAAAAACTGGAATATCTGCCCCGTCAGGTAGGTACAAATGGCATGCTTCTCTCCGGAGAAATCTACACCAGCAAGAACCGGTCTGATTGGACCAAAGCAGGTTGTTTTACCTGGGCATGCGACAACAAAAGCAAGACATTCCTCTTCGACAAGCACCCAGTGGCACGCTATGTGAAAATCTGCGTCTCAAGTGGCTATGGAAAATTTGGTTCCGGACAGGAAATGTACGTTTTCAGAACCGAAGGGACTCCTTACTACATTCCCGGAGACATTACGGGCGACAAAATACTTGACGATAACGACCTTACATCTTACATGAATTACACGGGATTGCGTTTCGGTGACAAAGATTTTGAAGGTTATGTGAGCAAGGGCGACATCAACGGCAACCAACTGATTGACGCATACGACATTTCCAATGCAGCCGTGGAAATAAGGGGAAAGACGCATTCTGAGAACAACGACACACTGTCCGGCAAACTGGTACTCATACCGAACAAGAAATACTACAAAAAAGGTGAAATGGTGGAACTAACCGTTCGCGGGTTCGGAATGAAAGCCGTCAATGCGCTCAGTTTCGCCTTGGCTTACTCACCTGCCGAATATGAGTATGTCGGAATGGTCACCTTGGAAACAGCAAAAATGGAAAACTTCACACATGACCGCCTCCACTCCAATGGAAAGAAATCGCTCTATCCCACATTAATCAATGTAGGCAACCAACCCACGCTGAACGGCAGCAATGACTTGTTCACCATCCAATTCAAGACGCACAAGAACGGACCCTGCACATTGCAGATGACTGACGGAATTTTGGTTGACAAAGCATTGCAAACCATCGGGTTTTGACATCTAACCTGTACCTCATACTACCCATAAGATACCCATATTCTTTTTCCACAGGGAAATATGAACCAATCAACGAGACCGTACCAAAGATGTACGGTCTTGTTCTTTTACGGGACAACAACGGCATCAGGCGAGGCTTCGGACCTCTTCCTCGGGGAGATCGGTCGACATGGCTATCTGCTCGGACGTCAAACCGAGGGACTCCAGCCTTCTTGCGATTTCAACGGCTTTCTGACGCTCTCCATCCAACCGCCCTTTTTCCATGCCTTTTTCCAAACCTTCAGCCATACCCTTTTCCATGCCTTCCGCCCTCCACAGCGCTTCCTGCTCCTTGTGGTAGGCCTCCGACGTGACTTCCATGCGCACGCCATCCCAAAACTTGTCGTAGTAATACATCTCGCGATCGCAGTAGCCGGACTCTTCAAGGATGCCGAAAGCGGAGCAGATGTCGGCGTTGGAGAGCAACTTCTCGTCCACGCAGTGCGTCCTCTCGTCTATCTCAGTGAGGAAGCGAAGCCACAGAAACTGCATCTTCCTGTCCGAGTAGGACGAAGCCCTGAATTTCCGGAGCACCACCTGAACGAACTCCATGCCCTCTATCACGCGCCCGCTGTGCTGGTCCTCGATGATGCTGTAGTGGTGGTAGTACTCCTCGCCCTCCTCGTAGTCGTCGTTTATCAAGGCAAGACGTAAACCGGCATCAACTGCTTGAACTGCACGCTCTTGTCCAACTGACGGACGTACACCTTCGAGGCGTTGAACAGCATTTTCTGCATGAACCAGGGCTGCCAATGCATCTACATCTCAACGATGAAAGAACGGCCCGCAACGTCCCTGCACCGAACGTCAACGATGGAGTTGCGCTTCTCCATCAGCGTCTCGGGAACGAACTCGGAGGGAAGGTACTCTTAGACCACAATTTCCTCGCCGCACTTCAAGGGCAGAAGGGCGGCGAGGAAGGATATGAGCAGGTGCTTGTGCTCGCAGAATATCCTCTTGAAGGTGAGGTCAG
>DCGD01000067.1:38735-45623 GCA_002315195.1 Prevotellaceae bacterium UBA1787 | reverse complement strand
CCGGGAAGGAGTTTTATGTCCTGAGGCGCCACTCGCTCAACAACCTTCACCGCATCCAGGGTATATACACTCACCACATCTTGCTCCGTTGTTCCTGAAAAAGAAAGGGTATTGCCTCTGACTGACACTTTCACCCTGTTTTCCGTCACATCGCCAACGCCGGTTGGAATTGGTATTTTCAAATCCGCTACAAGGGGACGATGGTCCGATTCCACATCGTTGGCGGGAACCCAACTCTTGACACATTCCGCAGGATAACGTTTCGTATAAGTTGCGATGTAATCAATGCAAGACGTTGGATTGTTCGCGGGAAATGTAAAAGCGGTATTGAACAACGTCAAGTCTTTTTTAAGTTCCGTTATGAATTTTGAAGTGGGCGTATCGTTCCAATCGCCGGCGATAATGAACGGTTTCCTCCAGCCTTTAATTTCTTGTTTTACCAATTCAACGGAGTTCATGCGCTCGTTGTCATCCAAGTCGAAATGCGTACACGCATATACATAGTCCTCAAATTCCACTATCAGCAACACTCGCGCCTCTGTCCCCGGCAATGGTATCTTTTTCACCGACAACGCCGGGGTTTTGCTGATGATGCCTACGCCATAAGCACCACCGCTGAGTGGTATGGCTTTTGCAAAATATGCGTATTTCAAGCCGGAGAAGCGTGCAAGCCCATTGATTTGATAAGTCTTGCCGCTTCGGCTCACCATGCTGTCCAATTCCTGGATGGCGCAAACGTCAGGTTCCTGCGCACTGATGACCCCCGCTGTTCGTTTGATATTTACAACATTGTCCATACCGGAACAATGGCGGACATTATATGTCATGAAACGTACCGTCTTGTATTCCCTTTCCGCACGAAGCACTTGAGGAATAACAGCAACTACCAGAAGCAACACACCCTGCAACACAAAATCACATTTTCTTTTTCCCAAATATCGCATAATTATTTATTTTCAATTCAGCCGTAAAATTACAATAAAAAGGACAATTGCCACACACCTATGGATTGTTTTTATCAGGTATTGCCAAATTAACTACCGCACACACGGGACAATGATCGGAAGCATTGCTTCCCGCCACCGTCCATTTACACACCGTTGAGACCTGGCTTTTGTCGTCGCGGACTGCGATATAATCTATGCAATAAGTGGGATGCTCAAACGGTACCGAATTTTCGTAAGTGACAATTTTGAAATTCTCTTTCATGGAGGCGATGAATCTACTGTCCGGGCGGCAGTTCCAATCTCCGGCAATGAAAAAAGGTTTGTTCCAATTTGACGATTCTTCAAGTATAATCCTATGAGATGCGGCCAAGTTCTCTTCCAGACCGTCAAGATGCGTACAGGCGAACACGAAATCCTTGAACTCCGCAACCAACAGTATTCTCTGCTCCCGCCCAGGAAGCGCAATGCGTTTTACGCTCAGCGGTTTCTCCTTGCTCAATATTCCATTGCCGTAACTGCCCCCCCGATAGTTGTGAAGCGCACTGGCAAACGTGGCATGAAGTTTTGTCTTCTTTGCCATCTCCGCCAATTGATACACCTTTCCGGTTCGATCCGTCATGCTGTCCAATTCCTGTAGTGCAAGAATATCCGGGTTCTGAAGTTTAATAATGTTACAAATGCGATTCACGTCAAGTACCTTGTCCATGCCCTCGCTATGATGTGTATTATAGGACATCAAGCGCAATGGGCGTATTCCTCTCGCCAAGGTAGTCTGCACTGAACCAAGGCATAACAGCAACATCCATACACAAACAAGGTTCAAATTTAAATTCACTGATTTCATGTTATTCTTTTATTAATTTACACGCACTTTTACTGTCTCGTTTTCAAGAAGAATGACATAATTTCCACGTTCCACGCTGACGGGTTTCGGTATTCCGTCATACACCTTCTTTCCATCCGTTGTGAATATGACCACACGTCCGTTTGCATCGGCGTCGGGAAATTCAATTCTGTTGTCTTCAACCGACAAACTATTTCTCTTTCCCTGTACATCGCCCAAACCTGTAGCACGAGGTTTCATGTCCACCGTAGCACAGGTAGGACAATGATCCGATGAAACGCTGCCTTTTATCACCCATTTGCGTACGACATCAAACGTGGCATATCGATCCAACGCTGCGATGTAATCAATGCAATAGGTTGGTTCATCGTATGGTACGGAGTTCTCATCGGTAATGATGATGAAATCCTTCTTAAGATTCTTGATGAACTTATTATCGGNNNNAGGACGACAGTTCCAGTCACCGGCAATAATGAATGGTTTCTTCCACTGAACAGCCTCGCGCCGAATAATGGCATAAGCCGAATCAAGATAAGCCTCACTTCCGTCGAGATGCGTACAGGCAAACACATAATTTTCAAATTCGGCCATTAACAACAGCCGCCGCTCCGCGCCCGGAACAGGAGTACTTTTCACACTCAATGGCGTTTCCTTGCTCAGTATGCCGTTGCCATAACTTCCGCCTCCATAAGGTATGGCCTTGGCAAAAACACCGTTCATGTTGGTCAATTTTGCGATTTTCTCCAATTGAAAAACACGATTTGCGCGTTCGGTCACGCTGTCAAGTTCCTGAAGCGCTACCAAGGTAGGTCCCTGGCTGGTAATGACACGCGCCAGACGCTCCAAGTCCAACTTGCCATCCATGCCTTCACTGTGATGCGTGTTATAGGACATTATGCGCAAACGCTGCCGTTCGCTTTGGGCGTTGGCCAGTGACGAACAACAAACACTTGCCGCGAACAATATCCAAATCAAGAAAAACCATTTCATAGCCAACTACAACTCCTTTATTTCCGACTTGTAAAGCACATGATAATCAGGTATCTTTGCATCCAATACAAAGGTCTGATAGCGCAAGCCACCCTCATAAACACGCACCACCACATGCCCGTAATGAGGCACGAAATTTTTCCACAAGGTGGAATCTACACCATCAATGCGCTCTTTGCTTCCATCATTGGTAATGTAGAATTGACGAGGCGTATCGTAAGTCATCGGATCCGCCAAGCGGGCAAGCGTTCCCGCATATGGATGGTTTTTGTTACAGCACATTGCCACAATCAGTTCCTGACTAAGCACCTTCAGAAAATAACCATTGGAACTCTCCTTCCAACCGTGATGGTCAGGTTTGATCATGGTCACATGCCTTCCTATCAACTTCGCAATCTGCGTTTCCGCATCACGGTGCTTTGCCTTGTATGACTTGTTCGGACCACCGCCTATGTCTCCTCCATTGTAATAACTGAACTTGCCATATTTCATGAGAATGACGCAACTGTTCATGTTCTCATCAAATATGTTGACATCCTCGTCATACATGAAACGTGTCCCGCTTCCTTTCCCCGTATGTATGTAACCATTGCCGGCGATGTTATAAACCTCAAAATTCTTTTTATAGGGCTTCGCGTCATGCAACAGACGAAATTGCTTTTTGGAACCCACCTGAAATTTCTCCACCGCCGTACCGCAACTTTTGTTTTGGTATTCTACAAATTTGATGTACTCATGAAAGAATGGTTCTTTGGTAATATATTCACGACTGGGATAGTTGTAGTTTGGACAATCCCTATCAACAATTTTATTGAAATGTATGTCTTCTCCAACACGCGTGATGCCACAGATGCCATATCCGTGATTATAGCCTTTTATCTGTCCGGGAACTCCCACATGGTCCGAATGGTAATGCGTAAGGTAAAAATAATCCACGGTGTCTCTATGTGGCAAGTTGACGGAAAAGTCATGGATATACTTGGATATCCATTCCCCTGGAGTCTTGGTGTCATTCGGCTGCGCAACGTGCCAAGCCGTACCGACATCACCGGCATCTATCAGCATTGAGGTTCCGTCCGGCATGACGACAAACGTACAATCCCCCCTTCCCGTAGATAGGCTGTGAATATCCAAATAGCCGTTTCTCCACTTGGGTATATATTCCTTCGTGGTGGGCACAATGCCTTGCGCCTGGACTTCACTTATGATAACAACCAACAAAACAATGAAGAAAAAAAGAATCCTACTTACCTGCACCTTGGTTCCCATGTCTTTTCTCATAAAATATTATCTTGCAAAGATACGTTTTTTTCCTGGAGCATCGTTATTTTTCCCTAAAATTCATGAGTCTTGCAATCTATTTTTCCAATTTTCATTTTCACGACATGTATTGCATGCAAGTTAAAGAGATAAGCACCTCGATAAGCAGATGTATATACTAGGCTTCTGCACTTTTCCAAAACAACAACCACGCAATAAAGTCCAAACACCAAGGTGGAGTAAACTTTTCGGGAGGCAGTCAAGTAAACTGAAAAAGACAGGAGCGACTGAATAATTCAGGACAAATTGCGTCAAACCAAGCGCCATTTATGAGCATATTTTTCTCTTTTATTTCTCGCGACACTTTGTATTTGGCTAAAAATCGCACCTTTACCTAAAATAACACTTTCAACTGCTAAGATTGAAGGGATTTTGTTGTATTTTTGCACTTATTTGACATGGATATGTTGTTGCGACACCTAAGAGTTTTATTGTTTACTGTGCTTTTGCCCCTGACGGCGCAGGCACAAAGCGTCATGATGCCAGCATCAGAAAATGATTCGCTGCAAGTATGGTTGATTACTTGTGACCCGGGATCTGAAATATATGAATACTACGGGCACACCGCCATTGGATTTGTAAATTGCGCCACTCAGGATTCCATCGTAGTCCATTATGGTGTTTTTGATTTCAATGTTCCCAATTTTGCTTTGCGTTTCATGCTTGGACTTACCGATTACACTTCGTCGGCATGCCCTTGGTCTATCTTCAAACAAAGTTACCTTGACAGGCATATTTCCATCACGGCGCAACGCCTTCTTTACAGCAGCAAGGCCGCCTACAAATTGTATCAATCGGTGGTCACGGACTGTACGACACCAGGATGGACTTACCGTTATAATTTCATTTATGACAACTGCGCGACGAGAATTCGCGACAAGATTGTGGATTGCGCGGAATATGGTTTTCTGGACATGTCAATAGACACGGAGAAACATACCATACGCGACATACTGCATGAACACTGCAAAGGTCACAAATGGGTTTCTTTTGGACAAGATTTGCTGTTAGGTGCGGAAGTCGACAAGGATGTGTCCGATAGTATTCAAGAATTCGCACCTTCCTATCTCGCAAAGCACCTTGACAACAAAGCACTTCTTTTTACGAGAAACAAAGCATATCGATTCGTTCGTGACGTAAAGTTTTTTGACCCTGACGTCCCTGCGGAAAAAACTGCCGATTTTCCCTTTTCTCCCATGATGCTTTCTCTCATGATGCTGGCATTGACCTTGTTCATCAGTTGTTTGGATGTTTTGCGTAAGAAAATGACGTGGAGTTACGATTCGTTTCTTTTGTTCACGGAAGGTATCGTGGGTTGTCTTGTCACATTCATGTTTTTCTTTTCCAAGCATCCAGCGGTCGGCAGCAACTGGTTGGTGTTGTTCTTCAATCCCATTCCCTTGATTGGCATCTTTGAGGTTATCCGAAAGGAACACAAGAACAAGCGCAGCCAATTTCTCACCTGGTGGGGCGTGTTCATCTCGCTTTTCCTTCTCCTCATACCCATCCTTCCTCAAAAAATCAGTGCGGAATTCATTCTCTTGGCAATTTGCCTGCCAGTCAGAAGTTTGACCGGCTACCTTGTGGAACGAACCAAGATTTTGCGAAAAC
Source organism: Prevotellaceae bacterium UBA1787 (assembly GCA_002315195.1). Next base: position 39,911 of record DCGD01000067.1, on the reverse strand, counting down.
ATTAAATCCATACACTTCTATCTATGATACCATGAAAACGATATACTATATTTTACCCTCCCTCATTTCAACAATAGTTTTTACTTCAGCCGATGCCCAGGATGTCAATCCGCAGCCGCGCGTGGTGGTAAACATCACCATCGACAGACTCAGGACGGACTACATGAATGCATTTCTTCCCGTATATGGTGAAAACGGTTTCAAGAAACTGTTGAAAGAAGGCAGGGTTTACAGTCATGCTGAATACCCGCAAAGCAATTTGAACCGTGCGGCTTGTATTTCGACCATTGCTACGGGGACTGTTCCCTACGACCATGGCATCGTTTCAGAAGAATGGCTGGACCGCAAGACGCTTCGTCCGGTCTATTGCGTAGATGACGATGAATACGAAGGGGTTCTGACTGCGGAAAAGTCTTCTCCGCGTTTTCTGACCGTATCGACCATTGGCGACGAACTGAAAGTAGCCACGAGTGGCAAAGGGTTGGTATATTCCATTGCGCCATTCCGCGAAGCCGCCATTCTTGGAGCGGGTCATGCGGCTGACGGTGCCTATTGGATCAACATGCTGACCGGCAAATGGTGTGGTTCTTCTTTCTATGGACAAATGCCCGCATGGGGTATGGTAGCCAATCAAAAATGCAGTGTTTCAGCCATCATCGACAATGCCGAATGGAAACCCATAAACGACTTGTCCGGAAATTTCAGCTATTTCGCTTCGGGGGGAATGAAAGAACCTTTCAGTTATCATTTCAAGGGTGATCATCGTTTCAAGGCTTTCGCGACAAGCGGATTAATCAACGATTGCGTGACTGATTTTACGGAATTGTGCATTGAAAATACCGGTATCGGCACGGATGCCATTACCGACTATCTCTCGATAACCTATTATGCCGGCAATTACGAGGATCACCCCGCGTACGATTACCCTTTGGAAATCCAGGACACTTATGCTCGTTTGGACGGGGCTTTGGAACGCCTCATCAAAATCATCGAAAACAAGGTAGGCGAAGGGAAGGCTCTCATTGTCGTCACTTCAACGGGATACACGGATGACGAAACAAGTGATTTGGCCAAATACCGCATACCAACCGGTACTTTCTACATCAACCGCACGGTAAGTCTTATGAACATGTACCTCATGGCACTCTATGGCCAGGGACAATACATAGAAGCGTG
>DCGD01000067.1:36609-38729 GCA_002315195.1 Prevotellaceae bacterium UBA1787 | reverse complement strand
AAGAAACGAGGTATATCTGAATCATAAACTCTTGGAAACAAAACAACTCGCACTGAACGATGTACTGGACAGGGCGCAGGAAATCCTAATCCAATCGGCCGGGGTAAAGGACGTTTATACCTCGCAGCGTCTGTTGCTTGGAGCGTGGACTCCGGGTATCAGCCGTTTGCGCAACAGCTACAATCCCAAATGTTCCGGGGACATCATGATACAGGTGGCGCCGGGTTGGAAATTGCTGAACGAAGACACGCACGAAGAGCATCTTGTCAGGGAATCGTACATTCCTTTCCCCATCATTTTCTACGGTAATTGCGCGCAAAGAGAAACTATCGACACACCGGTTACTACGGATTGCATCGCGCCTACAGTATCGCAGGTCATGCGCATCCGTTCCCCAAACGCCTGCACGGCCGCGCCTTTCGCAGGGTTCAGCAATTAGCGACGCCTACCACCAACAGTGACTATCCACAATATTTTCATTATATAAAAGTAAATACATACACGATGAATATCAACAATTTTTTAAGCAAACTTTTCGGAAACAAGTCCACGCGTGACATGAAGGAAATACAACCTTACGTCAACGAAATAAAGGCCGCATTTGTCGAAATTGACAAACTGAGCAACGATGAACTGCGCGCAAAGACCAAGTTCATTCAGCAGCAAGTGCAACATTGCGCGGATGACACCAAAGCCGAGATTGAAACACTAAAGGCTAAAATTGAAACACTCCCCATTGAAGACCGAGAGGAAATTTTCGTCAAAATAGACAAACTGAGCAAGGATGTCCTGGAAAGGATGGAAGAAGAGCTGAACAAGGTGATGCCTGATGTGTTCTCCATCGTCAAAACTACGGCCAGACGCTTTGCACAGAACGAAACCATCATTGTAGAAGCCAATGATTTTGACCGAGACTTGGCCGCCGTACATGATTTTGTGGAAATTGACGGTGACAAGGCCATTTACCACAATCACTGGATTGCCGGAGGCAACGACACTTTATGGAACATGATTCATTATGATGTCCAATTGTTTGGAGGCGTTGTCCTGCATAAGGGCAAGATTGCGGAAATGGCGACCGGCGAAGGCAAGACCCTGGTGGCCACCTTGCCCGTGTTCCTGAACGCACTCACCGGAAACGGCGTTCACGTGGTCACCGTGAACGATTATTTGGCCAAGCGTGACTCTGAATGGATGGGGCCGCTCTACATGTTCCACGGACTCAGCGTTGACTGCATAGACAAGCACCGTCCAAACAGTCCCGAAAGACGCAAAGCCTACCTGGCCGACATCACTTTCGGAACGAACAATGAATTTGGCTTTGACTATCTACGCGACAACATGGCGACAAGTCCGCTTGATCTTGTACAACGCGCACACAACTACGCCATTGTCGATGAGGTTGACTCCGTTCTCGTTGACGATGCCCGTACACCGTTGATTATTTCTGGTCCCGTGCCCAAGGGAGACGACCAAATGTTTGAAGAATATCAACCGTTGATTGAACGATTGTATGAAGTTCAACGAAAATTGGCCACCAACTACCTGTCCGAAGCCAAGCGTCTGCTCGCTTCGGAGGATAAGGAGAAAAAGCAGCAAGGTTTCCTTGAACTGTTCCGCAGCCACAAGGCACTTCCTAAAAACAAGGCGCTGATCAAGTTCCTTTCCGAACAGGGCATAAAGTCCGGAATGCTTGCCACTGAAGAAATCTACATGGAGAACAACAACAAACGCATGCATGAGGCTACGGACCCGTTGTATTTCGTTGTAGATGAAAAACAAAAAAGCGTGGATTTGACGGACAAGGGAAACGAATGGATTGCAAAGGAAGTAGGCAATCCCACGCTTTTCGTCTTGCCTGACATCACCACCGCTCTTTCAAACCTTGAGGGAGACACGAGCCTCAACGATGAGGAACGATTGAACAAGAAAGACGAAATGCTGCAGGATTACGCCGTAAAAAGCGAACGCGTCCACACCATTCTACAACTGCTGAAAGCTTACACCATGTTCAACAAAGACGATGAATACGTGGTCATTGATGGTGAAGTCAAGATTGTTGACGAACAAACGGGGCGCATAATGGAAGGCCGCCGCTGGAGCGATGGCTTGCATCAGGC